>DASTGP010000175.1:0-4320 GCA_035605585.1 Gallionella sp. | reverse complement strand
GGCCAGGATCTCGACGCTGGCCTTGTTGTTCAGTTCGCCGGCCTTGCCCAGGCCAACCAGCAGGATGCGTTCGGCGGCAACGCCGGGGGCCGCGTGCAGCAGCAGCGTGGATGCCGATTTGCCGCTCATGTCGCCGCGTGCGATGAGGTCGCTGAGCGCGTGCTTCGCTGCCTTGTCGAGCAGTTGTGCGGCCGCGGACAGTTTCCCGCCTTCGAACACGCCAACTGCCACACAACCGCTCTTCAGCTTCTCCGGGCTACCCTGTTTTATGCTAAATTCCACGCGCTACTCCTTATAAGATATTCAAGCCTACATTCCGATGCCGGATTATCCGCAAACTCGCCGCATAAAGTCAAAGCCACTACGCCTGGGTATTTTCCAGCGCACCCTCGTGAGCGAATTTGCGGGCAATGGCTTCCTGGTGTTCGCGGTGTTGCTGGGCATCGTAGTCATTACGCAATTGATTCGCCTCTTGGGTGATGCGGTCAGCGGACGGCTGGCCGTCGATGGCGTGCTGGCGATGCTGGGTTTCAGTGCAATGAATTACCTGCCTGTGCTGCTCTCCATCAGCCTGTTCATTTCCATATTGCTCACCTTGTCGCGCTGTTATCGGGATAGCGAGATGGTGGTGTGGTTCTGTTCCGGCATCGGACTGACGCGCTGGATACGGCCGGTGATGTGGTATGCCTTGCCGGTGGTGGGCGTGATCGCGCTGCTCAGCCTCGTGCTGTCGCCTTGGGCGTTGAAAAAGGCCGACGAATTCAAGAGCAAGCTGGAGAGCCGGGATGATGTGGCGGCGGCAATTCCGGGAACGTTCCGCGAATCGAAACAGGCTGACCGGGTCTATTTCGTCGAGAATCTGAACCCGGGCTCCAATCGCGTCGGCAACGTGTTCGTGCAGTCGATGCAGAACGGCAAGCTGGGTACCATGGTGGCGCGACAGGGTTTGCAGGAAACCTTACCGAACGGTGACCGCTTCCTGGTGTTGCTGAATGGCACGCGTTATGAAGGGGTGCCCGGACAGCGCGATTACAACATCGTGGAGTTCGAGCGCTATGCGATACGAATCGACGGTGTGCCGCCCAAGCTCGCTCAGCCCTATGCGCGCACCATGTCTACGCCGGAACTGTGGCGTAACCCCACCTCATGGAATCTTTCCGAGCTGGAGTGGCGGCTTGGGTTGCCCATCAGCGCCGCGATTCTGGCCTTGTTGGCCATTCCCCTGAGCTACGTCAATCCGCGTGCCGGCCGATCGCTCAATCTGGTTATGGCCATCGTGCTGTACATGCTGTACAGCAATATGATCAGCGTCACCAATGCATGGGTTGGGCAGGGTAAGTTGTCGCCAGTCATCGGGCTATGGGGTATACATGCGGCGATGCTGGCGATCACGGCGGCAATGTTTTACCGTCGCATGTCTTTATCCTCGCTGCGGAGGCTTTGGGCGAAATGAATCTGCTGACACGTTACCTCGGCCGCGAAATCTACCTCAGCATTGCGCTGGTGTTCGCCGCGCTCATCATGCTGTTTGCTTTTCTGGATTTGATCCATGAGCTGAACGTGATGGGGCAGGGGCAGTACCATTTGGGATATGTGTTGCTGTTCGTGGCGCTGACCATTCCCGGCCATGTCTACGAGCTGTTCCCGGTGGCGGTGCTGGTGGGCAGCATATTCGCTTTGGTGCAGCTGGCGGCCAGCTCCGAGCTGACTGTTTATCGCGCTTCAGGCGCATCCCTCTGGCAGATGCTGGGTGCACTGTTCAAGATCTCCGTGCCTTTGATCGTGCTGAGTTTTGCGATCAGCGAGTTCGTCGCGCCGCCCAGCGAGCGGATGGCGCAGCAATTGCGCATGAAGGCGCAAAATACTCAGGTGTCTCTCAAGGAGTTCCGTTCGGGGGTGTGGGTCAAGGACGAGCGCAGTTTCGTGAACGTGAAGAACGTGATGCCGGATACCAGTTTGTCGAACGTCAATATCTATCGTTTTGACGATACCTATCACTTGCAGGCCATCATCAATGCCAAGCGGGCGAACTTCATCGAAGAGGGGCGCTGGCAGCTGGAAGATGTCCTGGAGACACGCTTCGACAAGCAGGGAACCGCGGTCAATGCCGCGGCCAGCCAGGAATGGCGCTCGGAGCTGAACCCGAGCATCCTGAGCGTCTTGATGGTGGTGCCCGAGCAGATGTCGGCCTACGATCTTTACCAGTATGTGGGGCATCTCCAGGATAATCGGCAGAAAAGTGCGCGCTATGAGATCGCCATGTGGAACAAGCTGCTCTATCCATTGGCGCTGCTGGTGATGATGTTGCTGGCGTTGCCGTTCGCCTCGTACCAGCGGCGATCCGGCGGGATCAGCGCGATGATATTCGCGGGCATCGTGCTGGGGCTGGTGTTCCACTTCGTCGGGCGGCTGTTCGCCAGCTTGGGGGCGCTCAATGACTGGTCGCCGTTCCTCAGCGCCACCGCGATGACGGGCTTGTTCCTGCTGCTGGGGGTGGCGATGCTCTGGTGGACCGAGCGGCGTTAGACGGGCGCGAGTTATTCCGTTTTTTTGGCCTGCTCTTCTTTTCGGGCCTGCTCTTCCTTGATCATCTGTCTGACTTGCTTGCGCTTTTCTTCCGGCACCTTGCTGAAGGCGCGATACTTGTCGCGTGCAGCTTCGCGTTGCTTCGGGGTCAGTCGGCTCCATGTTCCAAGCCGGCTCAGGAAGCGTTGCTTTGCCTTCGGGCTCAGTTCCGGATAGTGTTTTGCAACATTCAACAGGTTGCGTTGCTGCGTCTCGGGCAGTCCGTCCCATTGCTGGGACATTGGGGCCAGAGCCTCCTGCTGCGCAGGAGTGAGGGTGCGCCAATAGGGGGGGGCGGCGACAGCTGTCGTGGTGTTCAGCGCGCAAAGCAGGGCGACGGCGGAGATGATTCGTTTCATGCGGTTATCGATCTACAAAAACTTCCATAGGCATATCGTCGGTGAGGATGGCGACATCCAGATGGCTCATCTCTTCACGCGAATGATGCCAGTAGCTTACGCCACCGGCCACTATCGCCACTAGCAGGGCTGCCGTCCCAATCCATTGCGGGATGGTGTGAGGCGACGGCCAGTGTATATGGTGTCCCGTGCTGAGCGAGAAAGCAGGTTTGGTTACCGCTCGTCGCTCCAATGCTCTATTGCGCGCGTGGCGGAGCGACGCCAGGGTATCGGCGTCCAGTTGTTCCGCGGCGCGCGTGAGCAGCTTGGCAATGCGCTTCGGGTCGATTTCCGGCGGGGTGGTGTTTTTGCTCATGGCAACTCTACTCCTTTTGCTTTGAGGGACATGGCAAGCGCGTGCACTGCACGAGAGCAGTGTGTTTTTACGCTGCCTTCTGTGCATCCCATTGTTGCGGCGGTTTCGGCAGTGTCCAGACCTTCCCAATAACGCAGCAGGAAGGCTTCGCGTTGACGCGCCGGCAGCTTGCCGAGCGCCTGCTCGATCAGTGCGATGACCTGGTTTTGCTGCAGCGATTCGTCAGGGGTGGCCGGCGTGGTGTGGTTTTCATCGTCCTGCAGTGTCTCAAGGGGATCGTATTCTTCCCCCTCATTCTGGGGTGTAAACGAGGAGAACAGGCTCACCCAGGTCGATCTGACTTTTTGCCTGCGGTAGTGGTCGCGTATGGTGTTTTGCAGGATGCGCTGGAACAGCAGCGGCAGTTCGGAAGCCGGTTTTTCACCGTATTTCTCCGCGAGTTTGATCATCGCCTCCTGCACGACATCCAGGGCGGCATGCTCGTCGCGCACGGCGAACAAGGCCTGCTTGTATGCACGCCGTTCTACGCTGCAGAGGAAATCGGATAGTTCTGTGGCGGTGGACAGTTTGGGCTCCTTGGGTAGGCGAATGGTAGCAAATCGTTGCCCATGTCGCCTGAAATCGCATCGATTTGGAGGCGAAGGTTGACCAAAATGCTGCCAACCTTTATCTTATGCGGTTCTTTTTTGGCAGAAACATAGGGTGTTTGTGATGGAATTGACCGGCGCGGAGATCGTCATCCGCTGTTTGCAGGAGGAGCAGGTCGAATACGTGTTCGGCTATCCCGGCGGGGCGGTGCTGTTCATTTATGACGAGCTGTTCAAGCAGGATAAGGTCAAACATGTCCTCGTGCGCCACGAGCAGGCGGCTGTGCACGCCGCAGACGGCTATGCGCGCTCATCGGACAAGGTTGGCGTGGCCATCGTGACCTCCGGGCCGGGGCTGACCAATGCTGTGACCGGCATCGCCACGGCGTATATGGACTCCATTCCGATGGTTGTCATCAGCGGGCAGGTGCCGACTTCCGTGATCGGCGAGGAT
>DASTGP010000174.1:0-5530 GCA_035605585.1 Gallionella sp. | reverse complement strand
AAGCGGAATCAGGCGCTTCAGTTGGTCCAGGTCTTTCTTCCATCCGTGACCGATGCGCGACGAGATGAGCTCCGACAGGAGCGGATTGGCCTGGTTCAGCCAGCGCCGCGGCGTGATGCCATTGGTCATGTTGACGATCTTGCCGGGATAGAAGCGGTCGAAATCGGCAAAGATGGTCTGTTTCATGAGCTCGGTGTGGATGTGCGCCACGCCGTTCACCCTGTGGCTGCCGACGATGGCCAAGTGCGCCATGCGGACGCGTCTGCCGCCGTCTTCGTCGATCAGCGACATGCGGCGCAGCATGGCGGAATCGCCGGGGTAACGGTGCATCACGTCCTGCAGGAAGCGCTGGTTGATCTCGTAGATGATCTGCAGGTGCCGCGGCAGGATGTTTTCGAACATCTCGACCGGCCAGGTCTCCAGCGCCTCGGGCATCAGCGTATGGTTGGTGTAGGCGAAGGTGCGCGTAGTCAGGTCCCACGCCTTGTCCCATTCCACATGGTGCATGTCCACCAGGATGCGCATCAGCTCCGCAATGGCGATGGACGGATGGGTGTCGTTCAGTTGGATGGCGACCTTGTCGGGCAGGGCATCGAAGTCGTCGTGGAATTTCTCATAGCGGCGCAACACATCCTGCAATGAGGCGCACACGAAGAAATACTGCTGCTTGAGGCGTAACTCCCGCCCCATGGCCGTGGTGTCGTCCGGATAGAGCACCTTGGAGAGGTTCTCCGATTCGTTCTTGTCCGCCACCGCCTTGATGTAGTTTCCCTCGTTGAAATAGCGCAGATCGAAATCGCGTGTCGCCTTGGCTGCCCAAAGCCGCATGTTGTTGACGGTATGGGTGGCATAGCCGGGGATGGGCGTGTCGTATGCCATCGCCATCACGTCGTCGGTGGCGACCCAGTGGCTGCGTTCCACGCCGGACTCGTCGGAGTATTTGACGACATGGCCGTGGAACTTGACCTGGTACAACACCTCGGCACGGGGGAATTCCCACGGGTTGCCGTAGCGCAGCCAGTTGTCCGGGTGCTCCACTTGCCGGCCGTTTTCGATGCGCTGCCTGAACATTCCGTACTCGTAGCGGATGCCGTAGCCGTATCCGGGGAGATTGAGCGTGGCCAGGGAGTCCAGGAAGCAGGCGGCTAGCCGCCCTAGGCCTCCGTTGCCCAGCGCGGCATCATCTTCCGCTTTCCGGATCTTTTCCCAGCTGACCCCGAGTTCATTCAGCACTTCGCGGTATTCCTGTTCGAAGCCCATGTTGAGGAGATTGTTCGCCAGCGTTCGCCCCATCAGGAATTCCATGGAGAAATAGTAGATCCGCTTGGCGTCGTTGGCGTAATAGTTCTGCATGGTCTCCATCCAGCGCCGCGTGAGGCGGTCGCGTGCCACATAGGCGGCGGTGAAGAACCAGTCGCGGTCGGTGGCCGTGAGGACGTCCTTGCCGACGAAATAAGTCAGATGATCGATGAGGGATTGTTTGAGTTCGGCCGCAGCCGGACTGGGGCTGTCTTGCGTAACGGCGGGGTTCTTTATGCGGGGCGACATAATCAATAACCACCTTATTCAAGAATAGGGGCTCCCGGAGGGAGGGGCGGTACGCAGAGTACCCGAATAACGAGCAGATATCTTTACCGGATATTACGTAGGGCTGGCCGTTCAACGCAATATTGCGCTCAGGAGTTATGATAACGGCGTCTTTTACGCATCCACGGTAGCCCGGATATGCAGACCGCTTACATCAGCCATCCCCTGTGCCTCAAGCACGACATGGGCGCGCACCATCCGGAATCCCCGGCGCGCCTCCATGCCATCGAGGACCAGCTGATCGCCGGCGGATTGCTGGATTACCTGCAACGGCACGACGCGCCGGAGGCGACGCGCGAACAACTGCTGCGCGTGCACGACGCCGCCTATCTCGACGCCATCTCGGCCGCCGCGCCGAAGCAGGGCATGGTGGAGCTCGACCCCGATACTTCGATGAACCCGTTCAGCTATCCGGCCGCGCTGCGCGCCGCGGGCGCGGCGGTGATGGCCGTCGACCTGGTGATGGCGGGCAAGGTGGAGAACGCCTTCTGCAACATCCGTCCGCCGGGGCACCACGCCGAACGCGCCCGCGCGATGGGCTTCTGCATCTTCAACAACGTCGCGGTCGCCGCGGCGCACGCGCTGGCCGCGCATGGCCTGAGCCGCGTGGCGATCGCGGACTTCGACGTGCACCACGGCAACGGCACCGAAAACATCTTCCACGACGATCCGCGCGTGATGCTGTGCTCGACCTTTCAGCACCCGTTCTACCCGTATGCCGGGGCGGATAGCGGCAACGACCACATGATCAACGTGCCGCTGCCTGCCGGGACCAAGGGGGAGGGCTTCCGCGCGGCGGTGACCGAGCGCTGGCTGCCCGCGCTGGAGCGCTTCCAGCCCGAATTCGTCTTCTTCTCCGCAGGTTTCGACGCCCACCGCGACGACGACATGGCGATGCTCGGCCTGACCGAGCCGGACTATGCCTGGGTCACCCAGCAAGTGAAGGCCATCGCGGCGAAATATTCGCATCGCCGCATCGTCTCGGTGCTCGAAGGCGGCTACGAATTGCACGCGCTGGGACGCAGCGCGTTCGCTCACGTCAAAGTGCTCGCCGGCTTGTAGGAATTTCCCTTGCAAGAATCCCGCCGTTACTGGAATTGGCGGGATTTTCCCGTTTTATTCCCCCCTTTGCTTGCCACCCGAACTGCTATCTTGGCGCCATAGAAATTGGTTAGGCGTCGATGCGATACCGCATCAACAACAGAAAAGGGGCAAGACCATGTCAACAGCAGCCAAGATTCGAGTCATCGACAACGACAGCGAGGAGTACATCGCCGAGTCGCAAGCCATCCAGGAGGCGCGTGCACGCCTGGAAGCCGAGACCCAGGCCGAACTCTCCGCCCAGGCGCGTGCCCGCGCCGAAGCGCATTCCCGTGCCATGGCCCAGGCCAGGCTGCGCCATGAAGTCGAGCTGACTGCCCAGATCGAGGCGAAGAGCCAGGAAGAGATGCGGCTGGCCGAGGTGATCCGCGCCAAGCTCGAGACCGAGAAGCAACTGGCGAACGAATTGCAGACCCAGCTGCAGACAGAACAGCGCCTGCAGGAGGAGACTCAGGCGAGGCTGCGCGCGGAACAGCAGGCGCAGGACGAATTGAACCAGCGCCTGCAGGGCGAGGAGATCGCCCGCGCCGCAGCCGAGAGCAAGGCCCGTGCCGAGCGCGAGCTGGCCGCATTGATCGAACAGCAGCGCCAGGCCGAACAGGCCGCGCAGCAGCGCGCCGAAGCAGAGGCGCGCGCCATCCAGGCCAACATCGCCGAGATCGAGGCGCGCATCGTGAAGACCGCCGCGGAGCGCACTGCCGCCGAGCAACTGCAACGCGAAAAGATCGAAGAGAAACTGAAGCTGGAATCCCGCCTGCGCGACATCGCGGCACAGCGTGCCGAGTGCGAGGCCGAAGAGGCCCGCCTCGTGTCGGAGCGCGTCGCAGCCGAACAACGCGAACTGACCCAGGTCAGCAAGCGCGTCGAGGCCGAGCAGCGTGCAGCCCAGGCGGCCGAGAACCGCGCACGCCTGGAACAGGAAGCCGCGAATTTCGCCCATCAGAAGACTTCGACCGACGAAGCGATCGCCGCAGCCGTGCAGGAGAAACTGCGCAAGGAACAGGAAGCGAGCGCGCTGCTCGCCTCCAAGTTGAGCATGGAGCGCGCCGCAGCCGAGGCCGCAGAGGCGCGCTTGCGTGCCGAGGCGATGGCGGCAGCCGAGATCGAGGCACGCCTGGCCGCGGATCGCGAAGCCGAACAGTCGGCGCAGGTGCGTGCCAACGCAGAACGTGCCGCCGCGGAACTCGCGGTCCAGCGCAAGCTCGCCGAGGATCAGGCCCGCGCCGACGCCGAACAGCGCGAACGCAACGAGCGCCAGGCTCACGAGGCCGCACGACAGCGCGCCGAGGCCGAGGCGATCGCGCGCATCGAGGCGGAGCGCAAGCTGAAGATCGAGCAGGAAACGAAGGCGTTGCTGCAGGAGCAGATCGAGGCGGACCGCAAGGTCATCGCCCAGCAGGAAGAGAACAATGCATTGCTGCGCAAGGCCGGGCAGGAAGCGAACGAGCGGCTGAACGTGGAACTGATGGCGAAGCAGGCTGCCGAGCACAAATTGCAGGCCGAGAGCGACCTGACCGTGCTGGCGCAGCAGCGCGCCGAAGCGGAGATGCAGGCCGCCCGCGAGGTCGAACTGCAGTTGCAGGCCGAGACGCAGTCCATCGCCCAGGCCAACGAGCGCGCTGCCGTGGCATGCGAAGCCTACCGCATCGCCCAGGAGAACGTGCAGCGCGAGCAGGAACTGATGCTGACTGAACAGGCCCGCATCGAGGCCGAGCAGCAAGCCGAGCAGGCCTTGCTGGAAAAGCTGCGTGCTCAGAACGAAGCGCTGCAGGTCGCCCAGTCCAGGCTGGAAGCGGAGAACCGCGAGCGTGCCGCCATCGAACAGCAGACCGCGTCAGAACAGGCTGCCATGATCGCAGCGCAACAGAAGGCCACTGCGCTGGAAGAGGCGGCCAATGCCGCCATGCAACGTGCCGAACTGGAAGAAGAGGCTCGCCGCGCTGCCGAGACCCAGGCACAGACCGAGATGAAGCTGGCCGAAACCGAGAAACTCGCCATCGCCGAGACCGAAGCGCGCATCGCTACCGAACAACGCGCCATCGAAGCCAACAACGAGCGCATCGAGCTGGAAACCCGCGCCCGGGAGGCCGCCGAGGAGACCCTGAGCCTGAACGAGGCCGCGCTGCAGGCGGCACGCGATCAGGAACAGGCCGCGGTGCGCGCGCTGAATATGGCCAAGGTGCGTGCCGAGACCGAAGCTCGTGCACTGCAAGTCGAGGAGGAGAAGGTGCGCGCCGAAGCGAAGGCCGCGGTGGCGTTCCGCAAGCAGATCGAAGTCGCCGAACTGGCCCGCGACGAAGCGATGACCCGTGCCGGTAACATGGCCACGCTGCGCATCGAGGAGGCTGGCAAGGCTGCCATGGCTGCGGAAGAAAAGACGCGTGCCGAGGCGCGCGAGATCGTCGCGGCTCGCAAGCGCGCCGAACTCGCCAACGCGGCGAAGCAAGCCGCCCAGCAGCGCGAACAGCTCGAACTGGAGGCGGCAAAGCTGGAGCAGAGCCGCTACGCAAAGGAGCGCGAATTGCTGGCGCAAGCGACCCTGCGCCATGCCGTCGAGCATGAGGCCGAGGCCAAAGTCAGCGAGCGTCTCGATGCGGAACGTCAGGCGATAGAGGCCGACAAGGAAATGATGGCGGCCGAGGAAGAGGCGTTGCAGCAAGCCAAGCAGCTCATCGAGGCGGCGAAGGAGCAGCGCGAGAACGCGATCATGTTCATCGAGGAATCGACTCAGCAGCGAGTTGCCGAAGAACAGCGTGCCCTGCAGATCGAGCAGGAGCATGCACGCATCGAACTGGTTGCTCAGGAAGCCGCCCGCCAGCGTGCCGCACTCGTCGAGCAGACC
>DASTGP010000138.1:0-8118 GCA_035605585.1 Gallionella sp. | reverse complement strand
CACCGGGTTGAGAAACTTGTTGGAATGCCAGGAGGTGGCGAGCGGCGCTGTCTCGGCCTCGCCATCGCCCACCATCACGGTGACGATCAGGTCGGGATTGTCGTAGGCTGCGCCGAACGCATGCGAGATGCTGTAGCCGAGCTCGCCACCCTCGTGGATCGAGCCCGGCATCTCGGGCGTGCAGTGGCTGCCGATGCCGCCGGGAAACGAGAACTCCTTGAAGAAGCGGCGCATGCCCTCTTCGTCCTCGCCCTTGTTGGTATAGACCTCGCTGTATGTCCCCTCCAGATACATCGGCGCCAGCACACCGGGCGCACCGTGCCCCGGGCCCGCCATGAAAATCGCATCCAGGTCGTACTTCACGATCAGCCGGCTCATGTGGATGTAGGCGAACGCCAGTCCCGGGCTGGAGCCCCAGTGGCCGAGCAGGCGACGCTTGATGTGCTCCGGCTTGAGCGGTTCGCGCAACAGCGGGTTGTCGCGCAGATAGATCATCCCGGCGGCCAGGTAGTTGCAGGCGCGCCACCAGGCATTGAGCGATTGGATTTCCGCATCGGAAATCGCCGGTGTCTCGTTGTTCATTTTTATGTCCCCGGAAACGATTCGTTGCATATCCGCCGCGACGCGGCATGGGCCGTATTCTGCTCCAGTTCAGACCACCTTCGGCAAAAAAAATCCCGGGACAAGCCCGGGATTTTTCGACACTGGAAAACGTTATGCGAAGTTCTTCGCCACGAAATCCCAGTTCACCAGGTTGTTGAGGAAAGTCTCGACGAACTTGGGACGCAGGTTGCGGTAGTCGATGTAGTACGCGTGTTCCCACACATCCACGCACAGCAGCGCCTTGTCGCCGGTAGTCAGCGGAGTGCCCGCAGCGCCCATGTTGACGATGTCCACGCTGCCGTCGGCCTTCTTCACCAGCCAGGTCCAGCCGGAACCGAAGTTGCCCACGGCGGAAGTCTGGAACGCCTTCTTGAATTCATCGAGCGAACCCCACTTCTTGTTGATCGCATCGGCCAGCGCGCCGGTCGGTGCGCCGCCGCCGTTCGGCTTCATGCAGTTCCAGAAGAAGGTATGGTTCCAGACCTGTGCGGAGTTGTTGTAGATGCCGCCGGCGGGAGCCTTCTTGATGATGGCTTCGAGGTCGAGGTTCTCGTACTCGGTGCCCTTGATCAGGTTGTTCAGGTTGGTCACATAGGCTTGGTGGTGCTTGCCGTAGTGGTACTCGAAGGTCTCCTGGGACATGTGCGGCTGAAGCGCGTCCATCGCATAGGGCAGCTTCGGTAAGGTGTGCTCCATTGTTTTTCTCCTTTTGAATGTGCTTGATACGTAACCGGAATGGCCTGGCCATTGCCCAAGAATATACCACAGGATTTAGCTCAACTATTATTCGTGCGATTTCAGTGGACTCACGCTGGGCGCGATGCAAAGGACGCCACCTCACCCGGCAGACGCAGCATCTTGTCCACCTCGCTGGCATGCATCTCCTCGGCCAGGATCATTTCGCGGGCGAATTCCTCCAGCGCAATGTGGCGCCCATCCACCAGCACGAGCAACTGTTTGTACAAGGCTAGCGCAGCCCCTTCGGCTTCCAGTGACTCGCGCAAAATGACCCCGATGTCGGTCTTGTGCTCGTCCAACAGCGTGCCGATACCCAGCGAAGGATACGCACCGAGGTTCGTGATCCACTCGCCCACCATATGCGCATGCGTCTGGGACTCCGCAGCCTGGTCGCGCAGCCACGAGACGATCGGGATGCGGTTATAACCGAAAACCAGGAAGGAATAATGGGTGTAGCGCACCACGCCGGCCAGTTCCGCTTCCAGCAGACGGTTCAGCACGGAGACGACTGCTTCGGTATCGATTTCTGCCATCTTGCCACCTCATCGGATATCCACGGGAACGCCGGGTGCGTTCCATTCAGCGGGCAAGCCTATGCCGTGCCCCGCGGGGGCACAATAAGCAAAAAACCTTAGAACAGCTGCATCTGCCCACCCCGCACGGGCGGCTTGAAACGCAAAGTGTCGAGCGACGTATCCTCGAGGTTCAAACCCAGCCGCTCGCATGCCATGTGGAAACGTTTGGATAACAGATCCGAAAACAGGCCGCTTCCGCTAAAACGTGAACCGAACTCGGAATCGTTTTCCTTGCCGCCGCGCATCTCGCGCAACCGGCTCATCACATGCTCCGCCTTCAGCGGGTAATGCGTCACAAGCCAGTCCTTGAACAAGTCCTTCAACTCGTAAGGCAGGCGCAGCAGTTGATAGCCCGCTGTGCGCGCACCGTGTTCATGCGCGGCCTGGAGGATATTCTCGAGTTCGGAATCGGTGAGGAAGGGAATCACTGGCGCCACCAGCACCCCGCAAGGCACGCCCGCCTCGTTCAGCCGCTGAATGGCTTGCAGCCTGCGGCGCGGCGAGGAGGCACGAGGCTCCAATTTGCGCGCGATCTCAGCATCCAGCGAGGTAACGGAGACGAATACCTGCGCCAGGCCGTCCCGCGCCAGTTGCACCAACAGGTCGAGATCGCGCTCGACCAACGCCGACTTGGTGATGATGGAGACCGGATGCTTGCACTCCGCCAGTACCTCCAGAATCTGTCTCACGATCTTCAACTCGCGCTCGATAGGCTGGTAGGAGTCCGTATTCACGCCCAGCGCGATGGGCGAACAGCGATAGGAAGGCTTCGCCAACTCCGCCCGCAGCAACTTCGCCGCCTCCGGCTTGGCGAATAGCCTGGTCTCGAAATCCAACCCCGGAGAAAGATTCAGGTAGCCGTGGGAGGGCCGCGCGTAACAGTAGATACAGCCGTGCTCGCAGCCCCGGTAGGCGTTCAGCGAATAATCGAATGGGAGGTCGGGCGACCTCTGCCGCTGCAGCACGCTCCTCGCCTGCTCCATCGTCACCGTCGTTCGGAGCGGAGGCAACTCCTCGTCCGACAGGTTCCAGCCGTCATCGAACCGCTCGCGCGCCACACGCTCGAAGCGGCCTTCGATCTGCAAGGTCGCGCCGCGGCCTTTTGTTACTTCATGCTTCACTGCTGTAATCCTGATAACGTTGCACGCATTCCGGAGAATATTTACAGTACCGCTGAATTTCATTGGAATCGAAACCGAATTCTTCACCTGACTCCGGGAGCGTAACTGTGCCTGCACCATCCAAAATACTGTTTCTCCCCGGGGCATCGGGACGAACCGAGTTCTGGCAACCGGTCTCCAACCTGCTCACCCATCCCGCAAACAAGGTCATCATGAGCTGGCCCGGCTTCGGCCCTGTGCCGCCCGAGCCAAACGTCAACGGGATCAGCGATCTTGTCGCCAGGGTGGTGTCCGAAATCGACCAACCTACCGCACTGGTTGCCCAATCCATGGGCGGCATCATCGCCATATTAGCGGCACTGGAATGTCCGGACCGCGTGACCCACCTGGTGCTTTGCGTCACTTCAGGCGGCATCGACACGGCGGCTTTAGGCGCACAAGACTGGCGCCCTGAATCACTCCGGGACAATCCATCGTTTCCCCGCTGGTTCGTTGACTACCGATCTGACCTCTCACCAGAGATCGTCAATATCTCTGTGCCGGCATTGCTCCTGTGGGGAGATGCAGACCCGATCAGCCCGTTACCGGTTGGACTCCGCCTTTTCGAACTCCTGCCGCAGTCCGACCTGCACATCATCGCCGGCGGCCATCACGATCTTGCCTATACGCACGCAACCATCGTCGCTCCGCTCATCGATAAACACCTCGCCACGTAAGACATACGGGCTCCCAAAAAACAGAACGTTCGTTCTGTTTCAACTATATGGGCAGAGGAAGGTATTGTCAAACCGACGCCGCTAGGGAACCCTTTCGTCGACGAAACCGACCGACTCTGTAGAAGTAAAGGGCCATCGGTATGCGCATTCATCTCTAACTGATTGGAGAAAAAAATGAAAAGCTACAGTCTGGTTTTCGCACTGATATTCCTGTCGCTTACCGCATGTGGAGGCCCCCGCACCTTTGCAGGGAAAGAGGACTTCCAGTCCGACCTGCGTCATCGCAGGGATTTTTCCGCCGAGCCTGCGCCCGTATGCGAGGCGGCCCGCCGCGTCTTGCTGGGAGATGGCTATATCGTGGCGAAAAGTATCGACCATGACTTTATCGGCACGAAGGAATTCCCGATCGAAGAGGATAAGCATGCCATATTGCGTCTTTACGTCACCTGCGGCCAACGCACCGGCGGCTCCACCCTGTTCGTAACCGCCACGGAAGAGCACTTCGACGTCAAGGCCAGCAGCGAGAGCACCTCGATCGGCGTGCCCCTGACCCCGCTATCCATCAGCAGCACGCGCGAGATCGACAATCAGGTGAAAACGCGGGGCGAGACGGTGACGAACAGAGATTTCTACGAGCGTTTCTACCGAGCCGTACAGCAGGAACTGGGGGCTAGCCCCAAACATCAATGAGGAGCGCGGGATAAGGCGGCACCCCTGCTATGCAGACCACAAAAACATAGCAAGGGCGTCGGGTTCGGGCAAAGGCAATCCGTAAACCCTCAATCACGCCCCAAACCTGTTTTTCGATAGCTTCAGCCCATGCTGTCTGCCCCATTTCTCAAGCTCGGCCAGTATGGGCTGGAGCGTTTTGCCGAACTTGGTCAAACTGTATTCGACTCGCGGAGGCACCTCGGCATAGACGGTGCGCTGCACGATGCCGTCTTGTTCCAGTTCGCGCAACTGTTTGGTCAGCACCCTTTGCGTAATGCTGGGCATCAACCTGTGCAACTCGTTAAAGCGCTTGGTCGAATCGAGGTGATAGAGAATCACCCCTTTCCATTTCCCGCCAATCGCCTCGATTGCCGCTTCGACAACGCAACCGAAACTGCAACGTTGGTCAGCATGCTTCATTGAATATCTCCATTAGTATCCATTTGGTAAGTATGGCACAGCTTGGTACGTACTTGTTAATTTGAAATCTACAGCCATAATCAATCCCCTCACCAATACGAAAAACGGAGCAAACATGACACACCCCATCATTCAGGATTTGCAGTGGCGCTATACCACCAAGAAATACGACAAGACAAGGAAAGTGCCGCAGGCAGACCTCGATGTCCTGCTCGAGGCGATGCGCCTCTCCCCTTCTTCGATCAACTCGCAGCCTTGGAGATTTGTCGTCCTCGAAACGGCCGAGGCCAAAAAACGCATGAACGGTACCTTTGCCCACAAGTTCCAGTTCAACCAGCCGCATGTTTTCGATTGTTCGCACATCATTCTTTTTGCGCACAATCCGCGCTACACGCGGGCGAACTACGGCGAAGTCATCGACTGCGCCATCGCGGACGGACGTACCAAACCCGAAGCGCGGGAAAGCGCGTTCGGTTCATTCGTGTTCGCCGAGCTCAATACGGACAAAGCCGGGGACACGAGCGTCTGGACAAAAGCGCAAACTTATCTGGCGCTCGGCAACACCCTGCATGCGCTGGCGAGGCTCAAGATCGATTCCACGACGATGGAAGGGATCGATACCGAACTCGTCAACAAGGAGTTTGAAAAAGAGCTGGACGGTTATCGCTGCCAGGTCGCCCTGGCAATCGGCTATCGCCACCCGCAGGAAGACCACAATGCCAAGCTGCCGAAATCGCGCAGAAGGCTGGAGAGCATCCTGGTACAGGTGTGAAATGCGGTTGCGCCACGCGTCATCTCACGTACGCATTGACAACCTTCCCCATCATGCCCGATGATAAAAACATGAATCTCGTCTCCGCATTCCATCAACGCATTGCCGCCGCTGCCCGAGCCGCCCGAGCTCGTCGGGCGCGCCGTGCTGCGTTCGAGAGATGCTTTGAGGCAGGTTCAGACTGACGTAACCCACCACTGAAAGCAATCCCGAGAAGGCCACGGCACACACCGTGGCCTTTTTGTTTTTCCACCACAAGGAGATGTTGAATGCAAATACCCCACACGCTTTCCACCGACAATTTGATGCCAGTCACGCAACGTCCGGATGTTGTGTTCGTCCGCGGCGCGGGAGCCTACCTGTACGATGCCGCGGGAAGGCGTTATCTCGACTGGGTGCAAGGATGGGCGGTGAACTGCTTTGGGCATGCCGCGCCGGAGATTGCCCGGGCGCTCGCGCAACAAGCGACGGCGCTCATCAATCCGAGTCCAGCGTTCTACAACGTTCCTTCGCTGGAGTTGTCCGCCCTGCTCACCCGGCACAGTTGCATGGACCAGGTTTTTTTCGCCAGTTCCGGCGCGGAGGCGAACGAGGGCGCCATCAAGCTGGCGCGCAAATGGGGCGAGCTGAACAGGCAAGGCGCGTTCGAGATCATCACCTTCGGCAACGGCTATCACGGGAGAACGCTGGCGACCATGTCCGCCAGCGGCAAGCCGGGCTGGGAACAATTGTTCGCACCGCATATGCCCGGCTTCCGCAAGGCCGTGCTGAACGATCTCGATTCCGTCCGCCGTTCGATACATGCCGGCACCGTGGCGATCATGCTGGAACCGATCCAGGGCGAAGCCGGCGTCATTCCGGCGACGCGGGAATTCATGCTCGGCTTGAGAGCGCTCTGCGATGAACATGGGCTGCTCCTGGTGCTGGACGAAGTGCAAACCGGTTGCGGGCGCACCGGCACGCTGTTCGCCCATGAACAGTTCGGCATCGAACCCGACATCATGACTTTGGGCAAGGGGCTCGGCGGCGGCGTGCCGCTATCGGCCTTACTGGCGAAGAAATCCTGCTCGTGTTTCGAGATCGGCGACCAGGGCGGAACGTATTGCGGCAACCCGCTGGTATGCGCCGCCGGGGTGGCGGTGATGCACAGCCTGCTCGCGGACGGCTTCCTCGAAAACAGCCGCAGCAAGGGCGCCGAGCTTGCCGCAGCACTGCGCGCCATGGCCGAGGAATTCGGCCTCGGCGAGGTGCGCGGCGCCGGCATGTTGCTCGCCCTGGAGCTGGGCAGAATTGAGGGGGCGCAGGTGGTCGAGCTCGCCAGGGAGGCCGGCCTGCTGCTCAATGCGCCCCGCCCGCATTTGCTGCGCTTCATGCCGGCGCTCAACACGACCTCCGCGGAAATTGCGGAAGGAATCGCGATCCTGCGACAGGTCATCGGCACTGTCGTGCAATAACCCAACCGGAAAGATCTGGAGAACGCCATGACAAAAAACACAACGCCGCCCTCCACCAGAACGCGCATCCGCCGCGTGCATGAACGCGGGCATTACGACCGGGAGACGATAGAGTCCATCGCGCGGCAAGCGCTGATATGCCACATCGCGTTTGCCGACGAACACGGCGTGCACTGCATCCCGACGGCCTGCTGGACGGACCGCGGGTATTTGTACATCCACGGCTCCAACGGCAGCCGCATGATACAGGCGCTAATGGCTGGAGAAGCCAGCGTGGCGATGACCCATCTCGACGGCATCGTGCTGGCCCGCTCCGCCTTCCATCACTCCATGAATTACCGCTCGGTCGTGGTTTATGGCAGGTTCGAGAAGGTCGAAGCGGCGGCGGAGAAGATGGAGAGCTTCGAGGTCTTCATCGACGCCCTTTCTCCCGGCCGCTGGCCGCAGGTGCGCCAGCCGAATCGCAACGAACTGGCGGCCACCGCGGTGTTGCGCCTTTCGCTCGCCGAGGCTGCCGCGAAGATTCGCAACTGGGGCGTCCGGGACGACGAGGCGGATATGCAGCAGGCGGTATGGGCGGGGGTGATCCCCCTGCGCATGGCTGCGGGCACACCGGAGCCTGATGCGGGATGCGAACATCTGCCGCTTCCGCAGCAAGCATATCCGGGCGCGTAGCCACTATAAGGCGCATTAGTCGCAAAGCCTGATGCGCCGAACGTTTTGGTTGTGCCCCCTACACCTCGCTCAACACCCCGTCGGCGAACACCAGCGCACAGCGCACCGTCTTGTCCGCATACACCGATTGCATCGCAGCCCTGTATTCCTGCATCTGTGCGCGGTAACGCGACGCATCCTCACTATCACCCAGTTTGTAATCCAGCACCCACACTTCGTCATCGAATTCCACCAGACGGTCGATGCGTTTCAGCTCGCCCTGCGCGTTGATGTAGGGCATCTCGTTGCAGGCGTTGTGGTATTGCCGGGCGTCGAAGAAGCGTGCGAGCTATG
>DASTGP010000124.1:0-5927 GCA_035605585.1 Gallionella sp. | reverse complement strand
CTTTAGATCTGCAACATGAAACTTTCCAAAATTCTTAAGGAATGTCGAATGGTTTGGGTCCGTCGTTGCAGCTTTATGAGTTGCAAGTATTTTTTCAGCCAGCAGTGTTTTAAATGACACAATCCTGGAGAACCGCAAATCACGCGGGTATGGGACATGTTCAATAACGCTCGTATCAAATGAGTAATCGGTTTTATCATCTTTGACTATGACCGTTGGCTTATCGAATGCTAACCGCATTCCGAGTTCAAACATAACGTTTGGGTTTTTGCCGCTAACGTCGCAAATGACAATGTCTGAGCTATAGATATTTTGAACAATGCGTTTTTGAATTACACCTACGTCATCAGCATCGCTAACGAGCTTGACACTAAATCTGGGGGCTGAAATCCCTTCAATTGCTTCTGTAATAATGCTTTTAACTTCAACCCAATGCTCTGATGAGCATCCGTCAATGGAGGAAATTGGCATGATTAATCCACAAGTCAACTGCATTTCTGCTTCATCCTTACCAAGACTTTTAGTTGCCATCAGTACATCCCCTTAATCGTAATTTCGTTGATACAACACCATCTCTGTAACATGGGCCGCAAAAAATCCGCCCCGCAATCTACCACTCACTCTTAAACCCAGTCCCCGCCCAAAAATATCTAGATATTTTCTGTCCCACCCACCCACTCGCCCCCCCACCTGCTCATAATCCTCCCCCTCCGCGATCAGACTGGTAGTTTGATGTCGCGGCTCTTCTCTCCCATCAACACCTGGTAGATGTTGCCGTTCACGTAGCTGCCCGATTCCATCAGCATGGTGGCGTGCCAACAACAGGGGACAGACCACGGTTTTCTACAATCATCACCGTAAGCCCCCCTTGTTTCAAGTCTTCCGCGGCATCCTTCCTCGACCGTCTGGATTGCCCTTTGCTCGCCCGCCAGCCATGCATCACCCCGATCTCTTGCTGGAATCGCCCGAGGCAGCACACCACAAACAAGAAGGCCAGCCTCGCGGCTGGCCTTCTTGTTCAGTCTTGCACTTGCCGGGCTCAGGTATCGCGGCTTGCCTTATCCATCTCGGCCTCGTTGAAACAATCGTGACGCCAGCGGCATGCGCCTTCCTTCTTTCTATCGCAATTTTCTGAACTCGGTGTCGCGTAACAAGGGACCTGCCCCTGCTCTTCCTGGATCTGCCTGATCAGCTCGGCCTGCATGCTGAATCCACGCTCCGTTTCCTTTTCCATATCGCACCTCCATCGAAGTCCTTGATCGACCATGCTGCACGCGGCATCCTAGCAACGCGGCGGAACGATAGGAATATGCCGAAATATCTATGCAATCCGGCCTAAGAAGAAGTAAGTAGGGGCAAACAAAAAAGGCCAACCTCGCGGTTGGCCTTTTTTTGCTGAGCCGGAAGGCGCTTAGGCGCGCTTGCGGAACTCGTTGGTGCGGGTGTCGATTTCGACCTTGTCGCCGATCTCGATGAACGCCGGAACCTGGAACTCGAAGCCGGTGTTGATCTTGGCAGGCTTCATCACCTTGCCGGAGGTGTCGCCGCGTGCAGCGGGTTCGGTGTAGGTGATTTCGCGCACGATGGTGGTCGGCAGTTCGACGGAGATGGCCTTGTCGTTGTAGAACACCACTTCGCAGGGCATGCCGTCTTCGACGTAGTTGATCGAGTCGCCCATGCTCTCGGCTTCGATCTCGTACTGGTTGTATTCCTGATCCATGAACACGTACATCGGGTCAGCGAAGTAGGAATAGTTGCATTCCTTGCGATCCAGGATGATCTGGTCGAACTTGTCGTCGGCTGCGTACACGGTTTCCTTGGCGGACTCGGTCAACAGATTCTTCATCTTCATCTTGACCACGGAACCGTTACGGCCGGAACGGCTGTATTCCGCCTTCAGAACGACCATCGGCTCGCCGCTGACCATGATCACGTTGCCTGCGCGGAGTTCTTGTGCTGTCTTCATAATGTTTACTGCCCCTCAATTTTGAAGGCGCGCATTTTACCGATTTCCCCAGAAAAATCCAGTAAATTCAACGCCAGATTATTGCCCGCCAGAAGCCTTGCCCAATCCTGCGCGCGCCGGTCCAATTCATCGCGAACCGCCGCGAACGCAGGCCAAGCCAGCCCTGCCATACCTTCGTCGTTCCATTCCCGCCAAAAACCCTGTACTGCCTGGCTTGCGGCGGGACTGAGCGGCGCCAGATAGAGCTCCAGGAAGGCCTGCAGCTTGTCCCAATGCACCGCGTCGTGCTGCGGATAGATCTGCCATACGAACGGGCGTGCTGCCCATTGTGCCCGTACGCAGGAGTCCTCTCCACGGACGCAATTGACATCGCATGCCCACAAGAGTTCATCGTAACGTTCCTGTTCGACGAACGGCAACACCTGCACCCGCAGACTGCCGCGCTGGTAGCCGCTGCCAGCGCACGGCGCGGCGTCACCGAAGTATTGCCCGACCTGCGGCAGGATACGCCCTTCCGGCACCAGGCACAGCACCGACTGCGAGGATGCCGCCCAGGCATCGAACAGCCCTGCCAGCGCCGCGTTCTCGTAGGCGAACAACGACACCTTGAGTGTGCCATCCTCCGGCGTGTCCAGGCCGACGGACTGCCAGAACTTGCGCTGTTGCTCGGCATCCGCCTGGAACGCGTCGCGCCGTGCGAGCAGATCGCCCTCCAGCAGCAGGCCGCCGGTCTGGCGGGTGAAACCGGGGAAGAAGAAGTATTTGGTCAGCGGCAGGCTGGGGTGCGGCGACGGCAGGCCGTGGCAGCCCTCGGCCCAATCCTCGGCGGTGAGGTATTCGAGGTTGATCCACACGGGCTGTTCGGCCATCACCGCCATCGCCTCGACATAGCTTTGCGGCAACTTGCAGCCGAACGCCTCGATCACCAGTTCGGCGGGTTGCACTTCGGGAAAGGCTTTGCCCCACAGCCGCACTTCCACGCCCCTGCAGTGCTGGGTTTCCCGGGCCGCATCGGCCTCGGGACACAGCTTGGCGAAGCTGGCGAGATCGTCCACCCACAGCCGCACGCCCAGGCCGTGCTCGTTCGCCAGCTGGCGCGCCAGCCGCCAGGTGACGCCGATGTCGCCGTAATTGTCGATGACGTTGCAGAAGATATCGCCGCTGCGCGGCCGTTTGGTCTCATTCGGCATGTAGTGCCTCCACAGGGTCGAGCCTTGCCGCGCGCATCGCGGGCGCCACGCCCGCGGCAAGGCCGATGCTGATCGCGGTCAATTCGGCGAGCACCGCGAACAGCCAGGGCGTATGCACCGGCAGCGCGGGGAAAATCAGGTGCAGTGCCTGCGCGATGCCGGCGCCGAGCGCCAGCCCTGCAAGACCGCCCAGCGCGGACAGCAGGATCGCCTCGCCGAGGAACAGCGTCAGCACCTGGCGCCTCCGTGCCCCCAGCGCGCGCAACAGGCCGATCTCCGCGGTGCGCTCGGTGACCGCCATGGTCATGATGGTGAGGATGCCGACCGAACCGACCAGCAGCGAGATGCCTCCCAGCGCACCGACGGCGAAGGTGATCACGTCCAGTACTTTGCCGAGCACTTCGAGCGCCTCTTCCTGGGAGATGACGGTGAAGTCCTCGCGCCCGTGCCGCTCCTTCAGGCAGTCGGTGATGAGGCGGACCACCGTATCCACATCCACATCGGCGCGGTAGCTCACCTGCACCTCAACCAGTCCCGGGCGATTGAGGAGTTCCATCGCGCGCGCGGCGGGGATGAACACTGTGTCATCGAGATCGAGGCCAAGCACCTGCCCTTTCGGTTCCATCACGCCGACCACTCGGTAGCGCTGTCCGCCGACGCGCAGATACTGCCCGAGCGGGTTCTGCCCGGGGAACAGTTCCTGGCGCACCTTTGCCCCGAGCACCACCAGCGCGCGCGCCTGCTCGTTGTCCTCGTCGGGCCAGAAGCTGCCGCTCTGCACCTTCATGGTGAAGGCCTTCGCAAAGTTGCGCCCTTCGCCGAACACCGTGATGCGGCGCGTCTTGCCATTGGCGCGCACCTCGGCGTTGCCCATCACGCTGGGATTGACGTTCTCGACGTAGGGCAAATGGCGCAATGCATCCGCATCCTCCAGGGTCAGCTGCCTGACCGAACTGATGACGCCGACGTTGTTGCCGTGCATCTGCGTCTTGCCCGGCTGGATGGAGATGATGTTGGTGCCGAACTGCGAGAACTCGGCCAGCACGAACTGGTGCAAGCCCTCGCCGATGGAGGTAAGCAGGATCACGGCCGCGATGCCGATGGCGATACCCAGCCCCGTCAGGAAGCTGCGCAGCCGGTAGGCAAGGAAGCTGGAAGTCGTGAGGTTGATCATGTCGCGCAAGAACATGCCTCTCACCTCCCGGCCAATGCCGCCACCGGATCGAGCCGAGCCGCGCGCCGCGCCGGCCACACGCTGAACAGGATGCCCGTTCCCAGCGCCGTGCCGCAGGCCGCGAGCACGGCCCACCAGGGCGGGCTGACCGGCAGGGACGGATAGATCTGCGCGATCACCGTGCTGCCCGCATAGCCCAGTATCACCCCGGCCACGCTGCCCACACTGGAGAGCAGCGCCGCCTCGGCGAAGAACAGGTTGCGTATCTGCCTGCCCGGCGCGCCCAAGGCCTTGAGCAGGCCGATCTCCTTCACGCGCTGAGCGACGGCGATAAGCATCACGTTCATGATCAGCACGCCTGCCACGGCAAGGCTGATCGCGGCGATGCCGCCCACGGCCAGCGTCAGCGCTCTCAGGATGCGGTCGAAGGTGGCGAGCACCGCGTCCTGCGTGATCACCGTCACATCCTTCTCGCGGTGGCGCTCGAACATGATCCGCTCTGCATCGCGTTTGGCCGGCTCGATGGCGTCGCGGCTCTTCGCCTCGATGAGGACGCGGAACAGGCCCGAGGTGTTGAACAGCAGATGCGCCGAGGCGACCGGCACGATGACCAGTTCGTCGGTCCGCATCCCCATGGACTCCCCTTGAGTCGCCAGCACGCCGATGACGCGGAAGCGCCGATCGCCCAGCCTCACCCACTGCCCGATCGCCGGCTCGCTCCCGAACAGTTCGCGCTTCATCTGGTTGCCCAGCACGCACACCGAAGCACTCTCGTTGATGTCGCCCGCAGGCAGGAACTTCCCCACCCCCATGCTCATGTGCCGGACTTCGAGCAAGTCGGAAGTGGAGCCGAGCACGACCACTTCGCGGTTCAGCGCCCCGCGCGAAAGCGTGGCGGAGCCGACAGTCAGCGGCGCGATGCGCTTGACCGAACGGCTGCGCAGCAACGCCTCGGCATCGTCGAGGGTGATCTCGCGCGGCACCTGGCCGAGCAGCATGCCGGGCCCGATGCCTGCGGTCTCGGTGCGTCCCGGCAGCACGATCACCAGGTTGGTGCCGAGCGAGGAGAACTGGTTGACCACATAACGGCGCGCACCCTCGCCCAGTGCGGTCAGCACGACCACCGCCGCGACGCCGATGGACATGGCGAGAATCATCAGGAGCGTGCGGGTCGGGCTGCTGCGCAGACTGAGGGAGGCGAACTGCAGGGTATCGGCCGGTTTCATGCCGCGCGCGGTTCGTCCGAAAGGATGCGTCCGTCGAGCATGTGCAACTGGCGCTTGGCGCGCGCGCCGATCTCGGCGTCGTGGGTCACGATGACCAGCGTGATGTTGCGCTCGACCAGCTGTTCAAGCAGCTTCAGCACCTCCCAGCCAGTTGTGCGATCCAGGTTGCCGGTCGGCTCGTCGGCCAGCAGCACGCTGGGCTGCATCACCGTGGCGCGCGCGATGGCCACGCGCTGGCGCTGGCCGCCGGAAAGCTGGTCGGGGCGGTGGTCGGCGCGGTCGGCCAGGCCATAGTTCTCCAGCAGCTGCCGCACGCGCTCCTTGCGTTCGTCCGGGGCGATGCCCGCGAGGATCAACGGCAGTTCGATGTT
>DASTGP010000128.1:0-44200 GCA_035605585.1 Gallionella sp. | reverse complement strand
AACTGAACGCAGATCCTGCAGGACTGACGCTGGAAGAGGCGGCACGGCGCCTGCAACGGCACGGCCCGAACCGCCTGCCCGCCGCCCCGCACGACAACCTCGCAGTGCGCTTTGCGCGCCAGTTCAACAACGTGCTGATCTATGTGCTGCTGGTGTCCGCCACCATCACCGCGCTGCTCGATCACTGGGTGGACTGCGGCGTGATTCTCGGCGTGGTGCTGATCAACGCGGTCATCGGCGTGCTCCAGGAAGGCAAGGCGGAACGTGCCATGGATGCCATCCGCAACATGCTGTCGCCGACCGCCACCGTGCTGCGCGACGGACGGCGGCGCGAGATCCCCGCCGAGCAGGTGGTGCCGGGCGACGTGGTGCTGCTCGCCTCGGGCGACAAGGTGCCCGCAGACCTGAGACTGGTCGAGGCGCGCCAGTTGCGCGTCGAGGAAGCCGCACTGACCGGCGAATCGGAAGCGGTGGAAAAAAACCTCGCGGCGGTGAATGAGAAGACCGTGATCGCCGACCGCCGTTGCATGGCCTATTCAGGCACGCTGGTGGTGTACGGACAGGCACGCGGGGTTGCGGTCGCCACCGGTGCGGCGACCGAGATCGGACACATCAGCAGCCTGATCTCCGCGGTGGACAGGCTGGAGACGCCGCTGTTGCGCCAGATGGCTCGCTTCGGTCAGCAGCTGACCGTGGCCATCCTGCTGCTGGCCGTGGTGACCTTCATCTTCGGCGTATGGGTGCGCAACTACGGCTGGTCGGAGATGTTCTTCGCCGCCGTGGGACTGGCAGTCGCCGCGATACCGGAAGGCCTGCCCGCCATCATGACTATCGTGCTGGCCTTCGGCGTGCAGCGCATGGCTCGGCGCAAGGCCATCATCCGGCGACTGCCCGCCGTGGAGGCCTTGGGCTCGGTCACGGTGATCTGCTCGGACAAGACCGGCACGCTGACCAAGAACGAGATGACCGTGCAGCGCATCATCACCGCCGGCAAGGCTTTCGAGGTCAGTGGCAGCGGCTATGCGCCCCGCGGCGGCTTCGCCATCGACGGACGCGAGGTGTCCGTGGGGGCCTACCCGGAACTGCTTGAACTGGGACGCGCCGCGCTGCTATGCAACGATGCCGCGCTGCACCACGATGACGGTGAATGGGTAGTCGAGGGCGATCCGACCGAAGGCGCGCTGCTCACACTGGCGGCAAAGACCGGATTGGATCTCACCTTCGAGCGCGAGGCGCTGCCGCGCACCGATCTCATCCCATTCGAATCTCAGCACCGCTTCATGGCCACCCTGCATCACGACAGGGAAGGGCACGGCTTCATCTTCCTCAAGGGCGCGCCGGAACAAGTCATGGAGGTCTGCGCCGCCGAACGCACCGACGGCGAGGATAGGCCGCTGCACCACGGCTGGTGGCAACAGGCCATGCAGGACGCCGCGCGTCAAGGCTTCCGCCTGCTTGCAGTGGCGATGCGCCCTACTGCGGACACGCAGCGCAACCTGGACTTTGCCGACATGGGAAGCGGCTTCGCCCTGCTCGGCGTGTTCGCCATTGCAGACCCGCCGCGCGAAGAGGCGATCCGCGCGGTCGCGCACTGCAAAACGGCCGGCATCCACGTCAAGATGATCACCGGCGACCACCTCGATACCGCACGCGCCATCGGCGCACGATTCGGCCTGTCGACGGAACACGTGCTGTCCGGCGCCGACATCGAACGAATGAGCGCGGAGGAACTGCGCCGCGCGGTGACCGAGGCGGAGATCTTCGCGCGCGCCAGCCCCGAGCATAAGCTCGCCCTGGTTCAGGCGCTGCAAGCCAACGGCGAAGTGGTGGCGATGACCGGGGACGGCGTGAACGACGCGCCCGCGCTGAAGCGCGCCGATGTCGGCGTGGCGATGGGACACAAAGGAACGGAGGCGGCCAAGGAAGCGGCCGAGATGGTGCTGGCCGACGACAATTTCGCCACGATCGCCGCCGCCGTGGAAGAGGGCCGCACGGTCTACGACAACCTGAAGAAGTCCATCGTATTCGTGCTGCCCACCAACGGCGGCGAGGCGGCCGTGATCATCGCGGCGATCCTGCTCGGCGTGACCCTGCCGATCACGCCGGTCCAGATCCTGTGGGTGAACATGGTCACCGCCATCACGCTGTCGCTGGCCCTGGCCTTCGAACCGTCCGAGTCCGGCGTGATGCGCCGCCCGCCGCGCGCCCCTTCCGAGCCGCTGCTCAACGGCTTCTTACTGTGGCGCATCCTGTTCGTGTCGCTCCTGATGGTGGCCGGTTCGCTGGGCTTCTTTTTGTGGGAGCAGACGCGCGGGGCCAGCGTCGAGGCGGCGCGCACCGTGGCCGTGAATGCACTGGTGATGGGCGAGATCTTTTACCTGTTCAACTGCCGCTTCCTGCTTGCGCCCTGCTGGAACTGGAGCGGCTTCACCCGATCGCGCCCCGTGCTCGTCTCCATCCTTTGCGTGGCGGCACTGCAGGCGATGTTCACCTACGCTCCGCTGTTCCAGAAGATGTTCGGCACCGTCGCGCTCGACACGGCAGCATGGTGGCACATCCTGCTGTTCGGCCTGCTGCTGTTCCTGATCGTTGAAACGGAAAAGGCGTGGATCAGGCGGCGTCGCGCGGACTGACGACTCGAAACGCGGGCGCGTTGCCCAACTTGTCCTGACCGGCATAGACCGTAAGATGCGGATAGGGCATCTCGATGCCTCTCGCGTCGAATGTTTGCTTGATCCTCCCAAGGAAGGCACGGCGCACGTTCCACTGCTCCAGCGCAACGGTCCTGAAGCGGCAGCGCAGGATCACCGCCGAGTCCGCGAGCTGCTGCACGCCCTGGATCTCGATGTCCTCCAGGATCTTTGGCCCGGTATCCGCATCGGCACGCAATGCGGCCCCCGCCTCGCGTACCGCGGCATAAACCTCATCGAGGTTCTCGCGGTAGGCCACCCCGACGTCGATCACCGCATGAGCGTAGTCGCGCGACTTGTTGGTGACGGTGGTGATCTGCCCGTTCGGCACGTAGTGCACGCTGCCCTCGTTGTCGCGCAGGCAGACGTAACGCAGCGTGATGTCCTCCACCTGGCCGGTCTTGCCGCACACCTCGATCACATCGCCCTGACGGATCTGGTTCTCCAGCAGCATGAAGAAGCCGTTGAAGTAATCCTTGATCAGGCTCTGCGCGCCGAAGCCGACGGCGATGCCGACCACGCCTGCGGCGCCGAGGATGGGTGCAATGGAGATACCCAACTCGCTCAATGCGAGCATGCCGGCCACCAGCGAGATCACCACTGTGGAGATATAACGGAACACTCGGGCGAGCGTCTCGATGCGGCGCGTCTCCTCAGCTGACTCCGCGCGTGTGTTCATGTAATTGCGGAACACCCGGATCAGCTTGCGGCTCAGTCCCATGAGCAGCCACGCCAGCATCAGGATGACAACGACATGCAACAGGTCTTTCGAAATGTTCAGGTATTCGGGCAAGGAAAAGCGCTCCATGGCACCCTCCATTAAAGAATTTCAGGGCCGCGAATTCTATCGCATGCACGGCGGACCGGACGGCGCTTCGCCGGGATTCGTGACATCACCTGGCGTCGGCATCCACCGCGGCCTTGAGCATCTCAAAGATGTCCGGGATCGCGGCCTTCACGCGGTTCCAGTTCGGGATGGGCGGCGAGCCCATGGGGTTTTCTGTGTAGGCCTGGGCCGCGAGGGCGATGGCCTTGCCGAAGGCTTCCACCGCCTTGGCCTCCTCGTGCCGGTCGAATTCGAGGCCGTTGATGTGCGCGTCGGCCTCGTATTTGATCAGCGTGTCCTCGGCCTGCCGCAGGTAGGAGGCCATCAGCGACTTGAACAGCCCCTCCGAGAACACCACGCCGTCGGAGGCCAGCGTCCTGAAGACGGACTTGCAGATGTCCACCGTCATTTTCATCAGGCCTTTGGCCGCGTCGTCGGCGGACAGTGCTTGGTGCTTATGGTCGTAGTTCGCGGCGATATCCGACTGGCAGACGCGGCGCGGCGAATAGTTGCGGTACACCTCGGCCAGCGAGCCGACCTCCAGCCCCCAGTCGCTGGGGATGCGGTTCATGCGCGCGACGTCGGTGGTCATGCAGAATTCCCCTGACAGCGGGTAGCGGAAGCCGTCGAGGAACACCAGGAAGCCGTGCTGCCCGACCAGCTGCCGCAACGAGCGCACCAGCGGCGTCACCAGCAGCCGCGTGACGCGGCCGTTCATCTTGTTCGACACGCGGCTGTAATAACCCTTGCAGAACACGTAATCCAGCGCGGGGCTGGCCACGGGATAGCACAGCCGCGCGAGCATCTCGCGGCCGTAAGTGACGATGTCGCAGTCGTGCAGCGCGATCACGTCAGACTGTTCCCGTGCGAGCACATAGCCGTAGGCAAGCCAGGCGGAGCGCCCCTTGCCGGGTGGCCCCACCTCCAGCCCGTTGCGCGCCAGCGTCTCGTAGATTTCGCTGATGCGGCGGCCGTTGTTATGGACAATGCGAACCTCAGTGGGGATCGACGACATGAATTCGCGCACCTGCTTCAGTTGCTGCTCCGATGCCTGGTCGAGCGTGAGCACGATTTCCTTCAGGTACCTCACCTTGGAGAGCTCGCGCACGATGCCGGGCATCGCCGGCCCCTCGAATTCGGAATACAGTGCGGGCAGCACCAGTGCGATGGGCCTGGTTTTCGAAAAGGTAAAAAGCTCCGCCTCCAGCCGTTCGAGCGAAGGCTGGCCGAGCTGGTGCAGCGTGGTGACGATTCCGGACTGGTAGAAATCAGACATGATGCCTCCTAGAGGTGTTCGATCTCGTCTTTCTGTTCTTCGGCGCGTTTTTCCATCGTCTCGCGCTCGATCACACGCTTCGCTGCATCGATGCCGCCCACGCCGAAGGCAATGGCGAGTGCGGCGACGATGCCGCCGAACACGATGGAGAAAGCGGCGAGCACGATGCTGGGCGCGATCTGCAGCTGCTCCATCACCATCGCGAAGATCAGCACAGCCAACAGGAAGCGCACCGCCTCGGCCAACAGCTTGGCGTAATGGAAGCCGCGGTTTGCCGTGGCGATCAGCACAGCGCGGCTGACGAAGCCGGTTAGCACGTAGCCGATCACCATCACGATGACGGCAGAAAGGATGCGCGGCAGATAGCCGAAGAACTGCGCCACCAACTGGTCGATCGCGTCGACGTTGAGCGCGCTCATGCCTCCCATCAACGTAACAATGGTCAGCAGCCAGAACACTACCGTACCGACGACGGCGGACGGCTTTCCCCACATGTCTCCCTTGCGCATCAGGGTGGTAACGCCCATGCGATCCGACCACCCGTCGAACTTCATCGCGGTGAGGGACTTGGTCAGGATCAGCTCGATCAGCTTGGCCAACAGGATGCCAACCACGAGGATCACCAGCATGGCAAAGAGGCCGGGCAGGAACGCCTTGAACTGTTCGAACAGTTCCTGCAACGGCACAAACATCATTTCCACGAATTCCGTCATGGCACACCTCCTCAGGGTTGTCTCCAGTGAGTTGTCAGATAGTCTTTTTCGTTTTCGAACTCCTTACAAAGCTTTTCGATCTCGGCCTCGGCTTCCGCCTGATCCATATCCTGCGCCTCGATCACGAAAGAGGCAGTCTTGCCGATATACAGCGGCACGAGGGATCTGATCAGATGCGCTGCGGACATCTTCTGGCGGTGGAAGGCGATGGCGTAGTCGTAGATGACCCTGGTCCATAGTCCGGGAGGAAAACGAAATGACTCGTCATCCGACGACGCCAGCCGCTCTACTTCTCGCAGGTCTCCGTTGCCGAGTATTTCCAGCCACATGTCACCCAAATTC
This sequence comes from Gallionella sp., assembly GCA_035605585.1. Classification (GTDB taxonomy): domain Bacteria; phylum Pseudomonadota; class Gammaproteobacteria; order Burkholderiales; family Gallionellaceae; genus Gallionella. The sequence goes on along the minus strand of DASTGP010000128.1, from coordinate 38,353 downwards.
CTGCTCGCCTCGCGGAAGACGTGCAACATCCGTGAGGTGTCGACGTTGATGTGTTCGAGTCCCACCGTGTATTCGAAACCGAACGTGGGTACCGGCTCCGACCCGTGGATCGGCATCCACACGTTGGGATAGCGCTCCATCAGATCGAAGGTGGCGCTGACCACCTGGTACAGCATGTCGGAGAGATCCGCACCGGGGTCCTTGGCATCGTGGATCTTTGCGCCGAGAAAGGACTGCGCGACCTTGAAATCGTTGGCCAGCGCCGTCGTGGTCATCCAGATGTCGATGCCGAAACGCGCCACATCGCTCTGCCACACATCCTGGCTCAGGTAGAACTGCGCCAGCTTTCCGGAGAAACCAAAGTCCCCGCCGATGGGCTGGCGCACGCGCTTGCCGTAGAGCGCACGGGTGAGCGGATAGACGATGCTGTTGGTGATGGTGCCGTCGAACTTGTGGCGGTGGTACAGCGGTGAAACGTAGTCGAATCCCCCTTCGAGCACGGGCTTCACCAGCAGCTCGATCCACTCCGGCGTGATGCTGCGCAGATCCGAATCGACCACCGCGCAGGCCTTCGCGTCCAGCGTGCGCGCGATCTCGAACACGGCGCGGAAGGCGCTGCCCTTGCCGGGTATGCCCGAATAGGGGAAAGCCAGCTTGGCGATGGGCTCGACGCGTTCGCGCAGCATGATGGGTTTGTAGTCCTCGACGGAAGATTGCCGCACGACGTCCATGGTGCCGTCTGTGGAACCGCCGTCGGCATTGACGATCACCGCTTTGTGTTCCGGAAAGTATTTCGCCAGCCCGGCCTGTACTGCACGTACCACATGGCCTATGGTGCGCGCGCTGTTGTAGCTCGGAATGCCGATTACGATGTCGGCCTGCCCGATCTGCGCAAGCTGGGCACGGACCTCGGCGCGCAGGACGGCGGTATCCATCTTTACTTGCCCCTGGTGCAAAGCACGATCTGGATGTCCATGACGTTGGTGCCGGTCGGTCCGGTCCTGAAATGGCCACGCGCGCCGGACAGTTCGTCGAGGCGACGAAAGAACGTATACGAATCGTTGTCTTCGAGATAGTCGACCGGCTCGATTCCGGAGCGGCGTGCCTGCGCGACCGTTCCGCCGTCCACCATCGCACCCGCTGCATCGGTCGGTCCATCGGTTCCGTCGGTGCCGGCGGAGAGCATGGCGATACCGGATACCCCCTCGATCTCCAGCGCGAAGGCCAGCGCCAGTTCCTGGTTGCGGCCGCCCTTGCCGTTGCCCCGCACGGTGACCGTGGTCTCGCCGCCCCACAGCAGGCAGCGACGTTCGCCCGTGTGCATCGCTGCGAGCGCAGCGCGCGTATGGCGTGCGAGCATGCGCGCGGCATCGCGCGCCTCGCCTTGCAGTTCCGCATCGACGATCTCGGTCACGAAGTCCAGCTGCCTCGCCCGTTCCGCCGCCGCCGCCAACGCAAGGCCGATGCCGCCGACGATGGCGTTCTGCGTCCGGTCGAAACAGGGATCGCCGGGCTTGGCCGTTTCCGCTTCCACCCCGGCCATTCCGCGCCGGAGGTAGTCAACGACACGCGACGGAAGTTTTTCCTGCAAGCCGTATTTTGCGATCACCGCCCAGGCATCGGCGAAAGTCGAACCGTCCGGTGCAGTCGGTCCGGAGGCGATCACATCGAGCCGGTCGCCGATCACGTCGGAAAGCAGCAGCGTCACCACCTGCGCGGTGCCCGCCGCCTGCGCCAGCCTGCCGCCTTTCACCGCCGAGAGATGTTTGCGCACCGCGTTCAATTCGCCGATGGAGGCGCCCGCATTCAGCAGCAGCGCGGTCGCCTGTTGCTTGTCCTCCAGCGTCACGCCCTCGGCGGGCGCGACGAGCAGGGCGGAAGCGCCGCCCGAGAGCAGGCAGATCACCAGCGTCTTTTTGTCGGCGTTGTGCAGCATGTCCAGCATGCGCCGCGTCGCTGCCGCGCCGGGTTCGCCGGGAACGGGATGCGACGACTCGACTTGCTCGACGAAGCGCAGCGGGACCTTGTGCCCTTCCTTCACGATCACCAACCCTTCGGAAATGCGCTCGCCGAACAATTCCTCGATGGCCAGCGCCATGCGTCCCGCCGCTTTGCCTGCACCGGCCACGACGAAGCGATCGTAGTCCGCAAGGTCGTAGGCCGCGCCCGCCACCAGCAGATGCCCGTCCTCGATCCGCGCGCCGCCGAGCACCGCAAGATACGGATCGACGGCGGCGATCGCTGCGGCATAGATTTCGATGAGCGCATGGTGCATCGTGCCCGCCGACTCCGCCACAGGCCCGCCCGCGAGCAGTTGCAGCACCGCATCGTTCCAGCCGAGCGGGCCGGGGAGGTGCGTCTTCAACAGGCCGGGCAGGTCGACGTGCTCATCGAAGCTGCCGTCCGACCGCCGCAGCAGCACGGGGCGGTCGACCGCCTGCAGCATGGGCAGGTCGTTCAGGCTGTCGCCCAGTCCGATGCTCGCGGCCTCGCCGTGCTCCCGTCTGTAGAGCGACATCAGCAGACTCACGGCGCGGCCCTTGTCGTGGTCGCCCAGGATGTGGAAGAGCCGGCCCCGGGTCCAGTGCAGGCCGTCGGCCTCTATGGCCTTGAGGAAGGATTCGTCGGTCGGGCCGTCGAACACGAACGGCTCGTCGAAGTCGCGCCGCTTTGCCAGCTCGGCCTCGCCCAGGGTGAGCCCGGTCAGTCCGGCGACCTCCTCGTCCGTCATGTCGCCGAAACCGCGCACCTTCGCTCCTAGCCTTTCGCGCAGCGCGACGAAGCGACGCCTGATCTCGGCATAGGGCATGCCCAGCCTGACGAGATGGTAGCCATCGAATGCTTCCGCCTCGAACGTCTCCGAGAAATAACCGCGGGGAATGAAGATGCCGCCGCCGTTCTCGGCGATGAATGGATGCTCGTTGTTCAGCCAACGCCGGTACTCCTCGATCTCCATGCGCGTCTTGCTGGAGCACAGCACGAGAGGAATTTTCTGCTGCCGGATTGCACCCAGTGCGGGCTTGGCCGCCGCAAAGGAGTAGTCCGCAGAGTCGAGCAGGGTTCCGTCCAGGTCGCTGAAGATAATGGTGTTCGGCATGATCCTTTCCTTGCCTGGCAAGGAACCAAGTGTGTCGGGGCGGGCCGGTTATCTTAATACCCATTTCCCTGTAATCGCCATCCGTAAGCCTCGTATCCGCAGTGTTCAACGCCCGCGACAAGCCCCATCGCGCTGGGGCATATCCAGCAGGGAAATACGGCTTCCGCCTGATTCACACACCCGTGAGCCGTCAGCAAACTGCGGCCATTCGCTCGCCACCGGAGATGTCCCATGACAAAAGTGCTCGTCCTTTACTACAGCATGTACGGCCACGTCGAGGCCATGGCAGAGGCCGTGGCGGCAGGCGCGCGGAGTGTCGCCGGCACCGAAATCACCATCAAGCGCGTGCCTGAACTGGTGCCCGAAGAGGTGGCGCGCAAGGCTGGCGCAAAGCTGGACCAGAAAGCACCCATCGCGACCGTGGCGGAATTGCCCGACTACGACGCCATCATCTTCGGCACGCCGACCCGCTTCGGCAACATGTGTGCGCAGATGCGCAATTTCCTCGACCAGACCGGATCGCTGTGGATGAAAGGTGCGCTGGTCGGCAAGGTGGCCAGCGTGTTCGCCTCGACCGCCACACAGCACGGTGGACAGGAGACCACCATCACTTCGTTCCACACCACATTGCTGCACCAAGGCATGGTCATCGTCGGCGTGCCCTATACCTGCGTCGAACTGATGAACATGGGCGAGATCACCGGCGGTTCGCCCTACGGCGCCTCGACGCTGGCCAACCCCGACGGGTCGCGCCATCCTTCCGCAAACGAGCTGACCATCGCGCGCTTCCAGGGCAGCCACGTCGCCGGCATCGCGAAGAAACTGGTACGCCCATAATAACGAGGCATCCGGAGCGCACATGAACGATAGTCAAGTACATGCGGTGATCCTCGCGGGCGGCAGCGGCAGCCGGTTGTGGCCATTGTCGCGCCAGCACCGTCCCAAGCAATTCCTCGCGCTGGACGGCGACGGCTGCCTGTTGCAGGCGACCATCGACCGGCTTGCGCCGCTGGTCGACGGCAAGGATGTGCTGATCGTCACCCAGGAGGCCTATGCCAAAGGCGAGGCTTACCATGCGCTGCAACCCTACCGATCTCTGTTCGAACCTGTCGGACGAAACACTGCGCCTGCGATCGCGCTGGCGGCAGCCTCTCTGACAATGGATGGCTCCGACCCCGTAATGGTGATATTGCCCGCTGACCACATCATCAGGAACGAAGCCTGTTTCAGGATGCACCTGTGCCATGCCATAGATGCGGCGCAGGACGGACGGCTCGTCACCTTCGGTATCGAGCCCACGCACCCCGACAGCGGCTTCGGCTACATCAAGGCACATGCTGGCGATGCGCAGGGGATACGCGCAGTGGAGCGCTTCGTCGAAAAACCCGATCCGGAAACCGCCGCACGCTTCCTGCAGGAGGGCGGCTACTACTGGAACTCGGGTATGTTCGTGTGGCGCGCGTCGACCATTCTTTCAGAGCTGCGCCGCTATTTGCCCGAGGCGCACGAAGTGATCGAGGACATCGCCGCCGAGGCGCGTGCCACGGGCGACTTCCAACGAGCGGTGGAGAACCACTTCGCGCGCATGCCATCGATCTCCATCGATCACGGCGTGCTGGAGAAATCCACCAATGTCGCGCTCATCCCCTGCGACATCGGCTGGAGCGATGTGGGCAGCTGGCACGCGGTGCACGAAATCGCCGACAAGGACGTGGACGGCAACGCATTGCGGGGCAACGTCATCGCCCTGGACTGCAAGGGCAGCCTGATCCAATCCGGCAAACGCCTGATCGCCGCCATCGGAGTCGAGGACCTGTGCATCGTGGAGACCGACGATGCCATCCTCATCTCAAAAAAAGACCAGACGCAGAAGGTGCGCGACATCGTCGATCAACTCGCGCAACAGGGTGCGACGGAGCACGTTCACCACACCCAGGTCCGCCGCCCGTGGGGCAGCTACACCGTGCTGGGCGAAGAGCCGAGCAATTTCAAGATCAAGCGCATCGAGGTCGCGCCCGGCGCATGCCTCAGCCTGCAGAGCCACAAGCGGCGCTCGGAACACTGGGTCGTGGTGTCAGGCAAGGCCACGGTCACCAACGGTGATGAGGTCACCACCGTGCACAAAAACCAGAGCAGCTATATTCCGGTCGGTGCAAAACACCGGCTGGAAAATCACGGCGACGAGCCGCTGCACATCGTCGAGGTGCAGGTGGGCGAATACCTCGGCGAGGACGACATACAGCGCTACGAGGACAACTACGGGAGATAGTAGGTCGGGTTAGCGCAGCGTAACCGACGATGAACGAATGAAGTGAGGTTTCTATAGCGGCAATGTGGAAGTGAGCGGGATCGAGCCGAAAGGAAAAGCGTCCGCTCCGCGGTAGAGTTAGAACTCATTTCGAGTCTTCACTGCCCATGACATCCCTTCAGGATGGCGATCCAGTACTTGCTGCCAGTTTGCCTTTGGCGAAAACTTCGTGATGTCAAAAGCGTTGTTCTTCAAAAACGCCGTTACGGCGGGATACTGACGCTCATAAAATTTGATGCTCGTGCGGTATTTCCGCTTTACCGATTCTGGTAGTGTACTTGAGGCACGTGTGTAGAGATCTACCAGATGAAGTAACTCAGGGGTTACCATCCAGATCAAATCCGTATCTTCGATATACCATGCATCTAATGGGAATATCCCTCCGCTTTCTTGTTCGAGGTCGTCCAATGCCTGGGTGATATAAACGAAGTCGAATTCCGCGTTAAATCGGCGTTTTGGAAAAATGTCACAGTATTTCCTTAAGGAGTTTTCCAAAAACAGACCAATTGCCTTAATCTTTTTTTCTGATTTGTAAGCGTGGATTAGCGAAGCTCCGAAGAAGCACGGTATTGAATTCAATTCGTAGTGCTGAAAATCGCCTTGGGTAATTACTGCGCGGAAGAAAACTCCGCGCTTCGTTAAGCGATGTAAGAGATCGCGCGCAAACTCACACATGAACATCAGGTAATACTCTGGTTCATGCAGCCCACCTGAGAATGTCAGGTTGTACACCAGCATCGTGTCAGAAAAGATGATGCACTTAAAAGCGTTGTGATTGTGCGCATGAAGGCTCGCAAGAACCTCGTATAGGTCGTCGATCTTTCCAATATCTTTTGCGACCAAGTCCGAAAACCCGAGGATGTCGATGTAGAGAAGGTAGCGATGGGGCATGAGTTATTACGTAAAGTAAAACGACGTATATTCATTCGACGGCCGTCACCGTAACCGAGTCTCGCCGCCGAGGCAATCTCCCCAAAGGCCTATATATTTTTCCGGCTGGCAGCGGAACCAAGACAGGATTCTGCGGCGGCATTTATAATCGCGGCTTCATTCATTTCAACCGGCTCAACACTATGAACACGCTCATTTGCGGCTCCATGGCCTACGACACCATCATGGTGTTCCCCGACCAGTTCAAGAAACACATCCTGCCCGAGCAGATCCACATCCTCAACGTCGCCTTCCTCGTTCCCGAGATGCGCCGCGAGTTCGGCGGCTGCGCCGGCAACATCGCCTACAACCTTAAGCTGCTGGGCGGCAACCCGATGATCATGGCGACGGTGGGCGACGATTTTTCCACCTACGCGCTGCGCCTGCAGAAGCTCGACCTGTCGCAGGCCCACATCCGCCACATCTCCGGCAGCTACACCGGTCAGGCGTTCATCACCACCGACCTCGACGACAACCAGATCACCGCGTTCCATCCCGGCGCGATGAGTTTCTCCGAGCAGAACAGCGTCGGCGACGCGAGCGACGTCAGCCTCGGCATCGTGTCTCCCGACGGGCGCGAAGGCATGTTGCAGCACGCTCGCCAATTCCATGAGGCGGGCATCCCCTGGGTGTTCGATCCGGGCCAGGGCATGCCGATGTTCGGGGGCGAGGAGCTGCTGCGCTTCGTCGATCAGGCCGACTACGTGACGGTGAACGACTACGAGGCGCAACTGCTGCAGGACAAGACCGGCAAGAAGATCGAGGAACTCGCGAAGCAGACACGCGCCTTCATCGTCACCCGCGGCGGCGAAGGCTCCACCATCTACGCAGACGGCAAGGAGATCGTCATTCCCTGCGCCAAGCCCACTGCGGTGATCGACCCGACTGGTTGCGGCGATGCCTACCGCGCCGGTCTGCTGCACGGCATCCAGCAGGGCTGGGACTGGGAGACCACCGGTCGCCTGGCCTCGCTGCTCGGCACCATCAAGATCGCCAGCCGCGGCGGCCAGAACCACGCGCCGACGAAAGACGAGCTGAAGGCGCAGTTCCAGCAGCACTTCGGTTTCGCCGTGCCGCTGTAAACATGCGCAGACTGCTGTTCATCGTTGCCCTGCTGCTCGCCGGTTGCGCCGGTGGGCCGGGCGGAATCGGCAGCCGTCCAGCCGAGGCACCCAAGGAAGTCGTCAAAGTGGGCGTGATCGAAAGCGTCACGCCCATCGAACTGGATGCGAGCTCGTATGCCGGCGCAAACGTCGGCGGCGTGTTCGGCCAGGTCGGCGGTGCGAGCGGCGGCGGACGCGGAGGGGTGGTCGGCTCGATACTGGGCGGCGTGGTCGGCAGCACGCTGGGCCAGCAGGCGGGCATCGCCACCACGCCCGGCCTCGAGATCTGGGTCAGGCTGGATGAGACCGGCAAGAGCACCTACGTGATGCAGCCCGGCAAGCCCGATGCCTTCAGTGTGGGCGACCTGGTGCGCGTGGTGCGCAAGAACGGCGAGGAGCGCGTCGAGCACATTCCCGCAACCGAACCGTCTCCCGCATCCAACCCGGCACAGGAGCCCGCCAAGCCCCGATGACCGATTGGGCCGCCATCGCCGCCGCGATCTCCTCGGCCACTGGCAAGGAATTTCGCCTCGCAGGCCGGCGCGCCAGCGGTGGCGGTTGCATCAACGAGGCGTACACGCTGGATGGTGTAGATGGTGCGCGCTACTTCATCAAGCTCAACGATGCGCGCCACCATTCCATGTTCATCGCGGAAACCGCCGGGCTCGAAGCGATCGCCGCCACGGACACCATCCGCGTGCCGCAGCCGGTAACGCACGGCATCTGCGGTTCTCACTCGTTTCTCGTGCTCGAACACCTGGCCCTGAACGGGCACGGCAACGCAAGACTGCTCGGCGAACAGCTTGCTGCGCTGCACCGTTGCACAGCGAAACAATTCGGTTTTGCGCAAGATAACTTCATCGGCACCACGCCGCAGCCGAACGGCTGGACGGACGACTGGGTGACGTTCTGGCGCGAACGGCGGCTGGGTTTTCAATTGCAGTTTGCGGCGAAGAATGGCCTCAGCGGTCAGTTGCAACGCTTGGGCGAAAAACTGCTGGATGCGCTGCCCGCCTTCTTCGACGGATACACGCCGCAACCCTCGCTGCTGCACGGCGACCTGTGGAGCGGCAATCACGCTTATCTCGCCAACGGCACACCCGCCCTCTTCGACCCCGCGACCTACCACGGTGACCGCGAGTGTGACCTCGCGATGACGGAACTGTTCGGCGGCTACGGCACCGATTTCTACGCGGCCTATCGCGCAAGCTATCCGCTGGATGAAGGCTACGCGGTGCGCAAGGAGCTGTACAACCTGTACCACATCCTCAACCATGCCAATCTGTTCGGAGGAGGTTATGCGCGGCAGGCGGAACAGATGATGCAAGGACTGTTGGTTAAGCTCAGCTGATTTTCGATTGCTATTGCCACCGATACGGCGCATAGTGCGCGCCAGCGATTCTCAAGCACTGTCGTTGCTGCCCGGTTCAGTACCCGCACCCTGCGGTATTCCTCCCCTCATCTCCTTGCCGTCTTGACCATCGCCCCGACCGGGGGCATTCCCTCTTTTGTTTGTTTTCAGGAGATTCAAGACATGGCAACAGGTACCGTAAAGTGGTTCAACGACTCCAAGGGGTTCGGTTTCATCACCCCCGAGGATGGCGGCGATGACCTCTTCGCGCATTTTTCCGCAATCCAGGGTTCGGGGTTCAAGACGCTGGCAGAAGGCCAGCGCGTGAGTTTCGACATCACCGCAGGTCCCAAAGGCCAGCAGGCGTCGAACATCCGCGGGGCCGAATAAATGGCCAAGGAAGAACTCCTTGAGATGAACGGCGTGGTGGACGAAGTCCTGCCGGATTCACGTTATCGCGTTACGCTGGAAAACGGCCATCCCCTCATCGCCTACAGCGCCGGCAAGATGAAGAAGAACCACATCCGCATCATCGCCGGCGACAAGGTTTCGCTGGAAATATCTCCCTATGATCTGAGCAAGGGACGTATCACTTTCCGGCATATCGAGGGGCGTACTCCAGGCGTGCCGATGCAACGGCGGAGATAGTGATCGCTCAATGCACGATGGGCAAAGCGTGTAGGATGGGTTGAGCGCAGCGATACCCATCGAAAACCGTCGGGGGTAGCCCGACAGCTAGTCACTTTCTTTTGCGTCGCCAAAAGAAAGTAACCCAAGAAAAGGCGATCCCGGTTTGCCGCCCCTACGGGGTTCCCTGCGTTGCTCGACTGGTCAGGCGGCTGCGGAACTCGCGCTACGCGCTCAGACAGTCCTCGCCGACTACCCCTGACCAGCCTCCGCTACTCGGCGGCGCACAGGGGAGAACAAATAAATGCAAAAGCATTAAGCCCTAGTGGGCGGCAGCCCACTAGGGCTTTAATTTAATAAGGCGCAACAGGTGTGGCGCATTTGCCCGGATGGTTACCTAGAAACTGTACATACTGTTTTGATTGAAGATATTGTAACGATCAAGCAGAATGGATAAACAGATGTCATCTATCAATGGATACAGGATGCGGTTATGAATCAGTCAGCGGCATTATCAAAAATGAATCTACATTCTGGGGTTTCCCGTGAATTGGAAAAGTTCTTTATTCTTGATGAGGATGGAATCCGCAGAATTGTCGGCATTCTTGAAGCAAGAGCAAAAGACCTTTCACACCCCTGCGCCGTTGTTTTTCACGTCCGTCGCGAAGACGATCGTTTTTATGAAACCACACGTCTTGAAGATGTCTTGTCAGACGCCAATACACCAGGACGTCGAATTCAACTCTTAAGGATTGAACTAAGAAATGCTGATCCAAATAGAACAGCTCAGCCTTTGGATGGGGATTGGATCGTTGCCGTAGCTTTTTCTACTAAAGGTAATAAGCAAAAAATTGATGTTTCCTCTGAAGATAGAAATTGGGCTCTTTTGCTGGCAGATGAAGTCGAACCTCAAATTGTAAGAACATTCGTAGCCAAGCATATTCCAACTTGGTTGCTTATAATTTTTTACATTGCAATAACGATGGGCTTAATTTCCATTACGAATGCAAACACACTGGGGCAATTTCTTCCACTAAGTGTTATCCCGACGCTAAAAGCTGTAATCAGCATGGCCTGCATCGTATTATCCGCAGGGACATTAGAGCCCCGCAATCGGTTGATTGCGAAATGGGTTGGCCCTGAATCGTCTTTTCATTGGGGAGAGCAGGCGGCATCCTACAATCATCGTGAAGGCATCAGACAGAAGTTATTTTGGGGCGTCCTTGTCGGTTTTTTCTTGAGTGTTGGTGCCACACTTTATACAAATGCTCTGTTTCCTCAAACGGCGGAGGCTGGGAACACACAGCCACAGAAACTTGAACCGCATAACGTTGATACTGACAAAAAGTGAGTCACGAAAAACGCGCAGACACTGAAAACGAACTGTTTCGTCTGCGTAGTAACTGTCTCTGTTCAATGCGCTACGCTTCGCACTTTTCATAAATTCAGGGATGGTGGGCAATTGCCCGCCATCCCTGAATGCTTTTGAATTTCGCTTTTTCTCCCCTGTGCGCCGCCGAGTAGCGGAGGCTGGTCGGGGGGTGTCGGCGAGGACTGTCTGAGCGCGTAGCGCGAGTTCCGCAGCCGCCTGACCAGTCGAGCAACGCAGGGAATCCACGAAGTGGGCGGCAAACCGGGGTCGCCTTTTCTTGGGCTACTTTCTTTTGGCGACGCAAAAGAAAGTAACTTGCTGCCGGGCAACCCCGGCGGTTTTGACTTTGATTGATGGGATCGCTGCGCTCAACCCATCCTACTGCTGCGATATAGTCTCAAAAACTCCTCGCGGTCACCAGTGCTTCGCCACGGGATTGCGGCACTCGACCTGGAACAGCTTGCGGTCTTCGAGGCGGATGGCGGTCATCGGGCCGCCCCAGAGGCAGCCGGTATCCAGCGCGATGGCATTTTCCTTGAGCAGCAGGCCCAGCGCCGACCAGTGGCCAAAGATCACCGTGACGTCTCGGCTGGCGCGGCCCGGTACCTCGAACCAGGCGCGGTAGCCTGCGGGAATATTCGGGTATTCGCCCTTGAACTTGAATTCCATCTCGCCGCTGTCGGTGCAGATGCGCATGCGCGTCAGCGCGTTGACGATCACGCGCAGGCGCTTTTGGCCGGTGAGGTCGTCGGACCAGCCGTGCGGGCTGTTGCCGTACATGCGCGCGAGGAAAGTGACATAGTCGTCGCTTTGCAGGGCGGCCTCCACCTCGCGGGCAAGGCCGAGTGTCTGTTCGACGCTCCACTGCGGCAACAGGCCGGCGTGCACCAGCACGTAGCCGCCCTCGGCATGCAGCAAGCGCTGGTGGCGCAGCCAGTGCAGCAACTCGTCGCGATCCGGCGCATCAAGCACCTCGTCCAACGTATCGGTACGATGCAGTTCCGCGGTGCCCGCAGCAACGGCGAGCAGGTGCAGGTCGTGGTTGCCCAGCACGGTAATGGCACTGTCGCCCAGCGACTTCACCAGGCGCAGCACCTCCAGCGAGCCGGGGCCGCGATTCACCAGGTCGCCGACCAGCCAGAGCTTGTCCTGCGCCTGATCGAAGCGAATGGTCTCGAGCAACTGCACCAGTTCGGTGTGACAGCCCTGCACATCGCCTACCGCATAAATCGCCATCGCGTTTCCCAATCGTGTTTGCCTGTAAAATAGCGTACCAGATTTCCTTTGCACTCCCATGAAACTCAAGTTGCCTGTCCGTCCGCGGACTGAAACCCGCTGCTAGCGCACCATGCTGTTCAATTCCTACGCCTTCATCTTCGCCTACCTGCCGGTAGTGCTGATCGGTTTTTTCTGGCTGGCCCGGCTCAGCCATGCCTTCGCCGCTGGCTGGCTCGCGCTGGCTTCGCTGCTTTTTTATGGCTACTGGAATCCGGCCTATATCGGCTTGCTGCTGGGTTCCATCGTCTGCAACTACGCTTTCGGCCTGTGGATCGCCAAGGCGGGGGTGCGGCGCGAGGAGGTGCGCAAGAAGCGCTTGCTGGTCGTGGCCATCGCCTCCAACCTGGCCCTGCTGGCCTATTACAAGTACGCCAACTTCTTCGTCGGCAGCATCAATGATGTGGCGGGGACGTCGTGGAGCCTGGGCGAGATCATGCTGCCGCTGGGCATCTCGTTCTTCACCTTCACCCAGATCGCCTTCCTGGTCGATACCTACCGGGGGGAGGTGAAGGAGTATAACTTCGTCCATTACACGCTGTTCGTGACCTATTTTCCGCACCTGATCGCGGGGCCGGTGCTGCACCACAAGGAGATGATGCCGCAGTTCGCCCATGCTTCGACGTACCGTTTCAGCTACGAGAACATGGCCGTGGGCGGCACGATATTCATCATCGGCTTGTTCAAGAAGGTGGTGGTGGCGGACGGCATCGCCTTTTATGTGCCGACGGTGTTCGACGCCCCCGCTTCCGGCATCCAGTTGACCTTCGTCGAGGCCTGGGGCGGAGCGCTGTGCTACGGACTGCAGCTGTACTTCGACTTCTCAGGCTATTCGGACATGGCCATCGGCCTGTCGCGCATGTTCGGGGTGGTGCTGCCGCTCAACTTCCACTCGCCGTACAAATCGGTGAACATCATCGAGTTCTGGCGGCGCTGGCACATGACGCTGTCTCGCTTCCTGCGCGACTACCTGTACATCCCCTTGGGCGGCAACCGCAAGAGCAAGTTTCACCGTTACGTGAACCTCATGACCACCATGCTGCTGGGCGGCCTGTGGCACGGTGCCGGCTGGACCTTCGTGATCTGGGGCGGACTGCACGGCCTGTTCCTGATGGTGAACCACGGCTGGCAGTCGCTGCGCAAGATGCTCGGCCAGAATCCCAAAGCTCCACTATCGTGGCCCATGCATAGACTGGCCGTGTTGATCACTTTTCTCTCGGTCACGGTTGCCTGGGTGTTCTTCCGCGCCAGCGATCTGCCCACCGCCCTGAATATCGTCCAGGTCATGTTCGGATCGCACGGAGTGGTCTTGCCGGACAACTGGTTCACGCGCTATCCGGAGGTGCACGCTTGGCTGGACGCGCACGGATGGTTCGCCCCCAGCAACGGTCTTGCCACCGCCGGCATGATGAACTGGATCTGGATCCTGCTGCTCGTCGTGTGGCTGGCACCCAACACCCAGACCATCATGCAATCGTTCCGTCCCGCACTTGATGCGCCAGTACCGGCTGCGAAGACCCGATTGGAATGGCTGCCCAATTTCTGGGCTGCCGCGCTGATCTGGGGCCTGGCCTTTGCGGCATTGATCAACCTGTCGCAGCAATCCACTTTCCTGTATTTCCAGTTCTGATGAGACACAAACGCTATCTGCTCTGGCTGCTGTTCTTCTGCTGCCTCACCTTGTTGCCCGCGGTCGTCCTCAACTGGCTGCTGATCAGGAACGAAGGCAACATCCCGGCCATCTCGTTCGCAGCCAGCGACTGGCAACACCAGACCCACGGCATCACCTACACCCCGACCATGGGCGCCAACGGCCTGTTCAAGACATTGCGCCTGAACGACCGGCTGGCCGAGACCGACACCATGATCTTCGGTTCTTCCACCGGCATGCCGATAGACAGCACCATGATGCCGCCGGGCTGGCACCTGTATAACTTCACGCAGAGCGGCAGCCCGTTGACCGCGAGCATCGCGCAGGCGGAGTACCTGGTTAACCATGTGCCGCAGATCAAGCATTACATCATCGCGCTGGATTGGTCACTAGGTTTTGTCTACGAACCCGCAAACATCCCAGCCGCCGACCTGTCCCTGCCCAAACGTGACTCGGTCGCCGCAAAGGGCGACGCACCCGGATTCTGGGCCACCCTGCAGGAGGCCGTTTCCTATCCGCGCATGGCCAAGCTGGGGTGGGTGTTGCGCAACATGGCCAAGTCGCCGCACCCGTTCCAGACCTTCCGCGAATACTTCCTGCAACTCGGCAGCGACGAGTACCTGTGCCCCGACGGCAAGTCGAAGGGCAAGGATTTCGGCATCCACAACCGCGGTTCGTGCAACGGCTTCCGCGACGACGGCAGCGCCACCTATGCCGATTACAACCACATAGATAACGCCAACCGTCTGATCATCGGCGCGTTGGCGTCCAGCTCGAAGTACGCACGCGCACTCCAGCATACCCAAGGCGCGATCGATCGCGGCCTGTTCGACCGGCTGGCGACACTGAACAGGGACATCAAGGCCAAAGGCGGGACGCTCATCCTTTACATGCCGCCGTTGATGCCCGGCCTGGAAGCGGCGCTCATGAAGCACCCGGAATATTCGACCTACCTGCGGCGTACGAAACAGGACCTGGATTCGTGGGCTGCAGAGAACGACGGCATCGTAGTGGATCTGGGGAAGAGCGAGAAATTCGGCTGCACTTCCGTCGAGTTCCTCGATGAGCACCATGCCGACCCCGCCTGTTACCGCAAGGTATTCCGGGATTTCTGGCAAAATGGCGGCATTCCCGTTGCGACGCGACCCGACTCCGTATCCAGAACCAGAAACTGAATCCCATGCAGCCTTTGAAAGCGATAAACGACTTGGGGCGGCACACGCTATCCATGCAGAATGAATTGAGCGCCGCCATCGAGCGCGTGCTCTACAGCGGCTGGTTCGTCCTCGGCCCCGAGGTGTCCGCCTTCGAGGCGGAGTTCGCATCCTATTGCGGCGCCGGTCACTGCGTGTCGCTGGCGAACGGAACGGACGCGCTGGAACTGGCTTTGCGCGCACTGGATATCGGCGAAGGCAAGACCGTGCTGACGGTGGCGAATGCCGGCATGTACAGCACCGTCGCCATACTCGCGACCGGCGCCAAGCCGTTGTATGCCGATGTACGCCCCGATACGCTGCTCATGGATATCGCGGACGTCGCTCGCCTGCTGGAACGGCAGAAAGTCGACGCCATCATCGTCACTCATCTCTATGGCTTGCTCGGCGACATCAAACCGGTGAGGGAACTGGCCCGCACCCGCGGCATACCCGTCATCGAAGACTGCGCACAGTCACATGGAGCGGAACTGGACGGCCGCAAGGCCGGCTCCTTCGGGGACATCGCCTGCTTCAGCTTCTATCCAACGAAGAACCTGGGCGCGCTGGGCGACGGTGGCGCCATCGTCACTTCTCGCGACGACCTCGCCGGCAAGGTCCGCCAACTGCGGCAGTACGGCTGGAGCGGCAAATATCACGTTGCACTTCCCGGCGGGTGCAACAGCCGGCTGGACGAGATGCAGGCGGCTGTGTTGCGTGTGATGCTGCCGCGACTCGACCAGTGGAATGCGCGCCGCCGCGAGATCGCCGCGCGCTATTCGACCGGGATCAAACATCCGAAGGTGACCGTCCCGGCGATCCATGGCAACGACTATGTGGCCCACCTGTATGTAGTCAGGTCGCCCGAGCGGGATGGCCTGAAGCAGCACCTTGCCGGTGCCGGCATCCCCACCGACGTGCACTATCCCGTTCCCGACTATGCACAGGAAGCCTGCCGCCATCTGTTCGAAGGCGTGCACCTGCCCGTCACCGCGCAGGCATGCGGCGAGGTGCTGACGTTGCCGTGCTTCCCGGAACTGTCGGACGACGAAGTCGATTTCATCATCGCCCGCATGAACTCATGGTGAATACGCTATCCGTCGTGATCCCCGTCTACCGCAACGAGGGATCGATACCAACTCTGGTCGCGGCATTGTCGGATGTCGCGCGTCAGGCCAGGCAGGACTTCGGTTGTGCGGTCAAGGTGGTCTTCGTCGTGGACGGCAGCCCCGACAACAGCTACGCCATCCTCGCCCAAGCCCTGCCCGCCGCGCCTTTCGCCTCGCAACTGCTGCTGCATTCGCGCAACTTCGGCTCCTTTGCCGCGATCCGCACCGGGCTGCAGGCCGCGACCGGCCAGTACTTCGGCGTCATCGCCGCCGACCTCCAGGAACCGCCGGAGTTGGTGCTGCAGTTCCTCAAGAAGCTGGCTGCGGGAGACTGCGACGTCGTGGTGGGATGTCGCGAAAACCGCGCTGACCCGTTGATGACCAGACTCACCTCCGACCTGTTCTGGAAGCTGTACAAGAAATTCATCGTCCACGACATCCCGGAAAAGGGTGTGGACGTGTTCGGCTGCAACCGGACATTCCGCGACCACCTGCTGTCGCTGGAGGAAGCGAACAGCTCGCTGGTCGGACTGATCTTCTGGCTGGGATTCCGCCGCGCCGAGGTCTCCTACGAGCGGCGTCTGCGCCAGCACGGAAAGAGCGCGTGGACGCTGAAGAAGAAGATCAACTACCTGCTCGACAGCGTATTCTCGTTCACCGACCTGCCGGTCCGGCTGCTGACCGCGTTCGGCGTGCTCGGGATCATTGCTTCCGCGATGCTGGGCGCCAGCATCATCCTCGCGAAGATCTTCGGCGACATCGCCGTCCCCGGCTATGCCGCTACCGTGCTGACCGTGATCTTCTTCGGCGCGTTGAATTCGCTCGGCATCGGCATCATCGGCGCCTATGCCTGGCGTGCCTACGAGAACACCAAGGGACGTCCGCTTTCGGTGGTCATGCTCGAACAGAAGTTCGACGGCATGTCCGGCAACAACAAGTAACTCGATCGGAAAGAATCATGGCAAATTATTTCGTGCACGAGAAAGCGATCTGCGAATCCACCAGCATCGGGGACAACACCCGAGTCTGGGCCTTCGCCCATATCCTGCCCAAGGCTGTCGTCGGAGCAGACTGCAACATCTGCGACGGCGTGTTCATCGAGAACGACGTCACCCTGGGCAATCGCGTCACGGTGAAATGCGGCGTGCAACTGTGGGACGGCCTGGTCATTGAGGACGATGTGTTCATCGGCCCGAACGCCACTTTCACCAACGACCGCTTCCCGCGCAGCAAGATCTATCCAGAACAATTCGCAAAGACCGTCGTCCGCAAAGGCGCATCCATCGGCGCCAATGCGACCATCCTGCCCGGCCTAGAGATCGGCACGGGGGCGATGATCGGAGCGGGCGCGGTGATCACACGCTCGGTACCTCCGAATGCCATCGCCGTCGGCAATCCCGCCCGCATCGTCGGCTACGTCGGCACGCAGGATACTGCGCCTGCCGCAAAGACTGCCGGCGCGGAAGCAGGCAAGGTCGTTCCGACCGGAGTCGGCGGCGTCACCCTGCACGAACTGCCGTATATCGAAGACATGCGCGGCAGCCTGAGCGTGGGGGAGTTCGAGCGCTCAATTCCGTTCCAGCCGAAACGCTATTTCCTCGTGTTCGACGTTCCCAGCCGCGAGATTCGCGGCGAGCATGCGCACCGCCATTGCCAGCAGTTCCTGATCTGCGTCAGGGGCAGTTGCACGGTGGTCGCGGACGACGGCAAGAACCGCTGCGAATATGTGCTGGATCGCCCCAATCTGGGCATCTACCTGCCCGCCATGGTGTGGGGCACGCAGTACAAATACTCCAGCGATGCCGTGCTGCTGGTGTTCGCCTCGGACTACTACGACGCCGGCGACTACATCAGGAATTACAGCGAATTCGAAGCGCTGATCGGCAAGCAGCCCTGAATGGACGCATCGGCCCGCATGAAGAACCTCCGCGGCGAGTTTTTCCGCTTCCTGCTCGTCGGGGGGGCGAATACCGTGTCGAGCTATCTGCTATATCTGTTGCTGCTCGGCTTTTTCCCTTACCTGATCGCCTATTCTCTGGCCTATTGCATCGGCATCGTGATTTCCTACTTCCTGAACGTCCGCTTCGTCTTCAGGCAACGCGTCAGCCTTCAGAGCTTTCTGGCCTTTCCCGTCGTGTACCTCATCCAGTATGGCCTGGGCGCGCTGGTACTCTGGCTGCTGGTTGACAATGCCGGCGTATCGCCCGCGCTGGCGATGGCAGGGGTGATCGCCGCGACCATTCCCGTTACCTTCCTGACGAGCCGCTTCGTCCTTCGAAGAGATTAAAGACACATGATGATCCGGAAACCGGAAAGCCCGACCCTGTGGCTGGTGATGCTCGGCGCACTGAGCTTCCTGCCCACGCTGTTCTTCTATCTGGTCGGGGAGGAAGGTATCTATACCATCACGTCGATGGAGATGTGGCACCAGCAAAACTGGCTGCAGCAGATCATGTACGGCGCCGACAACGGGCGCCCGCCGCTGGTGAACTGGCTGATCATGCCGCTGGCCAACCTGATCGGCTGGCAGCATGTCGCCATCGCCGCACGGACAATGTCGGTTGCTGCGACGCTGGGCATGGTCGGCTGGTTGTACTGGCTGGGCCGGAAGCTGTTTGCCGACAAGTCGTTCGCATTGTTTGCCGCGCTGGCCGCCTTGTCGCTGGCCGACCTGTTGCTCTATCGCGGCTGGCTGAGCTACACCGATCCGGTTTTCGCCTTCTTCACCTTCGGCGCGATGGCCACGCTATGGGTCGCCGCCATCGAAAGGCACAAGGGTTGGCTGCTGGTTTCCATATTGCTGGTAAGTTGCGCGATGCTGTCCAAGGCCTTCACCGCGTACATCTTCTACGGCACGGCGGGCCTGGTATTGCTGTGGCAACGGCCCGCGCGTAGATTCCTGCTGTCGCCGGCAAGCCTGCTCATCTTCGCGCTGGCGTTGTTCGTGCCCTTCGCGTGGTTCACGCTGACACCCCATGCTAGCGGACACAGCGCCGGCATGCTGGACGAGATCGCGCGCAAGCTGTCTGCACAAGACCTGCCCAGCTACTTCAAGCATCTGCTGGCCTTCCCGCTGGAAACAGCATTCCGGCTTTCTCCGGCGGTACTGCTTGCGGTCTATCTGCTGGCCCGCAAACGTGTACAGCCGGATAGCGCACCGGAGAACTTCCGGGCGGTGCTGCTGGTCACCAGCCTGTGCTTCCTGCCCTATTGGCTGTCTCCGCAGAGCAGCATACGTTACCTGCTGCCCGTCTATCCGCTCATCGCACTGGTCAGCGCGCGGGTCATCTGGCGCGCCGGAGACGCGGCCAGGACCCTGGCGTTGCGCTGGTTCGCCGGCATCATCGCGTTCAAGCTCGTGTTCGCGCTGGCCTTGTTCCCCTATTACCAGAGCCATTACCGGGGGGAGAACTACACGCAGGCGGCGCAGGCCATCATGGAACGCACCCGCGGTTTCCCGCTTTACGTCAACGACGTGCGCTCGATCGGCCTGTCAATTACCAGTCACATCGATGCGACGCGCTTCCCTCAAGCGCCGCTGACTTTCCCGCCGGTACAATTCGATTCGGGGTTCCTGCTGTCGATGAAAGCCGATCCCGCATTGGGAGAGCTGGTGGAGACGTACAAGGTGGCCGGCGACCAGACCTTCCTGCTGTGCCGCGGCGCGGCTTGCGCCGAAGCCAAATAATCCAGGCAACCAATCGATCCTGAAAAACCCGGCAGATTTTTGTAGGAGCGTGCCTTGCTGCGTGTGTTGTCGGGGCGTACGCCCCATACAACCACCGCGTACCCCTTGCGGGTGCACGCGACAATGATTCGCGCAGGACACGCTCCTACAACGGCTCCACCTCAAAAATGAGTTCAGTCGCGCCGCAGATAGACAGCCATGTCGCTGCCCTTGTCGAGCAACATCGCCAGCGGGTTGGCCAGCTCGCCGGCGACCTTGGCCAGGCTGTAGACTGGGCTCGCGCAGTCGCCCTTGTCGCAGAAGCGCACGCCGCGGGTGCGTACGAATGCGACCGAGAAACCCGATTGTTGCGCCAGCCTTCCCAGCGATGCGGGCGTAAAGAAACTGACATGCCCGCCATGCGCGGCAATGCTGAGGTACTCCCACTTCGCCCCCATCGCGGCCATGCTCCAACTTCCGGCGTTGCCGGTGCCGACCAGCAGGATGCCGCCCGGGCGCAGGATGCGGCGGCATTCCTGCAGCAATTCCTGGGGATGCTTGAGGTGCTCGATCACCTCGAACAGCGTCACCGCGTCGAACTGGCCGTCGGCATAACCGACCTCGTGCAGCAGCCCCTGATTCACTTTCAGGCCCGCCGCCTGTGCTGTCGCGGCGGCTTTGGGCGCGGGCTCCACGCCTTCCGCGGCGTAGCCCAGTTTCACCGCGGCACCAAGGAACGCGCCGCTGGAACAGCCTACATCCAACAAACGGATCTGCGACGGCTGTTGTTGCAGCAGCGCGGCGATGCGGTCGAGGAATTTCTTGCTGCGGCGGAAACGCCGCTCTTCGGAGCGCGCATTCGGCAACGTTCCTTGAGGATCGTCGAATTCCTGCATCGATTCCCAATAGCGCGCTTCGGTGCACTGGCTGAGCAATTGGCCGCACGACGTGCAGCGCAGCAAGGGGCCTTCAGGCAATTCGTATTCGGTCGTTTCCAGCGGCGCGTTGCAGCCGACCGGGCAGGTTTGCAAATAACGGTTTTCGGAGTGGTTCATTTCGGATTCGCTTCAAGAAATTTCGCGGTAGATTGTCTCATATTCCCGTGCGACCTCGCGCCAGCCGCGCACGAATTGCGGCGCCGGAGCAGTGCGCGACAGTTGCCGCTCGACCGCATCGACCCATGCCTCCGGAAGCTCGGCCAATGACAACACTTCGCCCGCATCGGGTCCAATATGTGCCGTTGCGCCACACACATCCGACACGACCACCGGCACGCGCGCGGACATCGCCTCGGAGATCACCATGCCGTAGGGCTCGGCGCGCGCCGGATGCAGCAGCGCATCGAATTGCGCATACGGCGCCTGCGGGTTCCAGCCCAGCAGGCGGTAGCCTCCCTGCCAGTCCGTGAACAGATGCTGCACTTCCTGCGGCTGGGGCCCCACCACCCAGAGTTCCAGCTGCGGGCGCTTCAGGCGCAGACGTCTGACGATCTCGGCGGCAAGCGGTAGTCCTTTGCGCTGCCACTCCTTGCCGACGAAGCCGACCACGCCGCCGTCGAAGGGAACAGCCCTGTCCTCGCGAACCGGCATCGCCGCCACGCCGGGCACGACGGGATCGGTCAGCTTGTGCGCGAACTCGGGGTAATAGTGTGCGAGCTGTTTACCGATGAAATCGGAATTGGGCACGATGGCGCAGGCCGTCACGAGTTCGCGACGCTCCAGATAGAGCTGCATCGCCACACGCACCGACAGCTTGCGCCACCACGGCATGTCGCGCACGGTCGCGAACGGAGGACCGTGAAAAGTGGTCACCTGATGGATCGACAGGCGCTCGTTGCTGTGGATGACCCAGCCCGGACGCGGATTGTTCTTCAGCCAGTCCTCGACACGCCAGCCGAAGCGCAGCAGCGACAGCCAGCGAGGGCGCCACGCGATCTCTCCGAGCTCGTGCACGGCGATGCCCTGCGGCAGTTCCGCATGGCATCGCTCGCACACCACCTCGACCTCATGGCCCAGCGCGGCGAGCTCGCGCGTCAGCTCCCACACGTAGCGCTCCATGCCGCCGACAGGACCGTAACGGCGCACGACGTGCAGAATTCTCAATTTATCGGACGTACTTTTATCAATCATCGGAATGTGACTCGAAGCAATTGCCCACCTGTTACGGCCGCCAGTAGACATTCTGTTTCAGGACGCGCGGCGGATTGCCTCCGAGTATCTGGTTTGCGCCTTCAAACCGCTTGTTGAGCAGTGCCCCGGCTGCGACAACGCAACCGTCATCGCATCCGCTCCCCTTCAGCAGGGTCGCGTTGCAACCGATCCAGACGCCGTTTCCAACAACGATCTCTTTGGGAGGATTAACCAGGGCGTCGCTGCCCAGTTCCCTGATCTCGTGGAAATCATGGTCCATCAGCGTGATATCCCACGACAACAGGCAGCCGTCCCCGAAGACGACTTCCTTTGCGCAATAGAAAGACACACCGCTGCCCGCGTTGAAGTTGTCTCCAAAGACCATCGTGCCCGCGGCGACGATCTTGGCCGACGGGCCGATGCGGGTCCTGCCCTTGAAGACCACGGTACCGGACACCTGCCAGACGGAACCCGCACTTTCATCCGAAATACCGGCGCGGTCGAAACCTATCCGGACCGAGAACGTCGACGGATCTTCCACGATGACCCGCCCCTTCACAAGGTCCAGCGAAACACGATGCGAGATAAGCACCGGCAGCCTGATCGCATGCCTCGCTTCGAGATATTTGAAGTTGAAGTACACTGACTTGGGCAGCGCCCGGAGAAACCGGTAAGCCTTGTTCAGTTCCCTCAGTATCACCATTCCCTCCTTGAGATTCCGCCCCATACCGGATCGCCCGTGCAGGCTACAGGTATTGGTCCAGTCCTTTGCGCGCGCGGATGTCGCTTGCCTTGAGCACCGCCTCCAGACGCTGCCGGTTCTCGTCGAGATTGCTGCGGTCGTTCTCGGCGTGCCAGAGATGGAACAGCGGCACGGAGAAACGCGCGTTCTTGTGTTTCACCCCCGCGCGCAGGAGGCGGATCACCAAGTCGGAATCCTCCAGCCCCCAGCCGGTATAGGACTCGTCGAAACCGTTGACGCTCAGCAGGTCGTCGCGCCACGCCGACAGGTTGCAGGTCTTCACACCCTCCCAGCGACGCGGCGTGCGCTTGCGCAGCCAGTCCCAATCCGGCAGGCGGATGAACGGCAGCCAGCGCAGGATGTGGCGGCGCCAGCGCGCGAGCAGCCAGTCTCGCGTGCGCCAGAGATGGATGGGCAGTTTTTCCCCCAGCACCTGCCGCGTGAACTCCGGCATCAGCATCAGGCGGTTGCCCGCGAGGAACCAGCCGCGTTCTGCGAGGCGGCGGTGGCTGGCAAGGAAGTCCGGCGGCGGCACACAATCGCCGTCGGTGAACACGATGTAGTCCGCATCCGTCGCGGCCACCGCGCGGTTGCGGATCGCCGCGGCGCGGAAGCCCAAGTCCTCCTGCCAGACATGCGTGAGTCTGAACGGTGCGCGCGCCTGGTACTGCCGCACCACTTCCGCGGTCTCACCGGTCGAACCGTCGTCTGCGACGATCACCTCGAAGTTCTCATCACGCTGAGCGAGGCAGCCTTCCAGCACGGCGACCAGCGCATCGGGACGGTTGTAGGTAGTGACGATGAGTGCGATGCGCATCATGGTTTGCGATTCAGCAGCATCAGCTTGATGTAACGGTAGTACGTGCCCTCGGCATTGGACACCGCGAGCATGAAGCCTTCGCGCCCGTCGAGGAAACCGCCGCGCAGCACCCAGGTGCGCACGAAGCTCCACATGCCGCGCAGCACCGCGCCGGTCAGCGTCGCCTTGCGACCCTGCTGTTTGAGTCTCTGCGCGCCCGCGGTGGAATACATGTCCATCTTGTGCAGCACTTCCTCCGCGTCGTCGAAGGCATAGTGCAGCAGCTCTCCATCGAGTTGGCCGATGCGGCCCTCAACCAGCAGTCGCTCATGCACCAGGTCGTCGGAGAAACGCGCAGAGCCGCGCCGGAACAACCTCACGATGCGGTCCGGATACCAGCCAGAATGGCGCATGAAGCGGCCGCAGTAACTGGACAGGCGCGAGACCAGGTAGGCCTCGCAGGCATCGGTTTCGTTGCACAGCACGGCCTCGATCGCTGCGCGCAGCTCGGGCGTCACGCGCTCGTCCGCATCCAGCGACAGCACCCAGTCGCCGGTTGCGTAATCCAGTGCGCGGTTCTTCTGTTTGCCGAAACCGGGCCAGCCGTGTTCATAGACCTGCGCCGTAAATTCGCGCGCGATCGCAACGGTGTCGTCCGTGCTGCCGGAATCCACCACCACGATCTCGTCTGCCCAGGCCACCGATTCCAGACAGGCGCGGATGTCCGCCGCTTCGTTCTTGGTAATGACGATGACCGAAAGCTTATAACCAATGACTTGCCCAGCGTCTTTTGCTGGGCTAGTCAGATGGCTAGTAGTTTTATCACCCATGCTTTTTCTCCCGCTTCATGCCGGCAAACAGCACCGCCGTCATGAATGCGAAGAACAGGCCGTCCGCGTGATCCAGCAGCGAGGAATTCAGCCCGCAGTTCAGCGCATATGCGAGCACCAAGCCGCGCGCCGCATCCTGCTCGAACGCACTCGGCAGCAATGGCGCATACCGCCATTGCGTGTAGAACAGATACAGCAGCAAAGCCAGGCCAACCACGCCGGTCTGCACCGCGATCATCAGGTATTCGTTGTGCGGATTATGCGTCTTCATCACCTCCATGCCCTGCGTCTGTTGCGCATAGGCAGCGGGGAAACCACCCGTCCCGACACCGAGCAAGGGATGATCCGCAACAATCTGCAGCGTATTGGAATAGAAATTCAGCCGCTGTCCGGTGGAAGAGCCCGCGTCGCTCCTGTCTTTCTGCCATGCCTGATATTCCGCCGCGATCAGGGACACGCGCTCGTGCAGACGGGGGGAAGCAAGGTATGCCGAAACGGCAAGAATGACGCAAGTCAACCCGACTGCAGCGCCCTGCCGCCATCCCCATTCCCTGCCGCGCTCTGCCGCGCGACGGGCCAGCGTCGCCCAGGCGAACCACCCCAGCAGCACCAGCATGATCCCGTACCCGGTGCGCCCCTGCACCATGAACAGCACATTCGTGACAGCCAGCAGGACGAATGCCCCCCATGCCAAGCGCACCCGCAAAGACACCGCCTCGCGCGCATTAAGCAGAGCGAGAAATGCGGCAAATGCCATCATGTTGTTTTGCGTAATGTGGCTGTGAAAGATGACCGGGTTGTCTATCGAGGAAAACTCGCTCATCCAGTGACCCAGCGGCAATATTTTCAGTCCCACCAGAAAGGACAGTGACAGGGTCAGCCCCATCGCCGCAAGGAAAGCATGTTGCGCCCAGCGCCTCGCCCCTCCGCCGGCAAGCATCAGCATGAACAAGGGAATGAACGCCAGGTCGATGTATTTGCCAAGGATGCCGGCCGCCTCCCGCAACGGGGTTGCACCCCAGGACATGGCGAGCGCCAGCGCGAGGAACAACAGCCAAGCCGCACGCGCAACGGGATGATGGACGGCAAGTCGCCAAACTATCCTCGCATTGAAGATAGCTCCCAGCAGCACGACCGCCAGCAACAGGTTATCCAGCGCCACCGAGATCGGCACCGCGACCCCAATCAATATCGTGCTTATCCGTGCCGGTGGATTAACGAAGCGTTGGAGCCATGCGACCATCGATTTCATTGCTGGCCACCGGTATCCGGGCAATACTCGGGCACCCATCCCTTCAGCGCCGAGCGCACTTCTTCGTCAGCCATGGTGGCCGAGCCCGTCCAATCCAGCAGACTGGCCAGCCATGCCGCATCGGCTTGCTGCGCCTGGGCGATGCGCAGCTTGGGATGAGGGGTGGGCAGTGTATGTTCGTTGTCCGCCAGCAACTCCTCATAGAGCTTTTCGCCGGGCCGCAGGCCGGTAAACTCGATCCTGATATCCTCTTCTGCAAATCCGGACAGACGGATCAGGTCCTTCGCCAGATCGACGATCTTCACCGGCTCGCCCATGTCGAGCACGAAGATCTCTCCGCCACGTCCCATCAAGCCCGCCTGCAACACCAGCTGAGCCGCCTCGGGTATGGACATGAAGTAGCGGGTGATCTCGGGGTGGGTGACCGTGATCGGCCCGCCCTGCGCGATCTGCTCGCGGAATTTCGGGATCACGCTGCCAGTGCTGCCCAGTACATTGCCGAAGCGCACCATGACAAAGCGGGTATCGCCGGACGGCTGCAGCGCCTGGCATACCATCTCGGCCAGCCGCTTGGATGCACCCATCACGTTGGTCGGATTCACCGCCTTGTCGGTGGAGATCAGCACGAACTTGTCCACGCCATGCTGCTGCGCGGACCGCGCCACCGTCCACGTGCCCAGAACGTTGTTTCGGATCGCCTGCCAGGCGTTGTGCCGCTCCATCATCGGCACATGCTTGTACGCCGCGGCATGAAACACAGCCGCCGGCCGGTACTGCGCAAGCACTTCGTCCACCCGGGCCGCATCGCGCACATCGCCGACCAGGCAGGCGAAGTCGAGCGACGGGAAACTCTGTTTCAATTCCTGCTCGATGGTGTACAGGGCGAATTCGCTGGACTCGAACAGCACCAGCTTGGCCGGCGCAAAGCGGGCGATCTGGCGACACAGTTCGGAACCGATCGAGCCACCCGCGCCTGTCACCATGACCGCCTTGTCGGTCAGCAGGCCGTGCAGTCCCGCATCGTCCAGTTGCACCGGATCGCGCCCGAGCAGGTCATCCAGTTCGATGGGCCGCAACTGCGTGACCGCGACCCGACCGCTCATCAGGTCGTCGAACGACGGCACGGTAAGTACCTTGATCCCGGCCTGGTTGCACAACTCGATGGCCCGCTTGCGCTGTTGGTGCGAAGCGGCGGGCATGGCAACGATCGCCTGGGCCACGCCGAGACGTTCCGCGTGGCTGGCGGCCTGCTCCAGTCCGCCCAGGACCTTGATGCCGTTCAGCACCAGCCCCTGTTTGCCGGAGTCGTCGTCCAAAAATCCTACAGGACGCCAGTCGCGACTCTTGGTCAACTCTTTCGACAAGCTGACCGCGGCATCGCCCGCGCCCAGGATCAGCACCGGCTCGCCGTGCAGCTTGATCTCGCCGTAAAGTCCCTGCTCCTTCCATAAACGATAGAGCAGGCGGCTTCCCCCCATCAGCAACACCAGCAACAGAGGGTTGATCACCAGCACCGAGCGCGGCACAACCGCGCCGATGCGAAACATCCACAACACGAAAGGAATGGACACGGCAGCCACCAGCACCGCCAGCACGATGCGGCGCAAGTCGGCGAGGCTGGCATAGCGCCAGATCCCCTTGTAAAGGCCGAGACCCCAGAAGATCGCCACTTGCAGCGGCACCACCCAAATCAGGGTCTGGCGCAATTCAGTGGCAAAATCATCGGGCAATTCGAAATTGAAGCGCAACAGATAGGCGACGCTCCAGGCAAGCACGACTGCGACCGAATCGTGCGCCACAGCAAGGAATGTCCGCGTTCCCGGTTTAATCATTCAGTTTCGACCCCATGAACCGTTTCCAACATGCATCCAGCCAAACCATCAGGCCTGAGTACACCAGCAACCAGAGCAGCAACACGGCCAGTTGCACCACCGCCCCCTGACCCAGGCTCCACAGCCCGCAAGCTCCGGCGGTGAACATCAGCAAATACTCGGCCAGCGCCGTGTTGCGATGCCCCCATCCCATCTGTACCAGCCGCTGGTAATAGTGACTGCGGTGAGCTTGCGACAGCTTTTCGCCGCGCAACAACCTCTTAAACAACGTCACACTGGCGTCCACCACGAAGGGGGAAAACACCAGCGGCGGATACCAGGCCGGCCACAACCCCTCCTGCCAGCCTAGCAGGCCCAACGCTGCGGCAAGGAATCCCAACGGGATGGAGCCCGCATCGCCCATGAACATCCTGGCCGGATGAAAGTTGAACAGAAGGAAACCCAGGGCCGCAGCGCTCAACGCAAGGTTCACCAGCGCAAAACTCTCTGCCCCCTGCGCCAATGCTGCCACGCCGTACCAGCCGAAGCCGAACAACGCCATGCCGCCTGCGAGCCCGTCGGAACCATCCATGAAGTTGTAAAGGTTGGTCATCCAGACCACCAGCAACACGACCGCGATGCCCAATGCCCAATGCATGCCGGCGCCTGCGACCAGTATGGCGGCCGCCGCCATGTGTGCCAGCAGGCGCACCCTTACCGACATGCCGCGCGCATCGTCAAACATCGACACACCGAAGAGCAGCAGCAGGGGGACCGACACCCGCCAATCGGGCAGCCCGGCCATCCACAGCCAGCCGGCCAGCGCGCCTGCCATCAGTCCGACACCGCCCACACGGGGAATCGGCATGGCATGCAACGAGCGCTCATTCGGCACATCGCTGATCGACTTGCTCAGACGGCTGGCAAGCAATGCCTTCGACACGGCGACTGCAACCAGAAATGCGACAAGAGGAGAGAAGTAAACTGCCATGCACCAAACGAGCGGAAAATTGTGCCGCATTCTAACATCTCCGGCCTGCTGTGCCCCTTCCTAAGCCATTGCCCATCATTTAAGATTCGCCTTCATCCTCCCGCTCTGCAACAGACTCTCCCTACATGACCATCCCTTCGGAACCGTCGAACATCCTGCTGATCAAGACCTCGTCGCTGGGAGACGTCATCCACAACCTGCCGGTCGTCGCCGATATCCGGCGCGTGCACCCCGGTGCCCGTATCAGCTGGGTCGTGGAGGAGAACTTCGCGCAGTTACCAGTACTGCACCCCGATGTCGCCGGAATTATCCCCGTCGCCATGCGCCGCTGGCGCAAATCGTGGTGGCAGTCGCGCGGCGAACTGTTATCGGTCTGCCGTAACCTGAGCGCGCAACGCTTCGATATCGCCGTGGACACCCAAGGCCTGCTGAAAAGCGCACTGTTCACCCGCTGCGCCTCCGCCAGTCGCTGCGGTTACGATTGGAGCAGCGCGCGCGAACCGCTTGCCAGCCTGTTCTACGACCGCACGTTCGGTGTCGCCAAAAACCTGCACGCGGTCGAACGCAACCGTCAACTGGCCGGACTGGCGCTGGGCTATGTCCCGCAAGGTGCGCCAAACTACGGCATCCGCGCGCCGCAACTCGAGTTGCCCTGGCTGCCGGACGCGCCGTATGTCGTGCTGCTGCACGCCACCAGCCGAGATGACAAATTGTGGGACGAGCAGAACTGGATCGCACTCGGCCTGCGCCTGCGCGATGCCGGATTGCGCGCGGTACTGCCTTGGGGCAACGAAAAGGAAAAGGCTCGCAGCGAACGGCTCGTCCCATCCATCCCCGATGCGGTCTGTCCGCCGCGCATCGACCTCGACCAGGCCGCCGCCCTGCTCGGTCACGCCCGTGCCGTGATCGGCGTGGATACCGGTTTGGCGCATCTTGCCGCCGCGCTGGATGTGCCGACCGTCGGCATCTACACCGCAACCGATCCGGGCCTGACCGGGCTTTACGCAGGCACTCGAGCGATCAGTCTCGGCGGGAAGGGCAAGTCGCCCTCTGTCGATGCGGTCCTCGCCGCCCTTGAACAAGCCGACGCACATGATTAAGCCGCGCGTCCTCTACACGCTGGGATTGTGGCTGCTGCTGCCCTACATCCTGTTCCATTTGTTGTGGCGCAGCCGCAAACAGCCGGAATACCTGAACCACATTCCGGAACGTTTCGGCTTCTACCGCTGCCGCAGCGACAAGCCGATCATCTGGCTGCACGCCGTCTCGGTGGGAGAAACCCGCGCCACACAAAGCCTGGTCGCGAAGCTGCTGGAAACATTCCCGGAGCACGACATTCTCATCACCCACACCACTCCCACGGGACGCGCCACCGGCGAGCAGCTTTACGGCGACCGCGTATTGCGCGCCTACCTGCCCTACGACTACCCGTTCGCGGTGACGCGTTTCCTCTGCCATTTCCGCCCCCGGCTCGGTCTCCTGATGGAGACCGAGATCTGGTTCAACCTGATCCATGCCTGCCGCAGCACCGATGTGCCGCTGCTCCTGCTCAACGCGCGCATGTCGGAAAAGTCCGCGCGCGGCTACGGACGCTTCGCGCGGCTGACCGGGGAGGCACTGGGCTCGCTCGCCGCCGTTGCGGCGCAGACGGAAGAAGACGCCGGACGCCTTGCACGCCTCGGCGCAAAGAACTTGTCGGTGATGGGCAACCTCAAGTTCGACATCGAGCCTCCCGCCGCCATGCTGGAGCTGGGAAAACGGCTGCGCGAACAGTTCGGCGCGGAAAGAAAAGTATTGCTGGCGGCCAGCACCCGCGAAGGCGAGGAAGAATTGCTGCTCGACGCTTTGCCTCAAATACAGGTCCCCGGCCTGCTGCTGGTCATCGTGCCGCGCCATCCGCAGCGCTTCGGCGATGTGGCCGCGCTGATCGAAAAACGAGGCCTGAGCTTCCAGCGCCGTAGTGAAGACCAACCGGTCTCCTCGGATACGCAAGTGGTGCTGGGCGATAGCATGGGCGAGATGTTCGGCTACTACGCCTCGAGCGACCTCGCCTTCATTGGCGGCAGCCTGCTGCCTTATGGCGGACAGAACCTGATCGAGGCCTGTGCCGTCGGCACGCCAGTCATCGTCGGCCCGCACATGTACAACTTCAGCGAGGCGGCACGCTCAGCAGTGGAAACGGGGGGCTCCATCCAGGTTGCAGATGCCACCGGCCTCGCCGCTACCGCGCAACGCCTGCTGGATGACCCGGCGACGCTCCACGAACTGGGGCAACGCTGCCGCCTGTTCGTGGCACACCATCAAGGCGCAACCGGCAACGCTCTGGTCCTCGTTGCATCACACATTGACCTGGCCACAGGCCAGCCATTTGCACGAAACGATTAGCCCTTCAATCCTTCAGGCTAGCCACGCCTATGAATGTGGCAAGTCCGTCTTGTCCAGCACAAAAGGCCGGGGAGAAAAGCCAAGATCCCGGGCCGCTTCATCGTGATCGAACACCATGTCCTGGTTCATCCGTTCCGCCATCGCCGGCGACCAATTCCTGAAGCGCGGCAACACCTTGATCAGCTTTACCGCCGCGGCGAACGCCCACAACGGGATTGAGACGAAGCGCGGCTTGCGCCCGAGCATTGCGAACAAACGCCCGACCATTTCACGGTAGGTCAATCTTTCCGCGCCCGAAACGTTGTAGGCATGATTGGTCGCTTCCGTCCGCTGCAACGCCGCAACGCAGGCCGATGCCACGTCGCCTGCATGCACCGGCTGGCGCAATCCGCGGGCCGCGCCGAGCACGGGGAAGAATCCAAAACGGCGTATGAACCGGGTGATCACGCTGACGTTGCGATCCATCCCGAATCCATAGACCAATGTCGGACGCAACACCACCCATTCGATGCCCCGCTCCTCCGCCCAATTGGCAAGACGCTCCTCGCTGTCGATGAGGTGTTTCACCAGAGCTTGCTCGGCCAGGTCGGATGACCTCACCTTGGTGAAGCGGCTGGTGGAGGAAAGCGCGACCACCCGCCGTGCGCCGCATGATTCGATGAAGTCCAGTTGGCTCATCAACACCTTGATCGGCGCAAGACAGATCCACTGCTCGATACGCGCCATGTCCCGATGGAATGTATCCCCGGAAGAGGATGGCACCTGATGCCAGGTCACCCCCCCCTCGTCGGAATGGGGCTTTCTGGAATAAGCATGCACCTGCAGGCCGGACTCCACCAGCATGGGCAACAAAGCCTTGCCGATCATGCTGTTCGCTCCGAACACTCCGACATTGGGCGTGCCGCCACAATCGGCTCCGCAATGTAGCGGAAGCGAAGTGATCCCGGTACCGGGATCACTGCCGGTCTTATCCGAAGAAGGGGGTGCACAGCTTCCGTCCGCAGCTTCCGTGTTACAGAATGGACGCTGCACAGTATGATACACAGCCAATCCGGCAAAACGCAGCCCCACACCAAGGGTCACCAACCACATCAATACTCCGGGATACTGGTGCCGAAAGAACTTGCGATAGAAACGCACCATGCCGCGATGCTTGTGCCACTCGACGAAAACCGGCCGCGACTTGCTGCAGGACCCTTTGTGATGGATCACACGCGCGGTCGGCACAAAAAGTATCCGCCACCCGTCTTGGCGGAAGCGCATGCACCAGTCCAGATCCTCGCAGTGCATGAAATATTGTTCATCCAGCAGCCCGACCTGATCGACCGCGTCGCGCCGGACCAGCATGCACGCGCCGGAGATAGCCTCCACTTCGATAGGATGTTCTGGCAACGGCTGCTTGTGCAGGTGGAAATCGAAAAAAAGGCGCGGCCAGCGATGCGCGAATCGCGACAACCCGGCCGCCCGGACAAACGAACGCCAAGGCGTCGGAACGGCGCGTCGCGCGCCGCCCTGCTCGGAACCATCCAAGTTGACCAATAACCCGCCGACCATCCCCACCGTTCCGGATCCGTACAATTCGTCCCGCATCACGCCGACGGCGCCCGGTGCCAGAATGCAGTCCGGGTTGAGAAATAGGATTGTTCGCCCCGTCGCCTCCTTCACTCCGATATTACTGGCAACGGCAAATCCCAGATTCATTCCGTTGCGAACGATACACAACCGAGTGTCAACGGTAATAGACTCCACCATTGCGAGGCTGTCGTCCGATGAGCCATTGTCCACAATGACGACTTCATCCACCTGCCCCAGCAGCGACTCCACGCAATCGCGCAGAAGTAGGCCAGCGTTGTAATTCACAACGACGGCCGAAACTGGTGTGATATTGTCTGAATTCCCTCTCATGCCTTAACTCCCCGCCCTTACTTCGGCATTCCGTTCACCACGCCCATGCATCGAGATTCTTCTTCAGCATCATGTTCTTCCGACAACACGACAAACGGGGAATTGTGCTCGCGTTACATCTCAGCATCCCACCGTGCTGTTACCCTTCGTTCACAGCCTTTTAATGCTCTTGTCCAACACCCGCCAAATCCTGCCGATTGAAACGACCCGTTTGCCTTGAATCTCTCTACGCTTACGCCACATCTTTGGCAAACCTAACAAAGCATCGCGCTTCGCCCGCAGAATTATACGTCCCCTTCCCTGCAGTCCGAACCAAACGATACTTACTAGATTCAGTAACACATGGAGTGGCAACAACAACCAGAACAGCAACCCCGGCATATCCTTCACAAAGGTCCATATCAGGTTGCGATGGCCGTGATACACCGAAAAATCGCTGTGCTGTCCTCCTGTAGTACCCGAACCCACATGCAGTACCATTGCTTGTGGCACATAAAGGCAGCAGCGTCCTGCTAGGCGCAGGCGAAACCCAAGGTCGACATCTTCCACATAGCAGAAATAGTCCTCATCGAAACCGCCCACCTCATCCAGGGCGCATCTACGATAAAGGGCAGCTGCGGCACAAGGAGAGAAAACCTCACACTCCATATTTGCTAGATTCGACACCGGAGCACCTTGCCCCTGCCTCCACACCCTTCCGCTAATATGATATGCATCGCCCCAGCCATCTGCGATAGATATGTTTTCCGCTTTCACTAATTTGCATGCAAAAACGTCGCAATGCGGATTGCGCAGAGCTGCGGCCAACATCCCCTCCAGCCAGTCCGATGTGACAAATGCATCGGGATTGAGGAGAGCAATCCATTCAGATTCAAGAGCACACGCTTTGATCGCAATATTGTTCCCGCGCGCGAATCCTGTATTTTCGCTAAGTGCAAGTAACTTTATCGACGGAAATTTCCCTGCAATTTCGATTGAACCGTCTGTACTGGCATTGTCAACAAGTATAATTTCGCGAGGTTTAACACTTTGCACCATCAATGCAGCCAAACATCTCTCCAGAAATCGCGCGCCATTCCAATTGACGATAACAACCGAAACCTTGCTTCCTAAAGTCGAATTCTCTGACAGTTTTCTATCCTCACGCCTGAGCGTCGATTCCGTATTGCTTTCGGCATCGCTCAAAGTCAGCCCCGAGCATGTGCATAATAGTCGTTTGCCACAACTCATAATCATTTCGCCATATTGAACGTCGCATTGGCCTGGCACAAGAAACCTCTTTTCGTTTTAGGCGTACGCAAAGCTGGGCAGCAATCAGCGCGCCACCACCAAAATCTCTTACTGAAAAAACTTACCAAGCACACCCTCGCGTAGGGGACTAACCAATTTTTTTCTTTTGCCAAATTAACAACAACTCATCCACATATTCAGCTATAGATTTTGGATGTTGAGCATTTGCGCTCAATTGTTCTGCCAACCCTGCCTCGCCTAAAAGACGCCTCAGTTGTGTTTCTAGAGCTTTGGAATTACCAGGTTCAAAAAGCAGGCCATTTATTTGATCTTTGACCACTTCAGAGATACCGGGAAAATCCGATGCGATGACTGGACAACGAGCCGCTTGTGCTGAATATAAAACAAGCGGGGTATTTTCAAACCAAAGCGAGGGAACAACCAGCACATCAATATCTGCCATAACCTCGGCAATCTTGGAATTGTGGAACACCCCACAGAATTCGATATTTTCTTGACGGGAAGCAAACCGCCTTAGCTCCAGTATGTACTCCGGAAAATCTTGCATGTTGCCGTATATTTTCAGGATGGCCGATCCTGAAGGCAAAGCATTAAAAGCCTCGATAAGAATATGACAGCCTTTATGCGGCGCAAGAGTGCCAATATACCCAATACGAAGCGGATTCCGGATAGCGCTCCGCTGCGGTGCCGCATGGCCAGGAACATCGACGCCAAATGCTGATTGAGTGATCAACTCCGGCCTGACTCCGTATTGGACCAGTTTGCTCGTCATGAACTTATTTGGGGAAACAATATTGCTTAGCCGATTTAACTGGGCAACTGTCCTTGATAAGCGGCATGCAATAGCTTGGACCTCCATCCTGTGTGGATAGGGAGGCATCCTCTCGGCTTTGGTAAGCTTCGCAAGCCACTCGGAGGCTACTAATGGTAGCCATCTGGCAAGAGTCCCGATAACCCCCTTCTGGGTATTTGCGGCAAAGTGTTTTACGCAGTTCCCTGCATACATACTGGGGCCAGAGCACGGACGACCATCGCACAAGACAAGTTGAGCAGTAGGGCAAATAGCCCAGAAGTCGGTTGGCGTATAGTAGGCGGGCAGGCTCTCGTTAACCGCCTGCTCAACCAGCCCGCACCCAAGCCTGTTCAAATGGAAGAAATGCACAAGGTCAGGCCTATACTCTGCCAAGGCCTTTTTAAAGAAATCTGCCGCCAGATGATTATCGAAGCTTAACTCTACCTTAGAATCCTGCCCCGCCATTGGCATATATGAGTGAAGAAAACGGTAAACTGGAATCCGTTCATACTCATATACATTGAATCTGTCCATATCTGGCAACTCCTGCTCCACCGGATGAGCAGTAAAAATACGAACTTCATGACCACGTGCAATCAATTCTCTTGCAACTGAATAAGTAAGAACCTCCGTCCCAGCTGCATATTTGGGGAAAAATTGATGGACCGTCAAGAGTATCCTCATGGAGCTGCTTTCGCCGACCACTAATTTGCCGACGCGGCCATTTCGCTTTTCATCCACGC
This sequence comes from Gallionella sp., assembly GCA_035605585.1. Taxonomy (GTDB): domain Bacteria; phylum Pseudomonadota; class Gammaproteobacteria; order Burkholderiales; family Gallionellaceae; genus Gallionella. The sequence continues at coordinate 3,039 of DASTGP010000128.1, read as the reverse complement.
TGCGGTCCTGGCAACACCTTCTCGCATGGAGACAGATGGCGACCACGCGAGTTCTTGCTGCGCCAAACTGTTACTTAATACGCTTATGGGTACATCAAATGGACGCACCGACAGATATTGGCGCTCAATCGGCCTACCAAGAACATCCTCGAGCAAACTGATCAGCTCATTCAGGCTAGTGCCGTGTGCTGAACTGATATTGAATACGCTCCTTGTACCCGAGTATTCAATCGCCCGCACAAATGCCTCTGCAACATCTGTCACATGAATATAGTCACGTGTGACACTTCCATCACCCCATATGCTTATAGGAAGCCCCTTGATAGCTTGATGGAGGAACACCCCGACCGCCCCTTGGGAAGTTTCGATACGCTGGCGCTCGCCATACGGATTTGCCACTCTTAAAATAAGAGCCTTGATGCCATGTAGCTTAGCGTACAAGTGGAGGTACTTCTCAATAGTGAGTTTGGTTATACCGTAGGACACCAAAGGATCGGTCGGATGCTTCTCATCAACTGGCAAGTACATCGGATTCCCATACACTGTACCGCCGGAAGAAATGAAGACTATTTTGCGAACCCTGTGAGCCACCATTGCATTGAGCAACTGCAATGTTGCTATCACATTGCTCTGTACATCGTAGATGGGATCATCATTCGAATTTTTAGGCAAAGTGGTCGAAATCAAATGCAGTATGACATCCACACCAGCGATGGCATCACTTACCTCACGAGCACTTGAGAAATCTCCCGACACCCACTCAATCTTCTCGGATGCTTCAAATTTTCGATATGGCGCCACTCTGGGCCGCTCGAAAACCCGGATCTCATGACCGTCCTGCAACAAGCGATCTGCAATTGTTGAGCCGATGAAGCCCCCGCCTCCAAAAATTGCTATCTTCATTCACGTCCTGTCAAATTGTTCCGGCGACCCGGCTGGCCTAACACTAATCTATGCAACACTTGGACTTCTCATTCTTCTTAGCAGGCTCTTCCCGATATTCTTTATGTGTTTGTTGCGGACCAATTTCTGTCCCAGCCATGTTTTGCTGAAATATATTGCGAATCGCGCAATCGCTTTCGTCATAGATGATGAAGTCCCTGCCAAATCAGGATTGGGGCTGGCACCCCAAAGCCAGTCTACCGTCTCGCCAAGACGTTTGCATTCCAGCGCCTGTTTGGCCAACTCAAGTCCAAAGTTCTTGCTAACGAGAATTCTCGGCTGCTCGACTTTGAGTTGATGTGCCTCGTTCAGGATGCTCAAGAAGTTGCATATCATGTTCTGCCATGACAATTTCGTGGCGGCTAGGATCTTGCATTGCAAGGACATCTGCTCCATAACGTTCGGGTCGGAAAGCAAGTTACGAATTGCAGTTGCGTACTCTCTCAGTTCGTCGGAATGCTGCTGAACCAAGATTCCCGCCTCGGGACTGACAATCTCCTCTTGCCCCCCGACCTTGGCGACAACGGGTACAACTCCCGCAGCTATTGCTTCTAGAAGGGCAATTGAAATACCCTCGTACTGCGAAGGCATCAGCAATATATCCGCACCCGCGAGTATGTTCAGCCACTGTTGGTGTGGAACAGAACCGAGCATTCGCACACAGTCTGTCAGGCAGTACTGTTTGAGAAGCTTCTCGAATTCTCCTCGTAGCTCGCCGTCGCCAATCACCAAAGCCCGAAACCTCAGGCCCTGATCACACGTCGCCTTGAGGATTTCAGCCAGTAACGCCGGGCGCTTCTGCTCACAGATGCGTCCGGCAAATACGATTAGCGGCATATCAGCTTGTATACCCAACTCGGCCCTTACACAGGCACGTGCCTCAGACAACTGTTTAAAATCCGCAGTACGGACCCCCGTATACATCACCCTTATGCGTTCGCCATCAGCGCCGCGCGCTTGCATCCAATCGGCCAAGTGCCGAGTCGTGACAATGCTTAGGTCCAGAACGTCCTGATAACCCACTCCAAACCGCGGATGGCCTCCATTCAGCCAATGGGGCTCTTCAACATGGGACATGTCGACAAACGCCACATCTGGAGAGACCGCTCTGAGGTATGGAAGCAACTGATATCCGATTGTACTTCCGGTGATTACTACTGAATCGACCTGCCTCGATTCAATCATATAGGCCAGGAACCTGGGGTAATCCGAGACATACAAAAAGTTTGGCAATACGAAAATGTCAGGCGTGAAACGGCTAAATTGATGTTCCCACTGATGATCAGTCCGCAGTGTCGCACATACTGTTACCTCGTGACCTTCGGATATTAGCCCTTCTATCAAATCAAGGTTCACACGATCTGCGCCGCCGGTCACCATCCATGGAACGATGAACATGATCCGGCGACCCGATGCGTTTTTTTTCAGCCGGTTTGATATCACTGGGGCAGTCGCGACTTCTTCATACGGGCTAGGGTAACGTGTCGCGGGGGCAGGGAAGTGCTTATCCAAGCCCTCATACTTCCGGTGCATCAATTTCTCGAATTCTGCATTGGTGTTGCCGGATCGCATGATTTGCTCAAAGCGACCATTGCCACGTTTACGATACCACTGCAAATATTCCGGAATCGTGTAACCCCAATGTCCTGCCTTGGCCATCGCCAGCCAGAAATCCCAGTCTTCGTGACCGATACGGATTGACTCGTCGAACCCTCCGCACTCAGCATATGCCGTGCTTCGAATCAGCGAGATCGGGGGGCCGCTATTTGCCTGCAGGTGGGCCTTGCCTCTTTCGAACCCTGTCGTCCAAAGATATTCCTGTTCGCCAAAGATGACGCTGTATGAATTGCAGAACGCGAACTCCGGGTGCGAATCCAGGAACCAGGCAGCCTTTTCAAGATAGGTAGGCTCAACCATATCATCGCTATCCAGCAAACAGACATAGCGGCCTTTCGCATTCCGGAAGGCCGTATTGCGAGCAGCGCTTGGACCGGCATTTTCTTGACGGATGACTTTAATACGTTCATCTCTCGAGGCTACGCTGTCAAGCCGCTTTACGGATTCCAAATCCGTCGACCCGTCATCAACGATCACCCA
>DASTGP010000106.1:0-2298 GCA_035605585.1 Gallionella sp. | reverse complement strand
AATAGGTCATCAGATGATTTTCGCTGGCGAACCGCGCGCGCAACGTACGCACGATCTCATCGGGCGGCGCATGGGATATGATGGCTTGCTCGGTCGCGACGAAGGTGGAGATGCGCTTGATTTCGAAAACCTTCGTCTGCCAGTAGGTCAGTGCGAACGGAATTGCTCAGCCCCGGCTACAGGGTGCGAGACTGAAGACCAACCCGCGGATGACGCAGGTGGGTATTCTGATTTGGCTTTCTGGAGCAGGTCATGTGTAAACTCGGGGTATGACCCAGCTCCCGGCAGCGATTGCAATTCGCCTCAAGGGTAAGACCTCGTTCACTGTCGCCATGACGGTGATCGAAGAGTTGTGCGCGGAGAACGCTGCTCTTCGCGCCGAGAAGGAGAAGCTGGCAGCAGAGAACAAAGGTCTCCAGGATCAGCTTGCGCGGTTGCAAGCCAAACGCGGACGTGCCGCGAAGACCTCGAAGAATTCGAGCCTGCCGCCGTCGCAGGACACGAAGCCGAACGGCGGGGCGAACGGTGAGCCGGCAACGGACAAGCCGCAGCCGCGACGTGGTCATCCGGGTGCGCATCGTCTGTTGTGCGACACCCCGACCGCGGTGAAGGACATGCGAGCGGAGGTCTGCCCACACTGCGCCGCGGACGTGTCCGGGGTGGAGCAGAGCGAGGCTGAGACCTACGACCATGTCGAGATCCCGCTGGCCCCGGCGGTGACGACGCGCGTGGTGCTGCGGCACGGGACATGCCCGTGCTGTTGCAAGGCGTTCAAGGCGGCGCCGCCGGGGATGGAGCCGGGCTCGCCGTTCGGGGAGAATTTACGGGCGACGGTGCTGCATCTGCGGCACTGCCACGCGACCTCGTACGAGCGGACGGCGACACTTCTGGACGTGCAGTTCGGGGTCCGATTGAGCGAGGGTGCGCTGGCGTCGATGCTCAAGGCGGCGGCTCCGGCGTTCGCCGCGCAGGTGGCGCCGATCCGCCAGCGTTTGCTGAGCGGCACGGTGATCGGATCGGACGAGACGCGGTTCCGGGTTGGCAAGGACAATTGGTGGCTGTGGGTTTTCCAGAACCCCGACAGTTGCTGCTTCATCATGGCGCCGGGCCGCGGCAAAGATGTGGTGGCGCAGTTTCTGGACGGTGTCAGGCCGCCTGCATGGGTATCGGACCGTCTGGGGTCGCAGGCCGGGTGGGCCGATAAGCATCAGGCGTGCCTCGCGCATCTCCTCCGTGACGCGCAGTATGCGATTGACAGCGGTGATACGGTTCTGGCCGGGCGGGTGATCCCACTGCTGTGCCGCGCCATCCGGGTGTGGCGCCACCGCGACCGCCTCGTGCTCCAATACGGCCCAGGCGCGCTCGAGGCGTTCTTCTGGCGGCATTTCCTCGCTCTTCAGGCGATGATCACGCCGCCGATCGGCGAGAACGCCGTTGCCGAGACATTCCGCCGCAGCCTGGTGAAGTGGCAGCACAATCTGTTCGTCTTTCTCACCGAGCCGGATGTCCCCCCGACCAACAACGCATCCGAACAGGCGGTGCGGTGGAGTGCGGTGTTCCGTAAGGTGACCAACTGCTTCCGCTCGGTCTGGGGGGCCAACCTCCACGCCGATGTGCGCTCCGTCGTTGAAACCGCGCGACGACGGGGGATCGGTGCTCTGGAGGCGATCTTGCTCACGCTCAAAGGTCAGCCTCTCCCGATCCCGGCGTAGCTCGTCTCCATCGCCAGTTCCGGCCCGCAATAGACTTGCGCCGTTACTCAACGGCACCCCGGCAGACCTGCCGTCAGGCCCGGTGAGCAATCACGATCGTCAGGTGGATCGCGTGCAGGCCCGTGATGATGAAGTAAAGGTTGGTGAACAGACGGGCCGCGGGATCGCCGACAAGCTCGAAGCGCCGATTCAGAAAAGGCGTCATGTGCTCGACGTAATCGCGGTAGTACTCATAGCCCTTCAGCATCATGAACACGACGCCAATACTTGCCGTAATCAGCATGAACACCACCATCGCGCGCCGCCAGCCAAGGCGTGACACCTCGATGGCGATGCTCATGGTGAAGCTGGACAGGAACCGGTGTGACTTAAGAGCGAGCCCCACCGTGCTTCCAATGTGGAACTGCTCAACCCACCCCCTGGACCAAAAGTGATTTTGCATCAATGGCCTATGAAATGCACGCAATATGTATGATGCAGCAACAACAACATCCATTGCGACTTAACAAGCCGCGGATTTGTGATTGCTCACCGGGCCTGACGGCAGGTCTGCCGGGGTGCCGTTGAGTAACGGCGCAAGTCTATT
>DASTGP010000063.1:0-4684 GCA_035605585.1 Gallionella sp. | reverse complement strand
GCCACGATTACCCACCGCTGTTGCGCCAGATGATGGGGGAGCTGTGCGCGGCGGCCGTGCTGTTGGCGGCCACACTCAAGCTGGACGGCTCGCTCGTGCTGCAGATACAGGGGCGCGGGGCGATCAAATTGCTGGTGGTGGAATGCAGCGGAGACCTGAAGCTGCGCGCAACGGCCAAATGGGAAGGTCCGTTGCATGGCAGCCTGCCCGAACTCGTCGGGGACGGGCGCTTCGTGATCACCCTCGATCCGAAGAATGGCAAACAGGTTTATCAGGGCATCGTCGCGCTGGAAGGTGAAAGTGTCGCGGAAATCCTGCAGAACTACATGACCCGTTCCGAACAGCTGGAGACGCGGCTGTGGCTGGCGGCAAACGAGCATGCGGCCTCAGGCATGCTGCTGCAGAAGCTGCCGGAACAGACCGAGGAAGATGCCGATGCCTGGTCGCGCGTGACCCAGCTGGCTGCGACCTTGCGTGACGAAGAGCTGATGCGGTTGCCGACCCGGGAATTGCTGCACAGGCTCTACCACGAGGAGGACGTGCGCTTGTTCGAGGAGCAGCCGGTCTTCTTCCATTGCACCTGTTCGCGCGAGAACGTCGCGCAGATGCTGCGGATGCTGGGAGTCGAAGAAGTCGAGGCGGTCCTGTCCGAACGGCAGACCATCGAGGTGCATTGCGAGTTCTGCAATCACCGCTACGAATTCGATAAGGTCGATGCGGCGCAGTTGTTCGCGACGGATGCTCCTGTAGTCACCAGCGAAACGCGGCACTGATACGTCTTTAAAAACAAAATCAAAACCGCGGGGAGCGGCCCCGCATGCCGATTACTTTCTTTACTCGTGTAAAGAAAGTAATCAAAGAAAGCACGCCCCGGTTCGCCGCCCGCTGCGCAGGTTCCCTCGATCAGACGCAAACGAGCGGGGCTGCGCAACTCGCACGATCCGCTACGCGGCCACGTGCTCAAACAGTGCTCGCCCAACCCCACCGCTCGTTTCCGCCTGAGCGAGGCGGCTCTCAGGGGAAATGAAAAACTGGTGTTGTGTGCGCTGCGCGCACGGTTTGTCTTTTTGAGGTCGGCGCGGCTGTTGCCGCACTGATAGGCTGAGGGCGGTGGAAAAAGATTGCGAAGCTGCTCCTTTAACGGTTAGGGTGTTGTGGACTGTTGAACATTCTTTGCGAGGGCACCGATATCGACTTGATTGGTAAATGCATAGCCGTGATGTGATAACGCATCGATGAGCTTGGGTTCAATCTTTCCTGCCAGCGTAGTTTTTGCGACCTCGACAATAATTCCATCTGTCTTGGCATCAAACTCTGTGACAACCTCTACACGAGACCAGTCTGCGGGAGACGGGGTCTCAATAACGTAGCTAGTTGATCCTTCAGTCCCCGGTGGCAACGCATTGCCGGATAGAAATTTTTGCGCAAAATACTTTGAATCAATAAATTCTTCTTGGCCTCTAATTCGCAATTTGGCGCGAGGTTTGCTGAGCAAGACACGGTGTGCTCCAATATTTTTCACGGAACATGAAACTTTCACCTGAACTGGCGATATTGCCCATGCCGAGCAGTTGTCGTTTAGTGTGGGCCGGATATCGTTTAGGAACTTCGATATATCTATGGATAGCTTTGTTTGGTCAAGTTGGAGTTTGGTAGCTTCTATTTCTGCCTTTACTCGCTCAACTAGGAAATAACCCAGAATTCCGCCGACAATTAAAACAATCAAGTTGATAATTTGTAGCCAGTCGGCTAGTGACAAAGTATCGTTGGTTTGTTGCTGAGATTGTTGTTTATTTTGTGTCATAGATGTAACGCAATAAGATTACGGCCCTAACATGTAGCTGAGGCGCGTGCCGCAGATGCGTCCCAGCGACCGAAGGGGGCGCTTCTGCTTTCACAACCGTTTACCCCGGAGTGCTCCGGTGTACTTGCAAAGCCTCTTGGAGGAATGCCCAAGTACACGAGTGGGATTCGATCCCGTCTTCCGTTGCCACGGTGACCTCAAATGTCGAACCATCTTCACTTCGCTTACCCTTGGCTCGGATGGATGGGGAATCAGTTGGACGCTCCAATCGCACGAGGATGTTGAACTCTTCACCAGGCTTTGCGTACTCGATTCTCGTGCAATTCGAAGGGTCTCTAAAGTCAATGATGTGGACAGGGTCAGAATGAGATGTCATCAAGAGTCTCCAAGTGTTGAGATGGGCGATGGGTAGAGCCCATCCTGTTATCCCCTGGTGTTCGACTGCGTGCTGAACTGGCTGAGTTCGACGAAGGGCGCTGGCTGCCAGCCCGGCTTGCGGTGTTCGGCCACCACGTTGGTGAAGATGCCGCCGCGCACGTAGAACTTCGCGGTCAGGCGCATGAAGCGCGGCTGCGTCGCGGCGACCAGGTCGTCGAGGATGCGGTTGGTCACGTCCTCGTGGAAATGGCCTTCCTCGCGGAACGACCACATGTAGAGCTTGAGGCTCTTCAGCTCGACGCATTGCTGGTCGGCGATGTAGTCGAGGATCAGCGTGGCGAAGTCAGGCTGCCCGGTCTTGGGGCACAGGCAGGTGAATTCGGGGATCTCCATGTGGATGTGGTAATCCCGGCCGGGGTTCGGGTTGGGGAAGGTTTCGAGGGTCTTGCTGGGTTGGGTAGTCATGTTGGTATGCCTGTCCGGTTCAATTAATGTAAACGTCGCAGAGCGACACTTTGTCCCCCTCGCCCGCTTGCGGGATAACCAGCGGCTTGGCGAGCGTTGTTTGCTCGCTTAGCCGAATGGCTAGTTGCTCCACCAGAGGGCAGGGGAGAGGGGCGGTCTTGGCGGGATGGGGGTGACTTGGCTCGCCATGACCGCTAGAATGGTGCGCATTATAAAACGTTGTGGCTGCCAAATTGCGTCTTACCCAGATCAAACTAGCCGGTTTTAAGTCCTTCGTCGATCCCACGCACATTCCGCTGCCGGGTCAGATCGTGGGCGTCGTCGGCCCGAACGGCTGCGGCAAGTCCAATGTGATCGACGCCTTACGCTGGGTGCTGGGCGAATCCAAGGCGTCGGCGCTGCGCGGCGAGACCATGCAGGACGTGATCTTCAACGGTTCCAGCAAGCGTAAGCCGGTGTCGCGCGCCAGCGTCGAACTGATCTTCGATAACTCGCTGGGCAAGGCCGCCGGGCAGTGGTCCACCTACGCCGAGATTTCCATCAAGCGCGTGCTGCAGCGCGACGGCGACTCCAGCTACTTCATCAACAACCAGCACGTCCGCCGCAAGGATATCACCGACATCTTCCTCGGCACCGGCCTCGGCGCGCGCGCCTACGCCATCATCGAGCAGGGCATGATCTCGCGCATCATCGAGGCCAAGCCCGAGGAGCTGCGCATCTTCCTCGAGGAGGCCGCGGGTGTGTCCAAGTACCGCGACCGCCGCCGTGAGACCGAGCTGCGTTTGGGCGACACACGCGACAACCTGCTGCGCGTGTCCGACATTCTGCAGGAACTGGACAAGCAACTGGTGCACCTGGGCGAACAGGCCGAGGTGGCGAAGCAATATCGCGCGCTCGAAGCGCAGCGCAACACCACCCAGCAGCTGTTCTGGCTGGTGAAGAAGCAGGAAGCGGAGGCGCAGCGCGTCCGCCACGTGCAGTCCACCGAAAAGACGCGCAACGAGCTGGAGGCCGAGACCGCGCGCCTGCGCGAGATCGAGAGCAGGCTGGAAACCGTGCGTGCCGGACATTACCAGCTTTCCGACGCGGTGCACGTCAAGCAGGGCGAGCTGTACACGGCGAATGCCGAGATCGCGCGGCTGGAGCAGCAGATCAGGCACGTCGCCGACCAGCGCCAGCGCCTGACGCAGCAGATCGCCAACACCAAGCGCCAGATCGAGCAGCAGCAGCACCAGCGCCAGGGCGTGCATGCGCTGCTGGACCACTGGCAGCGCCAACAGGAGGGGGCGGTCGTCCAGCTGGCGGAAGCCGAGCAGCATGCGGAAGCCGAGGGCGCGAGCCTGCCGCAGGCCGAAGAGGCCGCCCGCGCCGCGCAGGAACGCTACAACGCGCTGCAGCGCGAGCAGCTGCAATTGCAACAACAGCTGCAGCTGGCCGACACACAGCGCGAGCACCTGCAGCGCACCATCCAGCAGATGGAGTCGCGCCGTTCTCGCCTGTTGCTGGAGAAGGACAATCTGCCGCACCCGGATACCGGTGCACTGCAGGAGGCGCAGCAACAGGTCGCCGAATTGGAGATCGAGCGCGCGGAACAGGTGGAGAAGCTGGCGCAGTTGCAGGAACAGTTGCCGCTGGCCGATAACGAGCGGCGCAACCAGCGAGGTTCGCTGCAGCAGCAGGAGCGCGTGCTGGCGCAGACCGAGGCGCGCCTGCAAGCCTTGGAACAATTGCAGCAGCGGCTCGACAACGACCAGAAGCTCAACGCTTGGCTGCAGCGCCACCAGCTCGACAAGCTGCCGCGCCTGTGGCAATCCATCCGCATCGAGAACGGCTGGGAAGACGCACTGGAAGCGGTGTTGCGCGAGCGCCTGAACGCCATCGCCATGCCTGGCTTGGCCGATGCCGCCGCGTGGAGCGATGCACCGCCCGCGAAGCTGGCCTTGTTCGCACCGGAGGGTTCTTCTTCCGCTGAAGGGGCTTCGACAGGCTCAGCCCGAACGGAATTTGAAAATTCATTGACGCCGCTGCTGAACTATG
>DASTGP010000026.1:0-34438 GCA_035605585.1 Gallionella sp. | reverse complement strand
GCGCTGCCGGCTACCGCGTGCTCGATGCCTTCAGCGGTCCGGAGTCCCTGGAAGTGTTGCGCCGAGAACGTCCCGACGCCATGCTGCTGGATGTGCGCATGCCCGGCATGACGGGTTACGAGGTATGCAGGAAAGTGCGCGAAGATCCGGAATTCGCCGCGCTGCCGGTGATCATGGTGACTGCGCTATCGCAGCCCGAGGAACGTATCATGGGCATCGAGGCCGGCGCCACCGATTTCATCAGCAAGCCGTTCAACAAGAAGGAACTGCTGGCCAGGGTGCGGGCCAGCCTGATGATGGCGAGATACGGCAAGAGCGGCATCGTCCCGCAATTGCCCGGCGCGGTGGTGATCGCCGACCCTGACTGGCGCATCCTCGCCTCGTCGCCCCAGGCTATCGTGCTACTGGGCATTCCTTCGGCCGGTGCGATGCAGTACGACTTCACTCAGTTCCTGGAGCAGGCCGAGAAAGACAGCGTCTCGGCCGGTGAAGAACCCGCTGAGTTCCTCCTGCACTTCGGCAAGCCCATCAAGGCTTGGCAGGTCGCGGTCCGCGACCCGAACGGCAGGATCATCCTGCGGCTGATTACGCTGAGCGAAAGCCCTCCAGGCTAACGTTACATGTCCCACTCATAGGCGATGGTGCCGAAGTTGAATATCGGCGCCGGTCCGGCAGGGGAGCTGAATTCCGACCCGCGGCGATGGAAGAGGATGCTCAGGCGACTTCCTTCGTTGTTACCTTCGCCTTGCCATTCCACTACCACTCCGAGGGTGAGCTGGGGCACGATGTATTTGCCGCTTACATAGGACGCGTGGGGAGCTGACCGCAGCATGCTGCCGTCGATGAAGGTGTTGTGGACGATGCCCTTCATGTCCAGGCGGGCCAGCAAATAGGCGGCATTGTCGATCTTGCTGAACTGGCCTATCGCCGGATTCTCGATGGTGCCGGGCGTGACGTCCGTCAATCTAGTGCCGAGCCGTGCGGTCAGTCCACCGTTGACGTAATCGAATAACGTGCCCGCTACTGCGCCGTAGTGCCAGGCAAAGTCGGATGACAGCGCTGTGCCAGGGATCGAATAGGCTTGCGTGTGGATGGTGCGCGAGTAAGTGACCTGGATGGCCGGTTCGGTCTTGATCTGGTTGCTCCAGCCCTGCGGCATGGTGGAGTTGCTCAGCGTGTGGATCAGCTTCTGCACTTGCTGAGCACCGGAGAGTTCGCCGGTCACGCCGTAATCGACTTCCAGCGTCTCCAGTTCGTTCCTATGGCCTTTGGGTTGCCGTTGCACCAGCATACCCGTGTACAGCAAGCCGCCCCAGAAGCGGTCCATGGGCTGCGGCAGGGGCGTGGTCAGGTTCTTCGGTGTGAACATCAGCTGTCCGGCGGTGAATCCGTACACGAGGTCGTATTCCCGGTCGTTCATCATGGACGACAACGTGTCGTGCAACCGGTCCGGCACCCAGCCCGGGATACAGTTCGGCTTGTAGCTGGAGGCCAGCTTGATGCCGTTCGTATACCACTTGTCCGAGCGGCCCAGCAGCTTGGAAGTGAACAGGTCGTTCTCCCACAGGACATGCGAACCGTTCTCCTTCTCGCCGCATCCGGAAGCGCCCGCCGCCGTCGCATGCAAACTGCAGACGCTTAACGATAAGGCCGCTGTGCTGACGGCTAAACGGTAAGTCAGGGTGTCTCGTTCGTGCTTCACGCGTTACGTCTCCCTAGTGTTATGGCCGGTACCTGAGACCGGTCTGCCGGATTATGTGGCAATCGAATCGCGGCAGTCCAGCTGCACGCACCTGCCGCGATGCGAACGTTCACCATTCTGGTGCACCCGCCCTCGGAAAGCGCCACCTCCCGGTGCATAACTCCGGCTTTCCCTCGTTATCGCCGGCCTGGCGTGAGATGGCACAAGTGTTGCTCTGTGTTTGTTGCGATCACAACAAATGTCGCGATTATCACAAGGAGCAGCAACGTGCTGAAGAGTTATCAGATGCAATTGTCGGAAGACGAAAGAGGCTGGCTGCCGTGGTTCGGCAAGACCGGAAAGATCGCCATGCGCTGGGCCTGCCAGGTGAACCGCCTCCGCTATCCGGTCCTGGAGCAGACGTTCGAGGGCATCGCGGCGAACCGCGTCAATATCCTGCAGGGTTGGGCGGCACAGCAGTGGGATCATCTGGAAAGCCTGGGCGAAGATATCGCGCGGCACCTCGATGACTGCGGCGCTGTGCAAGGCAACCTGGAGAAGGCCCGTTTTCAGGACTTTTCCGAGCTGTTCGTGATCGACCGGAGCGGGCGTGTCCTCGCGTCATCGTATCCCGCGCGTATCGGCAAGACCGACCTGGATAAGCGCGTGATCGAACTGGGCTTGCAGCAGCGTTTCCTGCACGGGCCGTACATCGACCAGAACACGCTAAGCATCGGCCCGTCGTCCTCGCGTTTCCACGATGCCGTGACGCTGATGTTCTATCTGCCGCTGCACCGCAACGGCGCGACGGCCGGATGCCTGTGCGGCAGGGTGCCCAACGACGTGCTGGGCGATCTCATCCAGCGCGAGGCCGGGCACATCTATCACGAATCGGGCGATAACTACCTGTTCATGGTGAAACCGGTCTTCGACCCGTCCGTGCAGCCGGGCACCGCGCTATCCCGCTCTCGCTTCGAGGACGGCGCCTTCAGCCTGGGAGACAATCTCAAGCAGGGCGTGCGCACGGATTACGGCACCGTGCGGGTGCACAACCACACCGAATTCGAACTGGTGTTCAACGATCCGGCCACCCTGGCTTTGCATCCCGGGGTGCGCGAAACCATCAGCCGCGGGCAGAACCTGTTCGTGACGTATCCGGGATATCCGGACTACCGCCACGTCCCGGTGGTCGGCAAGGGCGTCACCTTCCGCTTGCCGGGCTCGCCGGACACCTGGGGCATGATGTGCGAAGCCGACCTCGAGGAGGTGTACCGGTTCCGTTCCGTCAACTTCCGCATGATGCGCATCTATCTCATGGTGGTGCTGTCCACGTGGCTGGTCAGCATGATCGTCGGGCACGGCCTCGCGCTGGGGGCGATGGGAACCGAGCTGATCAATCTGCTGATGCTCGCGCTCGGGGCGACCGTCTTCTATCGCTTCGGGACCAGTCCGGTGGTGTCGCGCATGCGCGAAATGGGCAGGATGCTGCGCAGCATCGCGGAAGGGGGCGGCAATCTCGCCCAGCGCATCCCGCGCGGACAGGATGTCGTCGACGAACCGGCCATGGTGGCGCAGTGGGTGAACAGCTTCATCGACAACCTGGACGGCACGGTCGGTCGCGTCATCGGCGGCATCGCCGAGATGGACGCCATTCAGGATCAGATGGCCGCCAGGAACCGGGAGGCGACCCATGCCACCAACCAGGTCCTCGACGCGATACAGGACATCACGGCTTCGCTGCAGAAGCAGGTCGCGGATATCGATGTCGCCAACCGCACCGCCAGTGAGATACGCGCCGCGATGCAGGAGGCCGTGGAAAAAGCCAGGCTTCAGTTCGAGATCGTCTTGAGCCGGACGCAGGGCATACGCACCTCGATCGACGAATCCTCGCGCACCATCCGGACACTGAGCGACAGCACGGTGCAGATCGGGAAGATCGTCAACGTCATCAACGAGATCGCGGATCAGACCAACCTGCTGGCGCTGAATGCGGCGATCGAGGCGGCGCGGGCGGGGGAGTCAGGGCGGGGCTTCTCGGTGGTTGCCGACGAGGTGCGCAAACTGGCGGAACGGACGGCGAAGGCCACCCACGAGATCAGCCACATGATCTCGACGGTTCAGGGACAGGCGCGGGATGCGGTTTCCACCATGGAGTCCGGCATGGCGAACATGGAGGAAAGCCTGAGGCTCGCCGAGGCCGCCGCTTCGGACAAATCGGCGATGCAGGACATCCTGGAGCGCATGTTCAGCGTCATCCAGGAAATCTCGAACGGCGCACGCAGCCACGGCAAGGATGTGCAGGGCGTGGCGCAAGTCACGGAGTCCATGCGCGGCGCGCTGAGCGAACTCGATTTCAGCGCGACACAGGCACGGCAGACCGCCAACCGCATGAAGGGGCTGGCGGAGCAGTTTCAGGTGAGTGCGGGCTGAGCCAGCATCAGCCACTGCGGATGGGCTGATCTGCCCATCGGGGATATCCTGCACGCCCATCTGCTGCACCGGACAGCCGTGCTCGGCGAGGATGCCGAACGGCTAGAAGCTCGGGGAGTCGCTTTTCTCCTCGGGCGGCTTAAGCGACAGGAAATTCTGATAAAGAAGCAAGTCGTAGACGATCTTCAGGCCGCCGGCGATGACGAAGGGGGCTCCGAAGAGCAGGGGATTGGCAAGGAGCAACCCGCTCAGTGCCGGCGACACCGCGGCACCTACCGAACGCGCCACCGTCGTGACTCCGGAGGCCGCAGATCGTTCGTCCGGTGCGACCACGGCCATGGTGTATGACTGACGGGTCGGTACGTCCATCTGCGAGATGCTGAAGCGCAACAGCAGCACCCCGGTCGCCAGCGGCAGGCTGGGCATGAACGGCACCAGACACAGCAGGACGTTCGAAGGGATATGCGTGAACACCATCGTCCTGATCAGACCTATCCTTGCCGCGATGCGGCTGGCCAACAAGGCGGAGACCCCGGCAAGGATGTTCGCCGCGAAGAAGATACCGCCAAGCATGCCGGCATCGATCCCGAACCTGATGTGGAACCAGTACGCGATGAGGCTCTGAACCACGAAACCGCCGGCGAACGCGTCCAGCGCGAATAGGGCGCTCAGTCGCAGCACCACTTTCCTGGAGCGGTGCAGCCCCATCGTCTGCCGGGCCGGTAACGGTCTGGCGACAGTCTCGATCGCGGAGGAGAGACACAGGAAAGCCGCGGCAAGCACGGTTCCGCAAATGGCGTAACCGATCAGCACCGCGCGATAAGACTCCAGTTCCGTGTAGCCGGATGCCTGCAGCGTATGGGCCATCCAGCCGCCGACCAACGCACCCGACGCTGTCGCGAACGAGCCGGCGAGGTTGTACCAGGCAAATGCCCGGGTACGTCGCCCATCCGGCAGGAGCTGGGAGAGTGCGGCCTGCTCGATCGACAGGAACGGGCCGATCTCATTTCCGCTCGGACTGATGACGCCGATGATCGCGGCCAGCATCAGCACGGCGAGATTGTCCGTCATGACAAAGGCTGCGCCCGCCAGGATCATCAGTGCCGCACCCAGTAACAGCATCCGCTTCCTGCCTATCCTGTCCGCAGCGGTGGTGATCCACAGGGAGATCCCGGCATCGCCAATCAGGGTAAGGCTCAGCAGGACGCCGATGGCTTCTTCGCTCAGCCCGATCTGCGCCAGGTACAGCACCAGCACCACGGACAGGAGCCCATAGGCGAACAGGCGCAGGATACGCGTGGCAAACAGCAGGGTGACGTCAATCCTTGAACGCGCCATTGGCCTTTCCCTGACGGATCATTTCCCGGCAATAGGCGTAGAGCGCGTCGTACACGATCCACTCGGCGGCGTTGATCTGGTGATCGTCCGTGTAATTCAAGTGACGAAAACCTTCGGCGACGGCCTTCAGGCCGGCACCTTCGGGCTGTTGCCAGAGGGTGTTGTCGGTATCGGCGCCGTTCACGATCTTGCCTAGCAGCGCAAGCGCGGGATCGCGGGCCAAATCGTACTTCTTCAGCACGGCCTCGAAGGAGCATTCCTTGCCATGGTGGCCGAGCTCGACGCCTTGCACGTCGAATGGGATCGCTCCCAGCCGCCCGGCTTCCTCCATCACCTTGTCGGCGGGAACAAAGTAGAACTCGGCATTCTGGTCGACGAACTTTCTGATGAGCCAGGGACAGGCGACACGGTCGACTTTGACGTGAGAGCGGGTGATCCATTTCATGGTTTCCTCCCTTTGAGTTTGCCATCAGCTAGCGCAACCGAAATGTACCGAAGCCGATCTGATCTATCCGCACGCTCCGATCGCGCCGCAGCTGGTGCAGAACTCGCAGCCGTCCTTCCTGATCAGCGTGGCGTTGCCGCATTCCTTGCACACCTTGCCGGTCAGCGGCTTGATGCCTGTGGGCTTGATCTGGCCCTCGGGGATCTCCAGCACGCCCATCTGCTGCACCGGGTAGCCCTGCTCATCGAGGATGCCGAGCATGGCGTAGCGGTGGATGATGAGCTTGGCGACGTAGGAGACCGTCGAGGGGTAGCTCTCCATCTTGCTGCCGCCCGGGACACGCGCCATGAAGTCGCCCAGCGGTTCGCCGAAGTTCAGCAACTTGCGAAGCTTCATGCCGATCCAGGCGGGATCGATCACGCGCATGTCCAGGCTCAGCACCTTGCACAACCCGTCGAGCGCTCGCGGATACACGCCGGACAGCCACATCGAATAGGGGCGGCGCTGGCCGTCGGGCAGCACCAGTTCCTTGAGGCCGAGCACGAAATCGTCGCCGGTGCCCGCGTTGGCGATGTCCACCGTCCAGCTCATGGTGCCGTCGGTACCGGTCTTCGGTTCCTTCTTCGCGAACAGCGCATCCATCACCGGCGTGGTCGCGCCTTCGCCGATCTCCAGCGCGCCGAGCTCTTCGATGCGGTATTTCAGCAGGTACGCGAACGCGGCGACCAGGCTGGGCATGCGCTTCACCTCACCATCGGGCGGCATGGGCATGTCGAAGGCATCGTCGCCCGCGGTCTTCATCAGCATCTCGAGCTTCATGCGCAGCCACACCGGGTCGCGCGCACGCATGTCCATCGACAGCGATTTCGCCAAGGCACCCAGGCCGCGCGGCTGCTCGGAGCCGTTCACCCACACCTCGAACGGATGGTTGTGGCCGTTGGTGGTGTGCGAGATGAACACCACGAAGCTGCCGAGCGGATGCTTGACCACCTGCGACACCCAGCCTTCGCTGCCGCCGGGCAGCGCGGGGCGGCCCGGCCAGCGCAGCGAGGCGAGGGCGGGCTTGGGGGCGGCTTCAAGCACGATGCGCCGGTCCTGGTCGAACAACAGATCCTGCGGCTGCTCCTCCTTCGCGGCGGGCGTGACCGACAGCACCGCGCCCAGCACGGCGTTCGGGCGATAGGTCGCGAGTCCCTTCAGCCCGGCCTTCCACGCCTCGGCGTAGAGGTCCTTGAAATCCTCGTAGGGATAGTCGGCGGGCACGTTCACCGTCTTGCTGATCGAGGTGTCGATGAACGGAGCGACGGCGGCCACCATCTTCATGTGGTCGATGGCGGAGATCTCCAGTGCGGTGACGAAGGCCGACGGCAGCTGGTTCACGTCACCGCCCATCTCCTTATACAAACGCCAGGCATGGTCCTCGACCTGGTAGTCCTTGGTCGTGCCGTCCGGCATGCGCTTCTTGCGCGTGTAGAACCATGAGAACGGCGGCTCGATGCCGTTCGAGGCATTGTCGGCGAACGCCAGCGAGATGGTGCCCGTGGGCGCGATGGACAGCAGGTGGCTGTTGCGTATGCCGTGGTTGCGTATCGATGATTTGATTTCGTCCGGCAGGCGCGAGGCAAAGCGCGGTGCGTCGAGATACTGCTCCACATCCAGCAGCGGGAATGCGCCGCGCTCTTTCGCCAGTTCCACCGAGGCGAGATAGGCCTCGTCGCGCATGATGCGCGTGATGTCGGCGGCGAAGGCGCGCGCCTCGTCGGTGTCGTAGCGCAGGCCCAGCATCGCCAGCGCATCGCCCAGTCCGGTGAAGCCCAGCCCGATGCGCCGTTTGTTCTGCGCTTCCTGCTGCTGTTCCGGCAGCGGCCAGGCGCTGACTTCCAGCACGTTGTCGAGCATGCGCACGCAGACGCGCACCAGTTGCCTGAACCGCTCGTGATCGAAGCCTGCATGGTTCGTGAACGGATTCTTCACCATGCGCGTCAGGTCGATGGAGCCGAGGCAGCAGCAGCCGTAGGCGGGCAGCGGCTGTTCGGCGCAGGGGTTGGTCGCCGCTATCACTTCGCAATACGACAGGTTGTTGTCGCTGTTCATCAGGTCGATGAACAGCACGCCCGGCTCGGCGTGATCGTAGGTGCTTTCCATGATCTGCTTCCACAGGTCGGCGGCGCGCACGGTGCGGTATACCCACTTGCCGTCGGCTCGCTGCACAGCTCCCTGTTCGATGAGCGCAAGGGATGGCGTCGCGCTGTGCACCAGCTCGAACGGCAGGTCGTGCTCCACCGCCTGCATCAACGCGTCGGTGACACCCACGGAGATGTTGAAGTTGCGCAGGTCGCCCTGGTCCTTGGCGTGGATGAATTTCTCGATGTCGGGATGGTCGCAGCGCAGCACGCCCATCTGGGCGCCGCGGCGCGCGCCGGCCGATTCCACCGTCTCGCAGGAACGGTCGAACACGCGCATGTAGGAGATCGGGCCGCTGGCTCGCGAGTTGGTGCCTTTCACCTGCGCACCCTCGGGGCGGATGGCGGAGAAGTCGTAGCCCACGCCGCCGCCGCGCCGCATGGTCTCGGCGGCCTGCTGCAGCGCGTCGTAGATGCCGGGCTTGCCGTCGATGGTGCCGGAGATCGCGTCGCCCACCGGCTGCACGAAGCAGTTGATGAGGGTGGCCTGGCTGTCCAGCCCCGCGGCGGAGTTGATGCGTCCGGCGGGTACGAAGCCGTTCTGCTGCGCGAGGAAGAATTCTTCCTCCCACTTCGCGCGCTGCTCCGGTTTCTCGGCCTGCGCCAGCCCGCGCGCCACGCGGCGGCGCACGTCATCGACCGAGGTCTCGCCCGGTTCGGCATATTTCTCCAGTAATACTTCGGTGCTGATTTCCTGTGTCATGGTTGTTCCTTTGTCTCCGGCCGTGAGGCCGCTGCGGTTTTTTCTTTGGCGAGTTCGGCACGGAACGCTTCCAGTTTGCCGTGGAAGTCGTCCGCCTCGCCGTACTCGAGGAAACGGTCATAGCGCGAATGCGCTGCGAGCACCTTGCGCGCGTGCTTGATCGGGCAGAAATACTGCTCGGTGCGTGCGACGATCTCTCCCGCATAGGCCAGCAGGCCGACTGCATACGAACAATACAGGCAGTGGGCCTTCTCGAAGATGTTCAGGTAGGCCAGGTGCTGGTGGTCGTACACGATGTAGTCGCCGCGCTTCACGCGGGCGATGCGGTACACGGGAAAGCAGATCAACTGATAGAGGCTGATGCACAGGTCGAACAGCACCAAGGGAATGGCTGCGCCGTAGATCACGGGCATGGTGAGGTAGTTCTGCGGGCGGACGGTGAGGAACCAGTGGAAGACGCCCAGCTTCACGCGCTGGTGGGCTTCACGAACGGCCTGCTCGAACACCACGCGCTTGCCCTCCAGTTGGTAGCGCAGGCGCTGCTCGTGTTCCTCGACGGCGGCGTTCAGCTCATCCTCCAACGCGGCGATCTGTTCGACGATCTGGCGTATCCGGTTGTTCATGGCGCGATTCCTCTTGGTGGGACGAGAACTGCCGGGGCATTTTGTACCGAATCGCGCTTTCGCGCTATCGGCAAGATTGCTGATGCTAGGGATTGAAGTTGAAAAGCAGTTTCTGATGGTTTGGTAGGAGCGTGCCCTGATGAAACTACTAGCCATTCCACTAAGCCAGCAAGCTGGCAAGTGGCTGGTTATGCACGCGAACGGCCCCAATCGCGTGCAAGGCACGCTCCTACATTACGTCTCTGTGGTTCCGGTCCGGCGTAGGTTTAATGAGCCAGCAGATTCACCAGCCCGTCGAGCCCGACGAAATTCAGCGCATAGCTTGCCTGCACCCGCACCACGGGCTTGGCATGGTAGGCAATGCTGATGCCGGCTTGAGCCATCATCTTCAGGTCGTTTGCGCCGTCGCCCATGGCGATGACTTCTTCCGGCTTGAGCCCGAGTTCGTCGCGCATATGCACCAGCCAGTCGGCCTTGCCCTGTGCATCCAGTATCTTGCCCAGCACCTTGCCCGTCAGCTTGCCGTCGACGATCTCCAGCGTGTTCGCGTGGGCGAAGTCGAGACCCAATCTTGCTTTGAGACGCTCGGTGAAGAACACGAAGCCGCCGGATACCAGCAGCGTCTTGATGCCGTGCTTCTTCAGTTCCGCCAGCATGACCTCCGCGCCGGGATTGAGCTGCAGGCGCTCGTCGTACACGCGCTGCAACGCACCTTCATCCAGGCCTTCCAGCAGCGCTACGCGGCGGCGCAGGCTTTCGGCGAAGTCGATCTCGCCGCGCATCGCCGATTCGGTGATCTCCGCCACCTGCGGCTTCAGCCCCTGCATGTCGGCGATCTCGTCGATGCACTCGATGGAGATCAGCGTGGAATCCATGTCCATTACCAGCAGGCCGAAATCGGACAGATGCTTGCCCTGCGGCACGAAGCCGTAATCGAGCTGGTGTTCGAGGCAATAGGGTGCGATGCCGTCGTGCGGCACCGCGTCGCGCAGGCGATAGAGGTGTGTGCCGACCTGCTCGACGCGCGCGGCGGCGGAAAGCTGCGCGAGGTGGTCGATGTGGACGGCGGGGATGTCGTGTGAGGCTTGGATGATGAGGTTCATGCTGTCGAAAGAGGGTTCGTTGTTTGCCGAGGCGGTAATTTCGAATCCGGCCCCCGGCTTAGATTCGGGCGCGTATTTTAGCGGAATCTCACGGGCCGTGTTTGCCGCGGCGCGCCAGTATGCGGCTGTTACAATCGCTGGATACAAATGTTATGAACTGTGTCATGAGCCAAGCCGAAACGAAAAATAATTTGCATCCGCGCAATCTGCATCGGGGGCGCTACGACTTCGCGCAGCTCATCGCAAGCAGCCCGGAGCTGGCGGCATTCGTGAAGGTGAACGAGCATGGGAATGAGACGATCGATTTCGCCGACCCGTCCGCCGTCAAGGCGCTCAACCGCGCGCTGTTGAAACATCATTACGGCATCAGGGACTGGGATATCCCCGCACAATATCTGTGTCCGCCCATCCCCGGCCGCGCGGACTACCTGCATTATCTCGCCGACCTGCTGAGCGAGAGCAACGGCGGCAATATTCCGCGCGGAAAGTCGGTGCGCGTGCTCGACATCGGCGTGGGCGCGAACTGCATCTACCCGCTCATCGGCCATGCCACGTATGGCTGGCAGTTCGTCGGCACGGATGCCGATGCGGCAGCGCTGAAGAACGCGCAACGTATCCTGGATGCGAATCAGCTGAGCGATGCCGTCGAGTTGCGTTTGCAACACTCCCCCACGGCGATTTTCGCAGGCGTGACCTATCCGGACGAATTCTTCGACCTCACGCTATGCAACCCGCCGTTCCATGCCTCCCTAGTCGAAGCAAGGAACGGCTCGCAGCGCAAATGGAAGAACCTCGGAAAGGAAAGCAACAAGCACAAGAATCCCGTGCTGAACTTCGGCGGGCAGGGTCTGGAGCTGTGCTGCGAGGGCGGCGAAGAAGCATTCGTCACCCGCATGATCGAAGAGAGCGTACCGGGCCACAGCAACTGCCTCTGGTTCACCACGCTGATCTCCAAATCGTCCACTTTGCCGCACGTGTATCGCGCTTTGAAGTACGCCGGTGCGACAGACAGCCGAACCATAGAGATGTCACAAGGACAGAAGAAGAGCCGCATCCTTGCCTGGACATTCATGGATAAGCAACAGCAGCGGGATTGGTGGAAGCGGTGAGCAATAAGACAGACGTGATGCCGATCCGTCTGATTCTCACAACCGCTGCGTTGCCGGGCAGAGTCTGATCGGAAGCTGCGCCCTCACGTGAGGGCGCAGGCTTGAGGCTCAGGTAGCGGCGCGTCGGAAGAAGGTATCGCCCGGTGTGGCTGTCGCCACTTCGGTGATCGAATCGTAGGGCAGCCCGACCCGCTCGTGCGCGCGCCGCACCGCCTCGGCGTTCTCCGCCATGTTCAGGCAGAACGCGCGTCCGTCGCCGTAGCTCACGTGCAGGCGGATCGGCACCACGTTCTCCTCGTAGCAGGCCTTTTCATAGAGTGCATAAAACTTCTCGAAATCCTCGCGCGAGAGTGTCTCCGGGAATGTCTTGCGGGTGCGGTCATGGGTGTCGAGGAAGAAGCGCATCGGTTTCATCTTGGTCTCCTGTGATGTTCGCTACGAAGGTGTAGCGCTGCCAAAAGTAGCGATCCGGGCCCGCCCCATCTGTAGCAAAAGTTACTCAGCCTTCCGTTTTTTGCACTGCCGCCTTGTGTAGCTTTTGCTACAGAGGATGCGCGCGATTGCCGGTAGCCTCGTCCGTACTGTTTATCTTCGGGAGGATGAGATGGGACACGCGGGATTGCTGGGATTCATGAACGTCAGCCTGGTCGCGCTGGCCATCGGCTGCGCGGTGCTGCTGCTGATGGTGCGGTTCGAGCTGGGGCCGATGAGCGGGCTATCGACGGGCAGGAAGTGGGCGATGACGCTGATGCTGGGCTCCGGCATGGTCGCCTTCTCCATCAAGCTGGCGATCATCGCCGCGATGGTCCATTACCCCGGGCAGACCATCAGGCCGTACATCGCCGCACCGCAGGCGCCGGTGCTGGAGTGGCAGCGCGCCGATCATGCCGTGCTGCCGCTCCATGCGAATAAGGCATACGTATGGCGCACCTTGCCCGATGCGGCACCGGCGCCGGCCTGGAACCCGACGACGCCGGAGAAGGTGGCGTTGGGCGAGCGCCTGTTCCACGATACGGCACTGTCCATCGACCGCACGGTCTCGTGCAGCTCCTGCCACGACGTGCGGCGCGGTGCGGGCGAGGACCACCGCCGTGGCTCGCAGGGCGTGGGCGGGCAGGTCGGTGCGCGCAACGCGCCGACGGTGTGGAACGCGGCGTTCCAGTCGGTGCTGTTCTGGGACGGCCGCGCCGCTTCGCTGGAAGAGCAGGCGAAAGGGCCGCCAGTTAATCCGAAGGAGATGGGCATGCCGTCGCTGGACGCGGTGGCGCAGCGGGTGCGCGACGATGCCAGTTACCGCGAACCCTTTGCCCGTGCATTCGGTGCAGGCCAGCCCATCACCATCGAGCGTATTGCCGCCGCCATCGCCGCTTACGAGCGCACGCTGATCGCCGCCGACACTCCCTACGACCGCTTCGTGCGCGGCGACGAGAAGGCGCTGAGCCCGGCGCAACTGCGCGGCATGGAGCTGTTCCAGTCGGTCGGCTGCATCCTGTGCCACTCCGGCCCCAACTTCAGCGGCGCCAGCGTGTTCGATCCGCCGCCGGCCACTCAGCGCCTGTTTCCGGTATTCAGTTCGGACCAGTATGTGCAGCGTTACCAGCTTACCCGCGATACCGGTGCCAACGCGCCCGGCAGCAGACAGGGCGTCTGGCGCATTCCCTCGCTGCGCAACGTCGCGCTGACCGCACCCTATTTCCACAACGGCAGTGTTGACAACCTGCCCGAGGCGGTGCGTATCATGGCGACCGTGCAGCGCGGCAGGCACATCGGCGCAGACGACGGCCGCACCGTCGTCTGGTCGAAGCAGGATAGGACGATCACCCGCATCGACAAGGCGGTATTGAGCGACCGCGACGTGAACGACATCGTCGCCTTCCTCAAATCGCTCAGCAGCGATGCGCTGGCGGCGCGCAGCAGGGTGCCGTGAATGTTTATCGTGGCTCATTATCGAGGGATGCGAAGGGACTCTGTAGGTTTAACAACACAGGAGCCATCCATGGAATCGCAATTCGTTTCAGAGGTTCGCAAATCTGCCGAGGACTCTTTCGCTTCCGGCCTTTATTGCGCCGAGAGCGTTGTGCTTGCACTGGCGAAAGCGCAGGGCGTCGAGTCCGAGCTTTTGCCCAGGATCGCTACGGCATTCTGCAGCGGCATGTCCCGCACGTGCGGGACATGCGGCGCGCTTACCGGTGCGATCATGGGCGTCAGCCTCGCCTTCGGACGCTCCGAAGCGAGCCAAGCGGTGCAGCCGTCGTACGTGGCAACCCAGCGTCTCGTCCGGGAGTTCGAGCAGGAGTTCGGCGCACGCGACTGCCATGCGCTGCTCGGCTGCGACCTCGGCACCCCAGAGGGCCAGGCCGCGTTTCGCGAAAACCGGCTGGGCGAACGTTGCGCGAAATACGCGGGCAAGGCTGCCGAAATTGCAGCCCGCCTCATCGCCGGCTCGGAACGATGAGTGATGGCCGGATCGGCGCTCCCCGCATCATGTCGGGAAACGGCGATGAATGACGCGGGGGCCGCGGACGTGCGGACTCTGGAGGTCTTTCGCGACCTCTCCCCCTGCGGGCAACAGATGCTCGAATGCGGCATGCAGCTTCATCGTTTCGACGAGCTGAAGACCATCATCAATAAGGGCACCAGCGTCTCCGGCGCATATGTGGTCGTGCGCGGCAGGCTGCGCGTCTATTCCATCTCGCCCGGCGGCAACGAGGCCACGCTGTATTTCATCAACCCCGGCGAGGTGTGCATCCTCGCCCTGAACTGCATCTTCAACAACCTGCACTACCCGGCCTGGGTGCAGGCCGAGCCGGATACCTGCGTCGGCGTCATCCCCTCGCTCACCTATCGCACGTTGTTCCAGAACGAACCCTCCATTCAGAACCTCACCGTGCATGCGCTTTCGGTGCTGGTGTTCCGGCTGATGGACGAGCTGGAAGAGATCCACTCCCTGAACCTGAACGAGCGCCTTGCCAGATTCATATTGAGAAGAGCAGAAGGAAGTGGGCAACTGCGCATGACGCAAAGCGAACTGGCGGCACACCTTGGCACCACGCGCGAAGTGATCGCCAAGCTGCTGCGCAAGATGGTGGCGGAAAAGACGGTGAAGACCTTGCGTGGCGTGATCGTGGTGGAGAGGCCGGAGGTGTTGGCGAGGCTGGCAGGGCAGGGCGGCGGCTCGTCCTGTTAAGTAGATGTGTGTTCCTGATTGTTTGGCTAAGGCCGACGACCGGACTTCGGCCTTAGTCGACATTTCGGCTCGCTCAGAATATCTTCTGGTTCTTGGCCAATACCGGACGTTCAACGTGGAAGTGAGCGGCCTGCGCGGCTTTTCGCGCAGGTCCGCTCGACTGTTGGGTTGGGCCTCGGTGATTGAAGAGCAAGGTTTTCGCTCACCTTGGCACATACAGTTGCGCCACTTGGCTGACGCCGGCGCGATGACATTACGCGGCCTTTTTACAACCTGCGGGGTTGTAGATTCGCTTTGTTGAGGGCGGATTGTTGGCGAGTTTGTTGGCGGGACGACGGGGACGCGAAACCAACTCGCCTCCGCAATTCGGGCACTTTCCGCCAAGCACGGTATCGGCGCATGACGCGCAGAAGGTGCACTCGAAAGAACAAATGCGGGCCTCGGTTGATTCGGGCGGCAAATCCTTGTCACAGCACTCACAGCTCGGTCTGAGTTCAAGCATTTTGTTCTCCTGGGAGATCGATTTAGGGATTCAGGCCTGAGAGGCCCAACAGCTATTGTAGAGGCCCATGGGTCCGGACATTTTTTAATGTAGAGACAGGCATTTTAGCCTCCTACCCTTATGATTTTTATGTACTTATGTACAGCCGCGCCTCCTTATTACATTTACGAAAAGGGAGACGCAGATTCCGGAACGCATTGAACCACATCGCATTGCTTGAGCACATAGGCCGAAATATCTAGATATTTCGGCCTGGTCTCAAAATGAGGTTGTCTGGAATAGCGCGTAAAGCAGCCACTACTGTCATTTGTTGCGGATGACCAAAGAGCGGCCAATCCATCCAGCTGACTAGCTCAATTCCTTAAAAAAATTTACCACCGCCAGCACCCGCTGCTTCAAATCTCCATACTTCAACTCGATCCTCAACCTGTCCTGTCCCGCCATCTTGATGTGGCGCTTGCTCTGGATCATGGTGATGATCTTCATCGGGTCGATCGGTGGATTGGGCACGAACTGGATGACGATGGCTTCCGATGACGCGTCCACCTTCATGATGCCCAGCGGCTTGGCGAGGATGCGCAGGCGGTGGCTGTCGAACAGGGTCTGCGCGGGATCGGGCAGCAGGCCGAAGCGGTCGATGAGCTCCTGCTGCATGTCGTCCAGGTCTTGCTGGGTGTCGCAGTTGGCCAGCCGCTTGTAGATCACCAGGCGCTGGTGGATATCGCCGCAGTAGTCGTTGGGCAGCAGGGCGGGGGTGTGCAGGTTGATCTCGGTGGTGACGCCCAGCGGATGCGCCATGTCCGGCTCGTGTCCGGCCTTGAGCGATTTGATCGCGGCGTTGAGCATGTCGTTATAGAGCGAGAAGCCGATCTCCTGCATCTCGCCGCTCTGAGATTCACCGAGCACCTCGCCCGCGCCCCGGATCTCGAGGTCATGCATCGCGAGGTAGAAACCGCTACCCAGTTGTTCCATCGCCTGGATGGCTTCGAGGCGTTTCTTCGCCTGTGCGGTGAGGCCGTCCATGCTGTCCACCAAGAGATAAGCATAGGCCTGGTGGTGCGAGCGTCCGACGCGGCCGCGCAGCTGGTGAAGCTGTGCCAGACCGAAGCGGTCGGCGCGGTTCATGATGATGGTGTTGGCGGTGGGGACGTCGATGCCCGTCTCGATGATCGTGGTGCACAACAGCACGTTGAAGCGCTGGTGGTGGAAGTCGCGCATCACCGCCTCGAGCTCGCGCTCGTTCATCTGGCCGTGCGCCACGCGGATGCTAGCCTCGGGCAGCAGCGTCTCCAGCTTCTCCAGCATGTTGGCAATGGTGTCCACCTCGTTGTGCAGGAAGTACACCTGGCCGCCGCGCTTGAGCTCGCGCAGCACGGCCTCGCGGATCACGCCCTGGCTGGATTGGCTGACGAAGGTCTTGATCGAGAGGCGGCGCTGCGGCGCGGTGGCGATCACCGAAAAGTCGCGCAGACCTTCGAGCGACATCGCCAGCGTGCGCGGGATGGGCGTGGCGGTGAGCGTGAGCACGTCCACCTCGGCACGCAGCGCCTTGAGTTTTTCCTTCTGCTGAACGCCGAAGCGGTGTTCCTCGTCGAGGATGACCAAGCCCAGGTTGTGGAACTTCACGTCCTTCTGGATCAGCTTGTGCGTGCCGATGATGATGTCCAGCTTGCCTTCGGCCAGGTCCTTCAAGGCCTGCGTCGTCTCCTTGGCGGAGCGGAATCGCGACAGTTCGGCGATCTTTACCGGGAAGTCGGCGAACCTGTTCGAGAAGTTCTGGAAGTGCTGCTCGGCGAGCAGCGTGGTCGGCACCAGCACCGCGACCTGCTTGCCGTCCATCACGGCGACGAAGGCGGCGCGCAATGCGACCTCGGTCTTGCCGAAGCCGACGTCGCCGCAGATCAGGCGGTCCATCGGCTTGCCGCACTTGAGGTCGACCAGCACGGCCTCGATGGCGGCGGCCTGGTCGGCGGTTTCCTCGAAACCGAAACCGGCGGCGAACGCCTCGTAGTCGTGGTAGTTCAGGTTGAATGCATGGCCCTTGCGCGAGGCCCGCTGCGCGTAGAGGTTGAGCAGTTCGGCGGCGGTGTCGCGCACCTGCTGCATCGCGCGGCGCTTGGCCTTGTCCCATGCGCCGCTGCCCAGCTTGTGCAACGGCGCGGATTCCGCCGCGCCGCCGCTGTAGCGGCTGATGACGTGCAGTTGCGAGACCGGCACATAGAGCTTGTCCTCGCCCGCGTATTCCAGCAGCAGGAATTCGTTCTCGCCCTCGCCGAGGTCGAGGTTCACCAGTCCCTGGTAGCGCGCGATGCCGTGCTGTTCGTGCACCACCGGGTCGCCCGGCTTGAGTTCCGACAGGTCGCGCAGCATGCCCTCGACGTTGCTCTTCTTCGCGGCGCGCGCGGCGCGGCTTCTGGGCTGCGAGGCATAGAGCTCGGTCTCGGTGACGATGGCGAGCTTGTCGTCGGGCAGGACGAAGCCGTTCTGCAGCGGCGCGACGCACAGCATGAACTTGTCTTTGGCGGCGATGAACGACGCATAGTTCCCGCAGGTGGCCGGCGCGAGGCCGTATTCCTGCAGGTAGTCCGACATGATTTCGCGCCGCCCCAGACTGTCGGCGAGCAGAAGCACGCGGCCTTGATAGCCCTTCTGGAAGTCCTCGAATCTTTGCGTGGGGATTTCGGCGCGGCGGTCCACGGCGATGGGCGGGATGGCGGCAGTGGCGCAGGGCGTCACATTTTTTGCGCTGGCCGATGCAGGTTCCTGTAGGAGCGAGCCCTGCTCGCGACCGGGCGCGATGTCGCGGGCAGGGCCCGCTCCTACGGATGCAGGTCCGAGGATGTCGATGCGCGCGAATTCTTTCGCGCGGACGAAGAACTGCGCCGCATCGAGGAACAGTTCCTTCGGTTCCAGCAACGGACGTTGCGGGTCGCCGCGCAGCAGGTTCCAGCGCGATGAGGCGTCCTTGCCGAAGCCGGCGATGGCCTCGTCCACGGAGCCGTGCAGGCACAGCGTCGCGTTCTTCGGCAGGTAGTCGAACAGCGTCGCGGTCTTGTCGAAGAACAGCGGCAGGTAATACTCGATGCCCGCCGGGGCGATGCCCTTGCTCACGTCCTTGTAGATGCGCGACTTCGACGGGTCGCCCTCGAAGCGCTCGCGGAAATTCTGGCGGAAGGTCGCCTGTCCCTTGTCGTCCATCGGGAACTCGCGCGCGGGCAGCATGCGGATCTCCGGCACGGGGTAGAGCGTGCGCTGGCTATCCACGTCGAAGGTGGCGATGGTCTCGATCTCGTCGTCGAAAAGGTCGATGCGGTAGGGCAGCACGCTGCCCATCGCGAACAGGTCGATGATGCCGCCGCGCACGCAGTATTCGCCGGGAGTCAGCACCTGCTGCACGTGGTTGTAGCCGGCGAAGGTCAGCTGTTCGCGCAGTTGCGCGACGTCCAGCCGCTCGCCGCGCTTGAGGAAGAAGGTGTAGGCGGCCAGATGCTCCACCGGCGGCAGCGGGTACAACGCGGTGGTGAGCGGCACGATGACCACGTCGCAGGCGTTGCTGCGGATATGGTGCAGCGTGGCCAGCCGCTCGGATATCAAGTCCTGGTGCGGCGAGAAGTGGTCATAGGGCAGCGTCTCCCAGTCCGGCAGCAGGTGCACGCGCAATTTCGGGTCGAAGAACGGTATCTCCTCCACCAGCCGCTGCGCTTCCAGCGCATTCGCGGCGATCACCACGAGCGGTGCGGCTTTCGTGGCGTACTGGGCCAGAGCCAGCGCGTCGGACGAGCCTTGCAGGTTGGTGTAGCGGGGGCGGGAGTGTTTGGAGGTGAACAGCATGGGGAACAGCCTGAAACAAAGGCGCACATTATACCCCTGTCGTTGCCGCCGACAGAGCGAGCGGCAGGCACTGCTTTATGCTCCCACCTGCGCCGTTCAACACGGTATCATCGGCGCCATCGTTTTATGGACGAAAGGCGCGGTATCCGGCAATGCGGCACGCAGAACATTCCCGAATCAGTCAGCTCTGGCGCAATATCAAAATGTTCATGGTCGTATGGACGCTGGTCATCGGCGCCTCGCTGGCCTGGAGCCTGTATTACCAGCAGCACGGTTTCGAGTCCGCGCTGCATGCCGAGGCCGCATCCATCCACGCCCTGGATATGGAATACCGCGATTGGGTGATCCATAGTGGCGGGGTGTACGTGCCGGTCGGCGGAAACGTACAGCCGAGTCCATGGCTGAGCCATGTGCCCGAGCGCGATATCACCACGCCTTCCGGCAAGAAGCTTACGTTGCTGAACTCGTCATACGTGGTCAGGCTGGTGCACGAGGGCATGGCCCGGAGCACCATCGCGCTGCGCGGGCATATTGCGAGCCTGAGGCCGATCAATCCCGCCAACATGGCGGACAACTGGGAGCGGCAGGCGCTCGAAGCCTTCGGACGAGGCAGCAAGGAGTGGGCGTCGGTAGATTCGATGGCCGACGGCAAGACCTATTACCGCTACATGGAACCGATGGTCACCGAGGAGGCGTGCCTGAAGTGCCATGCCCAATACGGCGACAAGCTGGGCGACATCCGCGGCGGCGTTAGCATCTCCATCCCCATCGATGGGCTGCTGCATGATGAGCGAAACGAGCGGAATGCGCTGATCGTCGGGCACGGAGCGATCTGGGGGCTGGGCCTGTTTGGACTGTTTCTCGGCGGCAGACGGCAACAGCGGGTGATTCTTGCCGCGGAGCAGAGCGAGGCGGAGGCCACCCTGTTGGCGAACTCGATCGCGCACGCCATCTACGGTCAGGACATAGATGGGGCCTGTACCTTCGTGAACGAGGCCTGCCTGAAGGCGCTCGGCTATGGCGACGCGTCCGAACTGCTTGGCAAGAACATGCACGAACTGATCCACCATACCCGGCCGGACGGTTCGCCCTATCCCTACGAAGCCTGCCCGGCCTACCGCTCCATCCATGAGGGGAGGTCGTTCTACGTCGACGACGAAGTGCTCTGGCGCAAGAATGGCAGTGCCTTCCCCGTCGAGTACTGGACCTATCCGGTGATGCAGGACGGGCACGCTCACGGGGCGGTGGTGACCTTCCTCGATATCACCGAGAAGTTGCGCGTCAGGGATGAGCTGAAACGCTCGCAGGCCTTGCTCGAGGGCGTCGTCGAGAACATGCCGGCGATGGTGTTCCTCAAGAGTGCGGAGGATATGCGTCTCGAACTCTTAAACCGTGCGGGCGAACAACTGCTGGGTTATTCCCGTGCCGACCTGCTGGGCAAGAACGCTCACGACTTGTTTCCGAAGGAACAGGCGGATTTCTTCATGCAGAAGGATCGCGAGGTGCTGGCGAGCCATCGGCTGTTGGAGATACCGGAAGAGCCGATCAAGACCGCCGACGGCGGCGAAAAGTGGCTGCACACCTTCAAGATCGGCCTGTACGACGACGCGGGGCGTCCCAGCCACCTGCTCGGCATTTCGATGGATATCACCGCACACAAGAAGGTCGAGGACGAGTTGCGCGAGAGCGAGGTCAAGCTGGCCGAGGCGCAGCGCATGGCGCATCTGGGGCATTGGCACCTCGACCTGGTGAAGAATGAATTGAAGTGGTCGGACGAGATCTACCGCATCTTCGAGATCGATCCGCAGCAGTTCGGTGCGACCTACGAGGCGTTCCTCGACAGCATTCACCCGGACGACCGCGAGGCGGTGAACCAGGCCTATACCGAATCGCTGAAGAATCACTCGTCCTACCGGATCGAGCACCGGCTGCTGATGAAGGACGGTCGCATCAAGTATGTCGAGGAGAAGTGCGAGACGACCTTTGCCGAGGACGGCACGCCGCTGCGCTCCCTGGGGACGGTGCAGGACGTGACCGCGATCCGCTTTTCCGAGCGAGCCCTGCGCGAACATCAGGAAGTGCTGGAGCAGGCGCTGGAAGGCACAATCCATACGGTCTCGATGGCGGTCGAGTTGCGCGATCCCTATACCGCCGGGCACCAGCGGCGAGTGGCCGAACTCGCCTGCGCCATCGCCAAGGCAATGGGACTGGACGACGAACGCATCAAGGGCATCCGCATGGGCGCGACCATCCACGACATCGGCAAGATCGCGGTCCCGGCCGAGGTGCTCAGCAAGCCATCGCGGCTGACCCCGATCGAATACCAGATCGTGCGGGAGCACGCCGTGATGGGCTACAACATCCTCAAGGACGTGAAGTTCCCGTGGCCGGTCGCCGAGATCGCGCACCAGCATCATGAGCGCATGGACGGTTCCGGCTATCCGCAGGGGCTCAAGGGCGACGCGATCTGCCTGGAAGCGAGGATAGTCGCTGTGGCCGACGTGGTGGAATCCATGGCCTCTCACCGCCCCTATCGCCCGGGGCTGGGGATGGCGGCGGCGCTGGACGAGCTAGCCGCCCACCGAGGCGTGCTTTACGACGCGCAGGTGGCCGATGCCTGCCGCCGGGTGCTGGACGAAGGATTCGAATTCACCTGAGTTCGCGTTCGAGGCGCGGGAGTTTGGTAAACTCCCGCCATGTCTGAATTCCACGCTTTGGTTCCTGCCGCCGGCTTCGGCGCGCGAATGGGGCATGAACTGCCCAAGCAATACCTGCCTCTTGCCGGCAAGCCGATGATCGCCCACGCGCTCGAAACGCTGTGTGCCTGTCCCGACCTGTCTACGGTCTTCGTCGTGCTGGCGCCCGACGATACGCTGTTCCACGGTTATGACTGGTCGCATTGCGGCGAAAAGCTGCAGCCGCTTTATTGCGGCGGTTCGACGCGCGCCGAGAGCGTGGCCAACGGCCTGCTGGCGTCGGAGCTGGAGCCGGACGATTGGGTGCTGGTGCACGATGCGGCGCGTCCCTGCCTGACACAGGCGCATCTGTCCAAGCTGATCGTCGAACTGCGCGACGATGCCGTGGGCGGCATCCTTGCCGTGCCGATGGCAGACACGCTGAAGCGCGCCGACGCCAATCACCGTATCGCCTATACCGAACCGCGCGAAGGCCTGTGGCAGGCGCAGACGCCGCAGATGTTCCGCTCGGGCTTGCTGGCACAGGCGTTGCAGCAATGCAGGACAGTGACGGACGAGGCTTCGGCCATAGAGGCGCTGGGTCTGCAGCCCAAGCTGGTGGCGAGCGAATCGACCAATTTCAAGGTGACTTATCCGCAGGACCTGCTGCTGGCCGAGTTGCTGCTTCAACAAAAGAATGATTCCCCTCGCCCGCTTGCGGGAGAGGGGCCGGGGAGAGGGTAATGCGTATCGGACAGGGTTTCGACGTCCATCAACTGGTGGAGGGGCGCAAGCTGATTATTGGAGGTGTGGATATTCCGTATGGCAAGGGTCTGCTCGGACACTCCGACGCGGACGTGCTGCTGCACGCGATCAGCGACGCGCTGCTGGGTGCGGCCGCGCTGGGCGACATCGGCAGACACTTCGCCGACACCGACGCGAAGTACAAGAACATCGACAGCCGCATCCTGCTGCGCGAGTCCATGCACATGGTGCGCGAGCAGGGCTGGCGCGTCGCCAACGTGGATGCCACCATCATCGCGCAGGCGCCGAAGATGGCGCCGCATATCTTCCAGATGGTAGACAACATCGCCGCCGACCTGCGCGTGGAGCGCAGCGCGGTCAACGTGAAGGCGACCACTACCGAGAAGTTGGGTTATACCGGACGCGGCGAGGGCATCGCGGCGCAGGCCGTCGTCCTGCTGCTCGCAGATTAATGGGAACCTGATGCGCGTTCTCGCTTTAGAAACTTCCACCGAATACTGTTCCGTCGCGCTGTGGCAGGACGGTGCAGTCATGGACCGCTGCGAAGCGGTCGGGCAGAAGCATTCCGAAGTACTGATGGGCATGCTGGATGCCTTGCTCAAGGATGCCGGGCTCGGGATCAAGGACATGGATGGCATTGCCTTCGGCATGGGGCCGGGCTCGTTCACCGGCGTGCGCATCGCCTGCGGCGTAGCGCAGGGACTGGCGCTCGGGGCAAACCTGCCGGTGGCCGGCGTGTGCACGCTCGAGGCGCTGGCCGAGGCGTCGGGACACGACAAGGTGATCGCGGTGCTGGATGCGCGCATGGGCGAGATCTACCACGCGGCCTATGAAAAGCGGGGGGATGACTGGATTGCGGCAAGCGAACCCTGCCTGTGCAAGCCGGAAGATGCACCAGTGGTGACGGGAGAGCACTGGTTCGCCACGGGCAGCGGTTTCTCGGTGAACAGCGAGGGGCTGCAGGCACGTTATGCCGGGCAGCTGCACGGCGTGGACGGGACCGTCGTCCCGCAGGCTGCCGCTATCGCCGCGCTGGGCGCGCGGCGCCTCGCGAGAGGCGAGGGTGTCGATGCGGCTCAGGCGCTGCCGCTGTATCTGCGCGACAAGGTCGCGCTGAAGACCAGCGAGCGGGAAGCGCGTTGATGCGTCCCATGACCGAGGCCGACGTGGATGCGGTGTTCGCCATCGAGCAGGCGGTTCAGGCTTACCCTTGGACGCGCGGGAATTTCAGCGACTCGCTGGCGAACGGCTACCTGTGCCGCTTGGAGGAGACGGATGACGGGATATGCGGTTACGCGATCCTGATGCCGGCTGTGGACGAGGCGGAGCTGCTGACCATCGGCGTGGCCGCTGCGCAACAGCGCAAGGGGCTGGGGCGCGCGATGCTGGACGAGATGCTGAAACTGGCGTGCGAGAGGAACATGCGGCGCGTATTCCTCGAAGTGCGTCCCTCCAATACGGCGGCGGTCGCGCTGTACCGCAGTGCGGGCTTCGCCGAGGTCGGCGTGCGGCGCGGTTACTATCAGAATGCCAACGGCAGCGAGGACGCGCTGGTGATGGCGTGCGATTTGACGCAGCTTTCCTCTCTCCCGCATGCGGGAGAGAGGTCAGGAGAGAGGGTGAATGGATAGGCAGGAAGCGGTATTGCGCGAGTTGAACCTGTATCCGTTGTGGCAGCGGAGAAGTGCGCCCGCACCGCAGGAAGGCGAGGCGTTATCTGCCGGAGCCGGAGTGGAATCGGTCCCGTCCGCGGAAC
The DNA here is from genome assembly GCA_035605585.1 of Gallionella sp. GTDB lineage: Bacteria > Pseudomonadota > Gammaproteobacteria > Burkholderiales > Gallionellaceae > Gallionella. The sequence continues at coordinate 10,107 of DASTGP010000026.1, read as the reverse complement.
CGCCTGTCGAGACTGTTCGCCCCCCGGAACCTGCCGATATTCCTCCGAGCCATTCGATTGAGGCGTCTGAGGCCGAAGGCATGGCCTTCATCGATTCTGTCCCAAGCGAGAATCGCGTGGCAGAGGTCGTGGTCCCCGTGGCAAGCGGCGACCACAGCCGCGAACAGCGCATCGCCGAACTCGGCTGGCCGGAATTGAAGACGATGGTGCGTGACTGCACCGCCTGCAGGCTGCGCGCCGGTTGCACGCAGACGGTGTTCGGCGTGGGCGACGAGCAGGCCGGCTGGCTGTTCGTCGGCGAAGGCCCAGGCGCGGACGAGGACGTGCAGGGCGAGCCGTTCGTGGGACAGGCGGGCAAGCTGCTCGACAACATGCTGATGTCCGTCAAACTGAAGCGCGGCAACAACGTGTATATCGCCAACGTCGTCAAGTGCCGCCCCCCAGCCAATCGCACGCCGGAGGCCGACGAGATCGCCACCTGTTTCCCGTACCTGCAGCGACAGATAAAACTCATCCAGCCCAAGGTGATCGTGGCGTTGGGTAAGACTGCCGCCACGGCATTGCTGGGACGCGAGGCCACGCTTGGCTCGTTGCGTGGCTCCGTGCACGACTATCAGGGCATCCCGCTGGTCGTCACGTATCACCCTGCCTACCTGCTGCGCAGCCCGCTTGAAAAGGCCAAGGCCTGGGAGGATCTGTGCCGCGCAATACAGGTGTTCAACTCGCGGTTATAAGGGCTTTTACTTAATAGTTCTGTAGTTGCTGGTGTAGTAGCATGCCTCATCGATTCCCTCCGGGGGATACATGAAGCTGCATGACTTCCGCCTGTCTACGCGCATCACTGCCACCGCCCTGATCCTGGTGGCGGTCGCTTCATTGGTGACGATGTACATCGAAGAAGCGCGCTTGAAGGAGGCTTACCTCAGCGAGCGGCGCGCCGACCTGGAAGAGATATCCCACGCCGAAAAGTTGCGCCTGACCCAGGCGATCGACGCGCTGCGTCAGAGCGTGCTGTTCCTGTCCAATACCCCGCCGGTCTCCGGCATCATGCGTGCCGCGCAGCACAACGGCTACGATGCCCGCGACGGCGATACGCAGGCGAGATGGGAATCGCGTTTGCAGCAGATCTTCATCGCCTTCTCGAACGCACATCCCGGTTACGACCATATCCGCTACATCGGCGCGGCCGACAGGGGGCGGGAACTGGTGCGGATCGAGCGCCTCCGCGGCGTGGCCGAGGTTATTCCGCATGCGGAACTTCGGGAGAGGGGAGGGCAGGACTACTTCAAGGCTGCGCTGAACTTGCGGCCAGGCCAGGTGTATTTCTCGGCATTCGAATTCGACCGGGAGGATGCTGCTACGGGACAGCCCGCCCGGTTGATCGTGCGCGCCGCCACGCCGGTCTATGCGGCGGACGGAAAGATTTTCGGCGTGGTGGCGGTCGATATGGAAGTCGCGGAATTGCTGAAGTTCGCCACCTTGGGATTGCCCCCGGGGGTGCAGACTTATGTCGCAAACAGGGATGGCGTCTACCTGCAGCGCCCCGAAACGGCGCGTACCTCCTCCGTGCCGGGGCTCAAGGACGAAATCATCCGGGACTTTCCCTCGCTGAAGCCGATGTTCGATTTACAGTCGTCGCCCTATCTCTCGTTGCGCGCCTCGACCAAGGGAGACATCGGTGGGTATGTGGCGGCCGAGCGGATCCATTTCGCCTCAAGCGATCCGGCACGCTTCCTGTTGCTGGTCTTTCACATTCCCGCCGACGTGGCGGCGCAGCAGGTCGCGTCGATTCCGGCAACACAGGTCGTCGGAGGGTTCGCGGCGATGTTGCTGGTCGGAGGCCTCGTCCTGCTGGTGTTGCGCCGGACTTTCGCCCCTCTCGGTCAGCTTACCGCCACCGCCGACAGGATCGCAGCCGGAGATTACGGCGTCCAGGTGCCGAAGGATGGCGGCGGCGAGATCGGGAGTCTGATCAACGCCATCAATGCCATGCTGGACAGCCTGAGCCTGCGGGAGTTGGAGATCTATCGCATCAACGTGGGGCTGGAGCAGCAGGTAAAAGAGCGTACCAGTCAACTGGAGGCGGCCAACGAACGGTTGCGGGAGGAGATGCTCGAGCGTGAGCGGGCCGTCGCGGCCATCAGGCACGAGCACGACTTCCGCCAGGAGATGATCGAGTCGCTGCCCGGCATTTTCTACATGATCGACGCGACCGGGCACTTTTCGATGTGGAACGACAATCTCGAGCGCGTGCTGCATTGCAGTGCCGACGAACTCGCCCATAGCCACCCCCTGGATTTTTTCGATGGAAAGGATCGCGCTTCGGTCGAGAACGCCATCAGCAAGGTGTTCGAGGAGGGCGAGGCTACCGTGGATGCGCTCCTGATCGCGAAGGATGGCACGAAGACGCCTTACCACTTCACCGGCCGGCGTATCGAGCGCGACGGCGAGCCCGTATTGGTCGGCCTGGGCATCGATATCGCCGAGCGGCAGCGCATCCTGCTCCAGACCGAGATGCTTTTGCGCCGCAACCAGGCCCTGATGCTGACCTCGATGGACGGCATCCATGTGATGGATATGCAGGGCCATCTCGTGGCGTCGAACGACGCATTCTGCCGTATGTTGGGTTACAGCCGGGAAGAAGTGGCCAGGCTCAATGTCGCCGATTGGGATGTGCAGTGGTCGGCGGCGGAACTGCGCGAAAAATTCAAGGAACTCATCGGCAGGAATGCCATGTTCGAGTCCGTGCACCGTCGCAAGGACGGCACGCTGATCAATGTCGAACTCAGTGCTGCCGGCGTCGAGCTCGACGGAGCGCAATACCTGTATGCCTCGAGCCGCGACATCACCGCGCGCAAGCGTGCCGAGGCCGTGCTGATGCAGCACAAAGCCGTGCTCGATACCGCAAAGGACGGCTTCTGGATGGTCGATGAGCGGGGATATCTGCTGGAGGTCAACGAGGCTTACGCCAGGATGTCGGGTTATTCGGCCGATGAGCTGGTGGGGATGCACATCGGCCAGCTCGAGGCGAAGGAGCAGTCGGAAGAAGTGACGACGCATATCGATAAGATCATCGCGCAAGGTGCGGATCGCTTCGAGAGCCGCCACCGCTGCAAGGATGGGCATGAGATCGATGTCGAGGTGTCGGCGACATTCATGGCGGAATCCCGGCGGTTCTTCGTGTTCTGCCATGACATCACGCGGCGCAAGCAGGCGGAGCAGGCGTTACGCGTCGCGGCAACGGCATTCGAGACCCACGATGCGATCGTGATCACCGATGCCGACGCCAACATCATCCGTGTCAATCAGGCCTATACAGACATCACCGGCTATGGCGCCGAAGAGGTTCTGGGCAAGAATCCTCGCATCATGAAATCGGGACGGCACGACAAGGACTTCTACACCGCGATGTGGCAACAGTTGTTGCAAACAGGCTCGTGGGTGGGCGAGATATGGGATCGGCGCAAGAACAGGCAGATCTATCCGAAATGGCTGACGATCACCGCGGTCAGGGACGAGCATCAAAAGATCACCAACTACGTCGGTATCTTCAGCGATATCACCGCGCGCAAACAAGCCGAGGAGGAAATCCGGACCCTGGCGTTCTACGATGCGCTGACCCAGCTGCCCAACCGCCGCCTGTTCCTCGACCGCTTCCGCGCCGCGCTGCCTGCTTCCGCGCGCCACCGCAACTACGGCGCGGTGCTGTTCATCGACATGGACAAGTTCAAGTCGCTCAACGACACGCTCGGGCACGATTACGGCGACATGATGCTGGTCGAGGTCGCCAGGCGCATCAAGTCCTGCGTGCGTGAGTCGGACACCGTGGCCCGGCTGGGCGGGGACGAATTCGTGGTGCTGATCGAAGAGGTCAGCCGGAATGCGGAGGAGGCGTCGCACAAGGTCGGGCTGGTCGCCGAGAAGATACGCGAGGCGCTGGCGCAGCCTTACCGGCTCAAGGAGCACGAGCACCACAGTTCGCCCAGCATCGGCATCAGCCTGTATCTCGGCACCGAGCGTCCGGTGGAAGAACTGCTGCACCATGCCGACATGGCGATGTACCAGGCCAAGGAGTCGGGGCGCAATGCGGTGCGTTTCTTCGATCCGCTGATGCAGGAGAACGTGGCGAACCACGCCGCGCTGGAGCATGACCTGCGGCATGCAATCGCGCAGGAGCAGTTGCAGCTTTACTACCAGATGCAGGTGGACGGCGACAATCGGCCCGTCGGCGCGGAGGCATTGCTGCGCTGGCAGCATCCGCAGCGCGGCCTGGTGATGCCCGCACAGATCATTCCGATCGCCGAGGAGAGCACGCTGATCCTGGATATCGGCCAGTGGGTTGTCGATACAGCCTGCCGGCAGCTTGCCTTATGGGCCGGCGACGAGCGGACGCGCAACCTGACGCTGGCGGTGAATGTCAGCGCGAAACAGTTCGCATTGCCCGACTTTGTGGACAAGCTGGCCGAACTGCTGAAGAGGCATCGTGTCGAGCCCGCACGCCTGAAGCTGGAGCTGACCGAGAGCATGGTGCTGGCCGACCTGGCGGGCACGGTGGCCAAGATGAAGGCACTGCGTCGGCTCGGGGTCGGCCTGGCCATGGATGATTTCGGTACGGGCTATTCATCGCTGTCCTACCTCAAGCAATTGCCGCTGGACCAAATCAAGATCGACCAGAGCTTCGTGCACGGCATCGCGAGCGACGGCAACGATGCGCTGCTGGTGCAGACCATCATCGATCTTGCAAAGAGCTTCCACTTGAATGTGATCGCCGAAGGGGTGGAGAGCGAGGCGCAATTGGCGTTCCTGAAGCACCATGAGTGCATGGCCTATCAGGGTTATCTGTTCGGCAAGCCGGTTCCGATCGGGGAGTTCGAGGCGCTGCTGGGGCAGGTTAGCGGCTAATAGATTTTTCCGGAGTCCTGGTCATGCCCGTGGCGCTTGTACAGCGCAGCCATGATGCCGGACAGCAGCAGGCCGAACACCAGGATGATGAGATAGATGTGCAGTTCAAGCTTCTGCATGATGGCGTATAGCCCCAGCATGGCGAAGATGCTCAGGTTCTCGTTGAAATTTTGCACCGCGATGGAACGGCCGGCGCCCATCAGCAGGTGGCCGCGGTGTTGCAGCAGCGCATTCATCGGCACCACGAAGTAGCCGCCCATCGCCCCCATGACGATCAGCAACAGCACCGCCAGCATGCTATTGGTGATCGGGATCATCATCAGCACGACCACGCCCATGGCGATGCCGACCGGCAGCACTTTGACCGAATGTTCGAGCTTGATGTACTTCGCCGCCAGAACCGAGCCGATGGCGATGCCGATGGCGAACCAGGCCGTGAGTCTCGCGGCCTCGCCGATGTCGTAGTTCAGCGCCACCGCGGCCCAGCCTATGAGCAACAGGCGCAGCGTGGCGCCCGCGCCCCAGAACAGCGTGGTCACCGCCAGCGAGACCTGGCCCAGAGGGTCCCTCCACAGCAGCTTGAAGCAGTGCCAGAAATCCTTGGTCAGCGCGGACGGGCTGGTATCGAACGGCTTGTGTTCGATGGCGACTCGCGGGATGTAGAGGTTGAACACCGCGGCGGCGATGTAGATCAGCACGATGACGGCGATCGCCAGTTTCGCCACGCTGTCGATCAGCGGGATGTCCAGCGACGTCACCAGCGGCGCGACGAGGTGGGGGGTGATGAGGATGCCGCCGATCACCGCGCCGAGCACGATGGCGGCGACGGTCAGGCCCTCCATCCAGCTGTTCGCCGTGACCAGCTGGCTGGGCGGCAGGTATTCGGTGAGGATGCCGTATTTCGCGGGCGAATAGGCCGCCGCCCCCAGCCCGACCAGCCCGTAGGCGAGCAGCGGATGGACGCCGGCCAGCATGGCGAGGCAGCCCGACAGCTTGATGGTGTTGCTGATGAACATCACGCGCCCCTTGGGCAGCGAGTCGGCGAACGCGCCGACGAAGGGCGCTAGGAGAATGTAGGAGACGATGAATCCTTGCTGCAATACCGGCGTATGCCAAGCCGGCGAGCTCAAGTCCTTGAGCAGAGCGATGGCGGCAAACAGCAGGGCATTGTCTGCGAGCGCGGACAAGAACTGCGCGGCCAGGATGATATAGAAGCCGAGATTCATGTTCTTGCGGCGGAGGCTAACGTGCGCAGTACGTTAAAGACGGGTTCTGCGTCTGGCCGTAGCCATAGGAACTGCGCCGCGAGGATGATGTAGAAGCCGAGATTCATTCAGCAGGGGATATTTTTGTCAGGCCGTTTTATAACATGAAAGCATTGCCCCTGCTATCATTCATGTCTATCTAAAATACTTGTCAGTCCCCCGTTTCCATGCCCCGCCCGATCCAAGCCCTTATCGACCACAGCGCACTGGAGAACAATCTTCGCGTGGCGCGTCGCGCCACCAGCGCGCGCATCATGGCCGTCATTAAGGCCGAAGGCTACGGCCACGGTCTCTTGCGCGTGGCGGAGGCGCTTGCCGATGCGGACGGCTATGCGCTGTTGGATATCCGCGACGCGCTGCGGTTGCGCGAGGCAGGCTACCGGCAGGCCATTCTGCTGCTGGAAGGCTACTTCGACGCCGAGGACATGGTGCTGGCTGCCGAGCACGGGGTGAGCTGTGTGATCCACAGCGACTGGCAGATCGCGCTGCTGGATGCCTGCCCCAAGCGCGGCGCGTTGGACGTATGGCTCAAGGTCAACACCGGCATGAACCGGCTCGGATTCCGTCCGCAGCAGGTAGCTCAGGCGATGGAGCGGCTGCGCCGCCACCGCGCGGTGCGAGACATCACCCTGATGACCCATTTCGCCAATGCCGACGAAGCGCGCGGCATCTCGGCGCCGCTGGCACTGTTCAACGATATCGCCGGCGGTTACCGTGCCGCGCGTTCGCTGTCGAATTCCGCAGCCTTGCTGCGCTATCCGCAGGCGCACGGCGACTGGGTGCGGCCCGGCATCATGCTGTACGGCGCTTCGCCGTTTGCTGAGACCAGTGCGCAGCAACTCGGCCTGAAGCCCGTGATGACCTTGAGCAGCCGCATCATCGCCGTGCAGGAACTGCGGGCGGGCGACGAGGTGGGCTACGGATCGCTGTTTCGCGCCGAACACTCGATGCGCGTCGGCATCGTCGCCTGCGGCTACGCCGACGGCTATCCGCGCCACGCGCCGACGGGCACGCCCATCCTGGTGGACGGGCTGCGCACGCGCACGCTGGGACGCGTCTCGATGGACATGCTGTTCGTCGACCTGAGCGCCTTGCCGCAGGCAGGCGTCGGCAGCAGCGTGGTGCTGTGGGGCGAGGGCATGCCGGTCGAGGACGTCGCGCATGCCGCTGGAACGATCAGCTACGAGCTGACTTGCGCACTGACCGCGCGCGTCCCGGTCGTGACACGATAATCGATACTGGAGAGAGAAATATGCTGGGCATCATCGGCGGCAGCGGCGTCTATAACATCGAGGGGCTGGAGAACACCCGCTGGGTGAAGGCAGAGTCGTCATTCGGCGAGCCGTCCGACGAAGTGCTGATGGGTGAATTGAACGGCGAGTCCATCGCCTTCCTGCCGCGCCACGGGCGCGGGCACCGCATCTCGCCATCGGACATCAACTTTCGCGCCAACATCGACGCATTGAAGCGACTCGGCGTGACCGACGTCATCTCGGTCAGTGCGGTCGGCTCGCTGCGTGAACACCTGCCTCCGGGCACCTTCGTCATCGTCGACCAGTTCATCGACCGCACTTTCGCGCGCGAGAAGAGCTTTTTCGGCAGCGGCCTCGTGGCGCACGTGTCGATGGCGCATCCGGTGTGCAAACGCCTCGGCAACCATCTGGAAGCGGCCGCGCGGCAGATGGAGATCAACGTGGTGCGAGGCGGCACCTACCTGGTGATGGAGGGGATGCAGTTCTCCAGCCTCGCCGAGTCGGAGCTGTACCGCTCGTGGGGTTGCGACGTGATCGGCATGACCAACATGCCGGAAGCCAAGCTCGCGCGCGAGGCCGAGCTCTGTTACGCCACGGTGGCGATGGTCACCGACTACGACTGCTGGCATCCGGACCACGACCATGTGACGGTGGAAGCCATCGTCAAGGTGTTGCTGGAGAATGCCGACCGTGCGCGCAGCCTGGTGAAGAGCGTCGCGCCGCTCGTGCAGAAAGACGCATCCGCCTGCGATTGCGGTTGCCGCCATGCCTTGCAGCACGCCATCCTCACCGCGCCCGAGGCGCGCGACCCGGGCATGCTCGATAAGCTGTCGGTAGTGGCGGGCCGCATGCTGAGACGCTGAGAACGAATAGAAGAAGCCGTTCGCCCTGAGCCTGATAGAACCATTAGCCATTCGACTAAGCCTGCAAGCGGGCAAGTCGCTGGTTACGTCGAGGGGCCATTCATGGTTCGACAAGCTCACCACGAACGGCTGGTGTAATCCAGAATTTCAGGGAGAGAAAATGCCTATCAAATCCAGAATCCGCACCATCCCGCACTATCCCCACCAGGGCATCATGTTCCGCGACATCACCACGCTGTTGAAGGATCCCGTCGGCCTGCGTGCCACCGTGGATGAACTGGTGCGCCGCTACAAGGATGTGAAGATAGACAAGGTGGTCGGCATCGAGTCGCGCGGCTTCATCGTCGGCACGCCGCTCGCCTATGCGCTGGGCCTCGGCTTCGTGCCCATCCGCAAGAAGGGCAAGCTGCCCGCCGAGACCGCGGGGCGCGACTACCAACTCGAATACGGCAGCGACCGCATCGAGATACACGTGGATGCGATCTCGAAGGGCGACCGCGTGCTGCTGGTGGACGACCTCATCGCTACCGGCGGCACCGCGGAAGCCGCCGTCGGCCTGATCGAGGACATGGGCGGCAAAGTGGTGGAGTGCGCTTTCGTCGTCGACCTGCCTGACGTCGGAGGGCGTGCAAGGCTGGAGAAGAAGGGGCAGAAAGTGTTTGCCCTCTGCGAGTTCGAAGGCGACTGATGAAAGTTAACGGCAAACCTTATCGCACCATCTGGCCCACCGCCGACGGGGCGGTGGAGATCATCGACCAGACGCGACTCCCGCACGAGTTCGTCACGGTGCGCTTGGAGAATATGCGCGATGCGGAGCGTGCGATACGCGATATGTGGGTGCGGGGCGCGCCGCTGATCGGGGTGACGGCGGCCTACGGCGTGGCGCTGTCGATGAAGCACCACGCCTCGGATGCGGCGCTGGAGGCGACCTGCGGCGTGCTGCTCGCGGCGCGGCCGACGGCGGTGAACCTGCGCTGGGGCGTGGAGCGCATGCGTGCTTTCCTCGCACCGCTGTCCGAGTCTGAACGTGCGGAGGCAGCCTGGCGGGAGGCCGCGCGCATCGCAGATGAGGACGTGGAGATCAATGCATCCATCGGACGTCACGGCGCGGAGCTGATACGCGGGATGCACGATCAGAAGCAGCGCGACGGACGCAGCGGCGTGGTCAATATACTCACGCACTGCAATGCGGGCTGGCTCGCGACGGTGGACTGGGGTACGGCGCTCGCGCCCATCTATGCCGCGTTCGACGCGGGCATCCCGCTGCACGTGTGGGTGGACGAGACGCGTCCGCGCAATCAGGGCGCGAGCCTCACCGCCTGGGAACTGGGCCAGCACGGCGTACCGCACACCGTCATCGTGGACAACGCGGGCGGCCACCTGATGCAGCACGGGCTGGTGGATCTGGCCATCGTCGGCACCGACCGCGTGACCGCGATCGGCGATGTGTGCAACAAGATCGGGACTTATCTCAAGGCACTGGCTGCACACGACAACGGCGTGCCGTTCTATGTCGCGCTGCCGACGCCGACCGTGGACTGGACGCTGCAGGACGGCGTAAAGGAAATCCCCATCGAGGAGCGTGCGCAGGAAGAGGTGACGCATATCGCCGGCCTGTGCGAAGACGGCCAGGTGCGCACGGTTCAGGTCACGCCGACGGGATCGCGCGCGGCGAACTACGGCTTCGACGTCACGCCCGCGCGGCTGGTGACGGGGCTGATCACCGAACGCGGCGTGGTCGCGGCGAACGCCGAGGCGATGCTGGCATTGAAATAACACCCTCTCCCGGCCTTCGGCCACCCTCTCCCGCTTGCGGGAGAGGGG
>DASTGP010000201.1:0-6590 GCA_035605585.1 Gallionella sp. | reverse complement strand
CGCGCCCTGCAGATCGAACAGGAGCATGCACGCATCGAACTGGTCGCCCAGGAAGCTGCGCGCCAGCGAGCCGCGATCACCGAGCAGACCGTGCAAGTGGTGGCACGCCGCATCGAGGAGGAGCAGATGCTGCTGGCGCAGCAGCAGGTGCGGCTGGAAACTGAGCAGCGCGTCCTGGCCGAGATCGAACAGCGCGTGTCGGCGGAAGTGCTGGCCACCGCAGCAGCGGAGGAGCGCGAGATCGCCGAGCAGCATGCCCGCGAAACGGCCCAGCAGCAGGAGATGGCGGCGCGCGAGGCGACACGTGCCGCAGAAAAACTGACTGAACTGAAGCAACGGGAGAGCGAGCGCCTGCTCGAACAGGCCGAGCAGACCCGCGCGGAATCCGCCACCTACGAACTGATGGCGCGCCTGCGCAACAGCGGCCGCATCGGCAAGTTCGCGAAGGCGGTCGGCCTGGTCTCGGTGATGGCCTTCGTCGGGCTGTCTCTCCCCCTGCTATTTGGCCAGGACAGCACCGTGAACGCACAACCCGTCACGACGGCTAACGAATCCGCCCATGCCGCCCCAGCGGAGACCAAGGCCGTCGAAGCGAAGCACGACCTGGCTGCAGAGACCTATGTGGTGCTGGGCGACCTCAAGATGTCCGGCCAGCTCAGCAAGAAGAACTAACTACTCACGCATCACCCAGGAATCCGTTCGCGTCCCGCTTGAGGGATGCGGACGGATTCTGGTTTTCAGTCTTCGGAAATTTTGCGAGATACCCTAGTCGTAGGGCGCAATAACCAACGGGCATTGCGCCGGATGTTCTCCTCCGTAATACTTCTCTCCATGCCTGATTACCGTCGCGCCTGGCATCCGGGCGGAACCTACTTCTTCACCGTCAATTTGCTGCAACGGCAAGGCAATGACCTGCTGGTTCGCCACATCGACTTGTTGCGCACGTCAATCAAATCGGTAAGGGCGCGTCATCCTTTTAGCATTCACAGCTGGGTGGTATTGCCCGAGCATATGCATTGCGTTATCGAATTGCCGGAGGGCGATGAGGATTTCGCGACGCGCTGGCGGCTAATCAAAATGGAATTTTCAAAAGCGTTGCCGCGTGTCGAAAATCGATCCGAGGTGAGCATACGGCGCGGCGAGCGCGGTATTTGGCAGCGGCGTTATTGGGAACATTTGATTCGGGACGAACGCGACTATCGGGCTCACATGGATTATGTTCACATCAACCCGGTGAAGCATGGACTGGTCGAGAGCGTTGCCGATTGGCCCTATTCGACATTCCATCGCATGGTGGCCGATGGTATCTATCCGCGTGAATGGGCTGGTGGTTTTGAGGTCGGCTTGAGTTATGCGGATTAAACATTCGGTGCAATGCGCTGCGCTTATTGCACCCTACGCGAGCTTTCCGCTGGACCGCAATGTTAGCACGGCAGCAATGCCTTAATGTTTTGGTCGGACAGATCGCTTGCTACCAACTTATTCCATTTTTCACAGGTCACGATCCATTGCTCGGCCTTGAAAGGAACCTCCTTCGCCATTCGCTGAAATGTTTCAGACTCTTTTTCCCTTGCAAGGCTGGACAACAAGTCCTGGGTTTCTTTCCAACCATTCCTGTCAGCTCGCCGATCAATGAATACGACTTGGATAAATGAACGCAGTGATAAGGTGGCACCAAGCTCTCTGAAACCACCATCTTGATAGTCTTTTACGACTTCCTTAAAGAGCTCAGGGAGTATGTCAATTTCCGTACCTATCCCAACCTTTCCGAAGCCGGGGCAGTATGTCCCAACCACTGCAGCGATGTCTTGACGATGAGAAATCGGAAGTGATTCATACCACTCAATAAATTTGTGCAATTGGAGAGCTCATAGTTTCTCAAATGCTGAAAGCCAACGTTAAGTAGACACCCTAAAGAATGCTGTGAAAGGCACCTTCAAGGTGCATAAGGGCGCCACCTTACCCGATGCGCATGCCCTGAACAATAGACCGGAATATCTAGATAATCGGTTACAGCGAGCCACGCCGGCGCTTCAGCAGCAGCGCGTTGCTTACCACCGACACCGAGTTCATCACTATCGCGGCTTCTGCGATTGCGAGGTTGAGCATGCCGGCGGCGAGCCGAGAACGTTGTAGACGAAGGCGAAGAACAGTTCTGGCGTATCTTCTTCAGCGAGATGGTGTCCGTGACGCTTGTTCGTTCCTCTACACCTTCAGCAATTCGCTTTCTAACGCAGCGACCTTCACTTCATCCGACAGGGATGAAGCGCTGACCCAGAACACGTCCTCGGCGCGGCTGCCCAGAGTGTTGATCTTCGCGCGGTGCAGGCGGACGTCGTGGCGGTCTAGGATCAGTGCGATGCGCGCGAGCAGGCCGGGGCGGTCGCCGGCGACCAGCGAGAGCACGTGCATGCCCTTGTGGTCTGGGGCGATCTCGACTTCGGTGAGGATGGGGAAGTGCTTGAGCTGGCGGCTGACGCGTCCGCCAGCGGCAGGGCTGACCGGGCGGGCCTGGGCGATCTGCTGCGCGAGCTCGAATTCGATGTAGGTCATGATGTCGCGGTACGCCATCTCGCTGCGCGCGGCCTCCATGATCTGGAAGCTGTTCAGCGCGTAGCCGTGGCGCGTGGTGTGGATTTTGGCCTCGGCGATGGTGTAGTTCATGCGTGCGAAGAAGTCGCAGATGCGCGCGAACAGGCCGCGCTGGTCGCGGCAGTACACCATCACCTGCAAGCCTTCACCGGCGCGGCTCAGGCGCGCCTTCACGATGGGGGTATCGGTGTTCGCCTTGAACGCGAGCTGGCGCGTGTGCCAGGCGATCTCCTGCGCCTCATGGTCGAGGAAATAGCTGTCGTCGAGCTGCGCCCACAGCATGCGGTAGGTGTCCGGCGTCAGCGCGTAGAGGTTGAGCGTGTTCGCGGCCTGTTCGCGGATTTCGTCGAGGCGGCCGGCGGCGAGGCCGCCGCCCATGTAGCGCCGCGTCGCGAGGAACAGGTCTTCCATCAGCTTGGCTTTCCACGCGTTCCACACCTTGGGACTGGTGCCGCGCACGTCTGCGACGGTCAGCAGGTAGAGCGCGACGAGATAGCGGTCGTTCCTGATCGTCCGCGCGAAATTCGCGATGACCTCCGGGTCGGACAGGTCCTGCTTCTGCGCGGTGGCGGAGAGCGTGAGGTGCTGCCCGACCAGCCACACCACCAGGTCACTGTCGTCGCTGCCCAGCCCGTGCTGCCTGCAGAAGGCGCGGGCGTCCTTCATGCCCAGCTGCGAATGGTCGCCGCCGCGCCCCTTGGCGATGTCGTGGAACAGGCCGGCGACGTACAGCACTTCGGGGCGGGCGAATTCGCCCATCAGCCTGCTGCACAGCGGGACTTCGTGCGCGTGATTGGCCAGCGCGAAGCGGCGCAGGTTGCGCACCACCATCAGGATGTGTTCATCCACGGTGTAGACGTGGAACAGGTCATGCTGCATCTGGCCGACGATGCGGCCGAAGGCGGGGATGTAGCGGCCGAGTATGCCGTACTGGTTCATGCGCCGCAGCGCATGGATGACGCCGGCCGGCTGACGCAGGATTTCCATGAAGCGCTGCCGGTTCTGCGGATCGCGGCGGAACGCGGCATCGACCTTGTGCTGTGCGCGCCACAGTGCGCGCAGCGTCCTCGCGCTGAGGTCGGTCAGTTCGCTATGCTGTTCCATCAGCAGGAACAGCTCGAAGATCGCCGCGGGCGTGTGCTCGAACAGCTGCTCGTCGCGGATGTCCAGCAGCGTGCCGATGACGCGGAAGCGCTCGTTCAGCGCGTGCTGCGGCGGCGTCTCGCGCACCAAGCGGTCGTGCAGGTTCTGCAGCAGGATGGTGTTGAACTGGCGCACCGCGAGCCGCGTGCGGTAGTAGCGCTGCATCAGGTGTTCACTGGCGCGGCGGTTGGCCGAGGCGGCTATGCCCATCTGCTCCGCGAGCGCGGTTTGGAAATCGAACAGCAAGCGGTCCTCGCGCCGCTTCGCGAGGTAGTGCAGGCGGACGCGCAGGGTCTGCAGCAGCGCGTCGTGGCGCGCGATCTGGCGCGCCTCCGTTGCCGTGATCAGGCCCGCGTTGGCGAGCTCGGACCAGCGCGTGCCCAGGCCCGCCGCGAGCGCGATCCAGGTGACGGTCTGCAGGTCGCGCAGGCCGCCGGGGCTTTCCTTCAGGTTGGGCTCGAGGTTGTAGTCTGCCTCGGCGAAGCGCGCGTGGCGCTGCTGCTGTTCGTGCTGCTTGGCGAGAAAGAAGCGGTAGGGATCGAGCTGCTGCCGCACGGCGGCGCGCAGCGTTTCGAACAGACTCGCGTCCCCGGCAAGCAGGCGCGATTCGAGCAGGTTGGTCTGCACCGTGATGTCGGCGGATTCCTGCAGGCAATGCTCGACGGTGCGGATGCTGTGGCCGACCTCGAGGCCGATGTCCCACAGCGTCTGCACCAGTCCGTGCAGCTTGTGCTGCAGCGCCTCGTCCGGCTCCGTGTCGAGCAGGATTAGCAGGTCGATGTCGGACCTGGGGTAGAGCTCGCCGCGCCCGTAGCCGCCCACCGCGACGAGTGCGATGTTGCCGGGCATGGACAGCACTTGCCAGACGCGGCGCAGGTAGTCGTCGATCAGCCTGCTGTGCGCGCCGAGCAGGCGCGCAGCCTTGCCGTGCTTGAGGAAATCCTGTTCGAGTGCCGCGCGATCGCTGCGCAGCGATGTGCGCAGCGTTGCAACGTCATCAGAGGGGGGGCGGGGGAGGGCAGCCATCGGAAACGGTCAGCACTTCGTAGCCGCTGTCGGTGACCAGAATGGTGTGTTCGTATTGCGCGGACAGGCTGTGGTCCTTGGTGACCACCGTCCAGCCGTCGCCGAGCTGCTTGATCGCAGCCTTGCCGGCGTTGACCATGGGCTCGATGGTGAAGGTCATGCCGGGCTCGAGCCGGATGCCGGTCTTGGGGCGGCCATAGTGCAGCACCTGCGGTTCCTCGTGGAAGCGGGCGCCGATGCCGTGGCCGCAGAACTCGCGCACCACGCTGTAGCCCAGCGGTTCGACGAAGCTCTGGATGGCGTGGCCGATGTCGCCCAGGTAGGCGCCCGGCTTGACCTCGCGGATGCCGCGCCATAGCGCCAGCCAGGTGGTCTCGCACAGTCGACGCGCCTGGATCGACGGTTCGCCCACCAGGTACATGCGGCTGCTGTCGCCGTGATAGCCGTCCTTGATCACCGTCACGTCGATGTTGACGATGTCGCCGTTCTTCAGTGCCTTCTCGCTCGGCACGCCGTGGCAGATCTGGTGATTGATCGAGGTGCAGATGGATTTCGGATAGGGGGTATGGCCGTGCGGCGCGTAGTTGAGCGGCGCGGGAATACCGTGCTGCACGTTCACGATGTAGTCGTGACACAGCCGGTCCAGCTCGTTGGTGGTCACGCCCGCCTTGACGAACGGGGTGATGTAGTCGAGCACTTCGCTGGTCAGGCGGCCGGCGACGCGCATCTTTTCGATCTCTTGCGGGGTCTTGATGGTAACGGACATATTCTCTAGGGGCTCTGGGTATTTTCGCGCCGACTCCCTTCGACGAGCTCGGGGCGAACGGCAGGCCAATGGTTCTGGCGGCTTGTTCAGGATGTCCGAGGATAGCACGCGCCTCCGATCGCCGACAAATGCGAGGCTTACGGAAGCATAAGCCGGTCAGAACTGCGAGCTGGGCTCGACCGGCAGCGGCGGGAAATACACCGGCTGGGCGGCGGGCTGGTCCAGCGAATAGCGCAGGTAGATCATTGCCCGGTTCGGCGCGTAGTACTGGGAGCGTTCGATCGCGAGCAGGCCGCCGGCGAACAATTGCCGGTCGACCTGGTATTCCCATGCGCCCCTCAGCGAATATCCTCTGCCGCTGCCCGGGCCGCCGGCATAGACCGGCGTGACGAAAGTGGTGGGGGCGAGTGCAACGGCCTGCGCCTGCATCGCCGGATCGGTCGGATAGTAGTTCGCAGCCTGTGTCTGCGATTGCGAGACCGATACCGCCGCGCGCAGCACATAAGAAAAGCGCGGATAGCGTTCGCCGTAGGTAGCGGGCAGCGACAGCGAGCGGTAATTCTGCGGACTGTAATAGCCGCCGTGCCCGAAGGTGTATTCGCCCGCGTTCCGGGTGTGGTGCCAGTACATGCCGGTGAGCCCGAGCGAGAACAGGCGGTTCTCTTCGTTGACGATGCGCCATTGCTCTCCGGCCATGAGCTGGAGGCGGTTGTTGGTCTGTACGTTCTTGCCGGTGAGGCTGTGCAGGCCGAGCGACGACCAGAATCCGAAGGTTTCTCCCTTGTCCAGGCTGAGTCCCAGGCGTCCGCCGGTCGCTACCACGCCGCCCCAGACCTGGCCGGTCCTGGTGTCGCGCGTGCCGGCATAGGACAGCAGGCTGCCGGTGACGGGACGGCGCGACGCTTCGAGCGAGTAAGAGAACTGGCCGATGTCGCCGTCATGGCGCACGCCGCCGACGACGTTAGATACCGCGAAATTGAGCGGCGTGACGCCGATGTCCGCGCGCAGGTCGTCGCGGTGGTAGCCCGCCGTGAAGCTTAGACCCTGTGCAGTCTGCGACGAC
>DASTGP010000173.1:0-2741 GCA_035605585.1 Gallionella sp. | reverse complement strand
GTAAACCAGGTCTCAGTCAGGAAATGTTCGGCTCTATTTTCCAGACGATGCCGAAGCGCGTCCATGAACTCCGGATCGGCGACCAGGTCTTCGAGCCGCTGGTTGGACAAGCTTTCGAGGATCAACCAGGGATTCCGCGTTGCCGCCCAGATATCCGGATCGGCCATCTTCCACAAGTTATCCGTGCCGTGATGCCAACTCCACCGCAGATCCAGCGCCAGCGTCGTCAAGCCCGCCAGCGGCTCGGGCAAGGTGCGCGGCAGGTAATGGGAAATATGCATGCAGCCTCTCAATCTTGACTGTCGCAACGAACGGGCAAGCAGTTCGACGAACTGTCCTGCCCGAAAACCTTAAACCACAGTTGCACCGCCCCCTTCGATACGCCCGCTATGCGGGCTACTCAGGGCGATCGGAACTCACTCCCAAATGGAGGATCCACACCGTTCATGCCGAGTAGCGCATGAACGGCGTGGCAGTTTTCCCGACCGAACCCAGTCAGCGCCGATGCTATTTCGCGTAATCGATATAGATATTCACCCGCCGGTTTTCGCGCCTTCCTTCTGCGGTTCCGCTATAGGCGACCCGCCTTGCGTGTCCGAAACCGGCGGCTGATAGCCGGCTGCGCTCGATGCCGAGCTTGTCCGCGAGGTAGTTCACCACGCTCTCGGCGCGGCGCTTCGAAAGCGCCGAGTTCTCCAAAATACCGGAGTGCCCTTCTATCGTCGCCGAGGCATTCGGATTGTCTTTCAGGAACGCCGCCACCCGGGCGAGTTCGTCGTGGTAACGGGGATTGATGTTGTCGCGATTCCTGTCGAACTCCATATCCAGCCCGGCCATGGTGATGCGGCCCGGCACCGGCTTGAACCCTTCCTTGACGTCCATCGCGCAATCGATGATGGAGTCGATCCGCCGGTTCTGCCGCTTGCCTTCTTCGGTGCTGTTGTCCGCCACTGGACGCGTCTTGCCATATCCGATGGCTTTCAGCCGGGAGCGATCGATACCGGTATGCTCGACCAGATAGTCCACCACGCTGTTCGCGCGACGCTGCGACAGTTGCATGTTGTACTCATCCGTTCCGACCTCGTCGGTGTGTCCCTCGATCACCGCGGTGGTGTCCGGATACTTGCGCAGATAAGCGCCCAGTCGCTCGACCGATGCCTCGTATTCGTGCTGGATCGCATAACGGTCGATCTCGAACTGGATATCCAGCGTGGTGCAGTACTTGATCCGTTCCGGCGGTATTGCCGCCTCGCCGGCGGGCGCTGCCTCCGCTGGCGTTCCGGCACCCTTCACCAGATCCGGATCGCATTCCTCGATAGCCATCTCCGGCGTCCAGTAACCCGTGCGCCAGCACTGCCCCGCCCCGCTCATGACCAACGTTCCGCTGCTGTCCACCAGATAACCTTGCGTGCGCGTTTCCGCCCAAACTTGCCCAGGCGCAACGGCCGCCGCACAAGCCGCAATAATCGCGAGACGTTGCAGCGTTTTGTGCGGCTCATTCTTGGGGGATGAATTGTTCGAACGCGGGCAGTTGTTCATGGCGAGCTCCTTTGCGATGGTCAGAGTGAAAATCACTGTGTGCAGTGTCGCGTTGGATGAACTCCGCGTGCAATGCGGCAAAGTATGTAGTTTGCCCGGCAAGAGCGATGCTTTTCTTTCTGCTCCCGTTTGCAAAGATGCGTCGCGAGAGACTGCAAGTGCAGCGCTTCGAACGTAGCCCTCACCTCGCCCCTCTCCCGCTCACGGAAGAGGGGCCGGAAGGTTATCCGCTATCTGGATTTCCCGGCCAACTCGTCGATGTAAGCCAGATGTTGCGGCAAACAGATGCGATGGAGATCGTAACGATCTATCACCGTCTCCCGCGCACGCCGCCGCAGATCGGTGAAATCGCTCGGAGATGCAAGGGCTGTCGCCACCTTCCCGGCGATGTCCGCAGGCGAGAAGAAATCGACCAGCAAACCATTCTCGCCGTCTGAAATCACTTCCTCCACCGGTGCCGTTTTCGAACCGACGACCAGACAGCCTGCGCTCATGGCTTCGATCATCGACCATGACAGGACAAACGGATAAGTCAGGTAGACATGCACCGCCGAGACTTGCATCAGGCTGACAAGCGCGTCGTAGGGAATGTAGCCGACGAAATGGAGGCGCCTGAAATCGATTTCGCCGCTGACCTCGTTCAGGAAATGTGCGCGCCAGGTAGTTCCCTTGGGCGGCTGTCTGCCATACCCACCCTCATCCGCGCCCACCATCACGATGTGCGCATGCGGCCGTCGTCGCTGGATTTCCGGTATCGCCCGCACGAAGCTGTGGTAGCCACGGTAAGGCTCCAGCGAGCGATTCACAAAGGTCATGACCTCATCGCCGGGCCGGAAAACCAGCCCTTTCTCCCGCAGGGCGATTTGGGCGTTTGCCGCGGGTGCAATGGCATCGGTGTTCACCCCCTCATGGATCACGCGGATCTTGCGCTGAAAGCCGGGAGGAAAGGTGGATTTCTGCCACTGCGTCGGAGCCACGCCGGCATCGCATTGTTCGAGGCTCATCAATTGGGTGAAATTTTTTGCAATCAGCCTGGGCGTCTCGTCCGGCGCAGCCGAAAACTCGGGATCGAAATCGATGTCGCTGCCATGCGCTTGGTAGTAAAACTCGATATAATTCAGCAGCGGGACCTCCGGCCAGACTTCCTTGATGAACAGCGCCTCGCCCCAGCCGGGATGGGCACAAATCACATCGGGAATGTA
>DASTGP010000156.1:0-17547 GCA_035605585.1 Gallionella sp. | reverse complement strand
ACGCTGCTGATCACGTTCGGGCTCGAGGTGGTGCTGACCTATCTCGCGCAGATCTTCTTCTCGGCCGACTTCCGGACCATCAACCCGCCGTATGCCGGCACGAACTGGCAGCTCGGCGCGCTGACGTTCCCGGTCGCGCGCTCGGCGGCCTTTGCGGTCGCGATCGTGCTGACGCTCGGCATGTGGGTCTTCCTGCTGCACACCCGGCTCGGCCGGGCGATCCGGGCGACCGCGCAGAACCTCGTCGCGGCCCGGCTCTACGGCGTCGAGCCGCGCCACCTGTATGCGACGACCTTCGGCCTCGGCATCGCGCTGGCCGGCGCGGCCGGCGGGCTCTACGGGACCGTGTCGCAGATCAACCCGTACATCGGCGCGGCGCTGACCGCGAAGTCGTTCGCGATCTCGATCATCGGCGGACTCGACAACCCGCTCGGCGTGATCGTCGGCGGGCTGTTCCTCGGCGTGGTCGAGTCGCTGACGATGCTCTACGTCGGCCCGACCTTCGCCGACGTCGCGAGCTTCGGGATCCTGGTGCTGGTGCTGATCGTGCGGCCGAGCGGGCTGCTGGGCCGGACCGCATGAAGCCCGTGCGCATCGCCGTCATCGTGCTCGCGCTGGCAGTGCTGGCCGCGCTGCCGTGGTACGGCTCGGACACGCTGGTGCAGTTCGGCATCAACACGCTGCTGCTGGCGGTGCTGGCGCAGGGCTGGAACATCATCGGCGGCTACACCGGCTATGCGTCCTTCGGGAACTCGGTGTTCTACGGCCTCGGCAGCTACGGCGTCGGCATCGCGATGGTGCAGAGGCACCAGCCGTTCGCGCTGGGCCTGCTCTTCGGCGTCGCGCTGGCGATCGTGTTCGCGTCGTCGCTCGGCGCCGCGGTGCTGCGCCTGAAGGGCCACTACTTCGCGATCGCGACGCTCGCGCTGGCGCAGGTGATGGCGGCGATCGTGTCGAACGTCGCGCTGGCCGGGCGCAACGTCGGGCTCGTGCTGCCGCCGCTCAACAACGACCGCCTCTTCTACGAGCTGGCGCTCGGGCTGCTGGTGGTCGCGACGCTGACCGTCTACTGGCTGACGCGCAGCCGGTTCGGCTTCGGCCTGATCGCGATCCGCGAGAACGAGGAAGGCGCGGCGGTGATGGGCGTGAACACCACGCTCTACAAGGTGCTCGCCTTCAACCTCGCCGGCCTCTTCAGCGCGCTGGCCGGCGGCATCCACGCCTACTGGATCACCTTTCTCGATCCCGAGAGCGCGTTCGACATCGCACTCAACGTGAAGATGATCATCATGGCGGTGTTCGGCGGGCCGGGCACGGTGTTCGGGCCCATCATCGGCGCGCTTTCGCTGTCGGCCATCTCCGAGTTCCTGTCGAGCGCAGTGACGAGCGTCGCCGGGTTGTTCTTTGGTCTGGTGATCGTCGCCGCAGTGGTGTTCATGCCGCGCGGGCTCGTCGATATGCTGCGGCGCGGGCGCAAACTGAGCTGGCGCTATTTCATCGAGAACATCCGGGCACACCGACTATGAAGGCCCTGCTCGAGGTCCGTCACGTCACCCGGAAATTTGCCGGGCTGGTCGCGCTCAAGGATGTCAGCTTCACGCTGGCGCCGGGTGAAATCTTAGGCCTGATCGGTCCCAACGGTGCGGGTAAGACGACACTGCTCAACCTGATCAGCGGGACGCTCGCGCCAAGCGCAGGCGAGATACTTTTTCAGAATGAGCCGATCAACCGCCTGCCGGCGTTCCGCCGCGCGCACCTGGGCATAGGCCGCACCTTCCAGATCACGCAGCCGTTCCCGGGCCTGTCGGTGCTGGAAAACGTGGCGGTCGGCGCCTTGTTCGGGAGCAATGAAGCCCGCGCCGGACTAACCGTGGCGCGCGAACAGGCGCGCGATTGCCTCACGTTCGTTGGCCTGGACAAACTCGCCGGCAAACGGGCCGACGAACTGGGCGTGCCGGATCGCAAACGCCTGGAAGTGGCCAAGGCGCTGGCGATGCAGCCCAAGGTGCTGCTGTGCGATGAAGTCATGGCTGGCCTGAACCACGTCGAGATCGACGAGGTCATCGAGATCATCCGCAAGGTGCGCGATCGCGGCATCAGCGTCCTGGTGATCGAACATGTGATCAAGGCGATCAGCAGCCTCTCGGACCGCCTGCTGGTGTTGCACCACGGAGAGAAGATTGCCGAGGGGCCCCCCGCGGACGTGCTCGCGGACCCGCTGGTGATCGAGGCTTACCTGGGAAAGAAACGGGCATGAACGGCCAGGCGAAAATCGCTCCTTTGCTCGAAGTCCGGAACCTGAACGCCGGCTATAGCGGGATGCCGGTGCTGCGTGACGTGACATTTGAAGTCCATCCGGGCGAGGTGGTTGCACTGGTCGGCAGCAACGGTGCCGGCAAGACGACTCTGCTGCGGGCGCTGTCGCGCATGCTGCCGTGCACGGGCAGCATCGTCATGAACGGGCACGAACTGGCCGGACTGACGCCGGATCAAGCGTTCGGGCTGGGCCTGGTGCAGGTGCCTGAGGGACGGCAGCTGTTCAATCGCATGACCGTGCAGGACAACTTGCTGATGGGCTGTTACCGGCGCAGGGGCAACGCTGCGATCGCGCGCGACCTGGACAGGATCTACACCCTGTTCCCTCTCTTGTCCGAGCGGCGGCATCTGCTCGCCGGCAGCATGTCGGGCGGCGAGCAGCAGATGTGCGCCATCGCGCGGGCATTGATGGCCGCACCGGTGTTGATGATGGTGGACGAGATGAGCCTGGGGCTGGCGCCTGTGATGGTGGAGCAGCTCGTGGAGATTCTGGCCGACATCAGGGCTAACGGCGTCACCGTGCTGCTGGTCGAGCAGGATGTACACCTCGCGTTGTCGCACGCAGACCGGGGCTACGTGATGGAGACCGGCACCATCGTGCGCGAGGGCCGCGCTAGGGACTTGCTGGATGACCCGACCATCCGCAAGGCCTATTGGGGAGTTTAGATCAAACGGTGGACAGCTTCGAATGAGTCCGACTTTTTCGAAAAAAACAGAATGAGGTTCCCATCATGAAATATTCCGGACCGCACGAAATGCCCAAGGGTCTTACCTTGTTGTCGATCGCCCAGGCCGACGGCGCAGAGACGCTCGGCATCAGGACCGGTAGTTCAGTGATCGACGTACGGACAGCGTCCCGCCTGCTCGGCATCCCGGCACCGCTGACCATGGAGGAGTTGCTGCGAGAGGGCAATGCCGCCGGCCTTTCCAGGATCGCCGCCGACAGTGCCGCGGCCGAACCGGCCCTGCTCGACGAGGCCGGCATCACTTACGGACGACTTTTCACCCATCCCGGGAAGATCGTCTGCGTCGGCCTCAATTACCGGCGCCACGCAGAGGAAGTCGGCATACCGACACCGGGGGTGCCGCCGCTGTTCGCCAAATACAACAATGCACTGGCCGCGCACAATTGCATCATCACCCTGCCCCCCAAGGACATCGCCAGCAAATTCGACTACGAAACCGAGATGCTGATCGTCATGGGCAAGGCGGCACGCAACGTCTCCGAAGCCGAGGCCTTGAACTACGTCGCCGGGTATTGCACGGCCAACGATTTTTCCGCGCGCGACCTGCAGCTGGAACTGCCCGCCGGGCAATGGCTGACCGGCAAGACGCTCGACAAGTTCGCGCCGATAGGTCCCTATTTCGTCTCTGCTGACCTGGTCGGCGACCCGAACAATCTGAAGATAGAAACACGCGTCAATGGCGAAGTGCGCCAATCCTGGAACACGAATGACTTCATCTTCAATACCCAGCAGATCATCGCCTACATCTCCAGGTATTGGACGCTGGAACCCGGCGACATCATCTTCACCGGAACTCCGCATGGCGTGATCCTGGGGTACCCGAAGGACAAGCAGGTCTGGCTCAAGGCGGGGGACGAGATCGTCAGCACGATCGAGAAGCTGGGCGAACTGAGATTCCGGCTGGCGTAGGCCCTGCGCTCAACTGCCCTGAACTACCTGAACATGCGCATTAGCGTGCCGCGCGTCTGCTCGGCTTTCGCCGTCTCCGGGATCGATCCTCCTCCCGGATAGAGACACGCATCGCAGTACGACCCTAGCGGGGAATGCTTTCCGCAGCGTTGCGCCGCGCCATGCCTCGCATCACCGCCTTGCGTCCCTCCTCCAGCAACAGCAGGCCCAACCCGAACGGGATGAGGAACAGCCATACCTCGGCCGCCAGCGGCGCGGTGGCGAAGATGGCATTGCCCCACGGGGTATAGACGATCAGCAGGAGCAGGGCGAGTTCGAACACGATGCCCCAGGCGATCAGGTCGTTGCGCGGCACACGGCTGAACACCGAGCGCGTCGGGTGGCGGCACAGGAAGATGTTGACCACCTGCATCGTGACGATGGCCGCAAGGCAGGCGGTGGTGGCCTGCAGATAGAGCTGGTCGTGCGCACCCAATGTCGCGCCGAACTGCCAGCCGCCGCCATACAGCACGAAGAAGAACGCCGACATCACCGCGACTGCCTCCAGCGGGCCGAGGAAGAGATAGACGCGCGCCAGCATGCCCCCGCTGAACATGCGCTCGCCGGCCGGCCGCGGCGGACGCTGCATGACGGCGGGATCGGGCTTCTCCGCGCCGAGTGCGAGCGCTGGCAAGGTGTCGGTGCCGAGGTCGATGGCGAGGATCTGGATGACGGTGAGCGGAAGCGGGACCTTGAACATCACGAAGGCCAGATACGGCACCAGCTCCGCCACGTTGTGCGTGAGGATGTAGGTGAGGAACTTGCGCAGGTTGTCGTACACCGCGCGTCCCTCTTCGATGGCGGTGACGATGGTAGCGAAGTTGTCGTCGAGCAGCACGATGTCGGATGCCTCCTTGGCGACGTCGGTGCCCGCGATACCCATGGCGATGCCGATGTCGGCACAGCGCAGCGCCGGGGCGTCGTTCACGCCGTCGCCCGTCACCGCGACCACCATGCCCTTGCGCTGCAAGGCCTGCACGATGCGCATCTTCTGCTCGGCGCTGGTGCGTGCGAAGAGCAGCTCGGGCTCGTCGAGCAGCAGCTGGAGGTCGGTCTCGGTAAGGTTGTGCAGCGTGTCGCCGGTGACGGCCAATGGCTGCTGCGACAGGCCGATCTCTCGGGCGAGCGCGCCCGCAGTGCGCGGATGGTCGCCCGTGATCATGATCACGCGCACCCCCGCCGCCTGGCAGGTGGCGATGGCCTCGGCCACGCCTTCGCGGGGCGGGTCCATCAGGCCGATCAGTCCCGCGAACACCAGGTCTTCCTCGGAATGCGCGCCCCGATGCGTCAGGCAGCGATACGCGAGCGCGATCACGCGCAGCCCCTGTTCCGCCATCTGCACCTCCATGGCCCGCAGGCTGGCGCGCCCATCGTCGTCGATCGGCATCGTGCTGCCCTGCTCCAGGATCGCGGTGCACAGCGGCACCACGGTCTCGGGTGCGCCCTTGCAGTACAGCATGCGGCCCTTCGGCGTGTCGCAGATCACCGACATGCGCTTGCGTTCGGTGTCGAACGGGATCTCTTCGAGGCGCGGGTACGTCGGTTCTGCGGGTGCGCCCTGCATGATCGCGATCTCCATCGGGTCGCCCTGCCACACCGTTTTTCCGTCCTTCTCGACGCGGCGCAGGTCGTGGCAATGGCGCATGATCGCCAGCAGCGGCTCGGCTTCTCGCGCCATCGCCGCCGCCCGCCTGCGCGAGATGGGTTTCGTCTCCTCGGTCGGCTCGAATGCGAACAGCTCGCCGGAATAGAAGATCTGCCGGATGCTCATGCGGTTCTGCGTGAGCGTGCCGGTCTTGTCGCTGCAGATCACGTTGGCTTCGCCCAACGTCTCCACCGCGGACAGGTGGCGCACCAGCGCGTTCTTCTTTGCCATGCGCTGCGTCGCCATCGCGAGGGACAGCGTGACGGTGGGAAGCAGGCCTTCGGGCACGTTGGCGACGATGACGCCGATGGCGAACATCAGGTCCACCCAGAACGATAGGCCGATCCAGTGTCCCACCGCGAAGAAGAAGGCGCCGAGCAGCAGCGAGAAAAGCCCCACCAGCCACGACAGGCGCTTGATCTCTTTCTGCAGCGGGGACAGCGGTTCGTGCAGCGTCTGCGTGAGGCGCGCGATGTTGCCGAATTCGGTGCGCATGCCGGTGGCGTAGACCATGGCTTTCGCCTCGCCGGAGATGAGCGAAGTACCCGCGTGCAGGACGTCGCGCCGCAGCGCCGCCTTGGCTTCGGTCGGTGCTCCGACGTCGCGCGCCTTGGCGCTCGATTCGCCGGTGAGCGTGGCGGTATTCACGCGCACGCCCGATGCTTCGAGCAGGCGGCAGTCCGCGGGCACGTTGTCGCCGGCCGCAAGCAGCACCACGTCGCCCGGCACGAGTTCGGCCACCGGCACGGGAACGGCCTTGCCGTCGCGCAATGCGGTGGTGTGCTGCGGCAACAGGTTGCGCAACGCGGCCAGCGCCTGCTCCGCGCGGTATTCCTGCCAGAACGAGAACAGGCCGTTGACGAGGATGACGCCGAGTATCGCGTATCCCAGCGTCGCCATTCCCTGCCCGGGCTCGCGCCATTCGGCGAAGAACGCGAGCCCCGCGGCCAGCCACAGGATCATCGCGAAGAAGTGGGTGAATTCCTTGAGCAGCTTGCCGGCGAGCGGCTGCTCGGCGATCTTCTCGATGCGGTTGGGGCCGTATCGCGCCAGACGCCGCCTGGCCTCCGCCTGGGTCAGGCCATCCGCGCCGCTGTGAAGCCGGGCGTAGAGCCGTTGGATGTCGCGCTGGTGCGGGGTCATGGCGTCCAATGCGGGATCAGCAGAAGATAGACACCCAGCCCCACCATCACCACGCCGCTGACCAGCTTGAGCCAGCGTCCTTCCCTTTCCTGCAGGCGGTGCTGGCTGAGCGTGACGACGCCGATGGCCAGCACTATCATGTCATCGAGCATGTAGGCCAGATCGTAGAGAATCAGGTAGGCGTAATAGCTCAGATCATCGAGTCGCTGCAGCGTCAGGATGCGCGTGAACAGCGCAGGGAAGCCCGAGGTGCACATGAGTTCGACGACCTGCACCAGAACGCCCAGCAGCACAGTGCCGAGCAACGCGGCGATGAGATTGTCGGCCTGCATGACACGCCGCATGCGGGCGTAGATGCCGGGCTTGGCGGAAGCGGGAATGGACAGCGAGATGCCCTGCCCGAAGCGCCAGAAATCCTTGAGGTTGATCGCACCGGCCACCAACGCCAAGATGGCGATGATGACCTCCGAGGTACGCGAGAGCCCGACCAGCAGGAACAGGTTGAGCCACGCCGCCATGAACACGAAATAGGCGATCCCCTGCACAGCAACGAAGGTGCCCGCGATGGCTAACATGCGCGGGCGGTCGTTAAGCGGCGCGAGCAGCGAGATCATCAGGATCAGCACCCACATCGAGCAGGGATTGAAACCGTCCAGCAGCCCCAGCACCACCGTGAACAGCGGCAGTCCGACCTGTTCGAGCGACAGCTTGCGTCCGAGGAACTCGACGGCGAAGGTCTCCGGCTTCGGCGATGCGCCGGTGCAGGACGGGGTCACTTCCGCACCGCAGCTCAATGCGGCTGCACCGCCTTGGGGCGCGTGGCGCGTCTGCGTCAGGCTGTCGCGAATGAGCCGGCCGGTGTTTGCCTCTTCGGAATAGCCGACGATCAGTTGACCGCCCACTTCGAATGCGGGCACACGCACCGCCTTCTCTCCATGCTGTTCGGCGAGGCCCCTCAGTTTCTCCAGCGCGGCGGGCTCGCGGCCCACATCACGGATGGCGACGCGCAATGCCGGCTGCTCCCGCTGCAACACGGCCAGGAACTCCTCGGCCTTGGCGCAGTGCAGGCAGCCCTCCCGCACGAAAGCTTCGATGTCCGGCTGCGCCGTCTGGACGGCTGTCGAGTCCGATGCGGCGAACGCCGCCCCGGCCCGGCCCAAGGTAAGGGCTGCCAGCAAGATCAGGATACATTTGGCGATGGACCGCATGCGATACAGTCTCCAGACATCAAGTGTCCCGGCGACAGGACTCAGGTCGCAAGGACACGCTTCGCTTTTTCCACCACATTATCGACGGTCAGGCCGAGATGCTTGAAGGTTTGCCGGTATGGCGCACTCGCGCCGTAGCGATCGACGCCGATCATCCCGCCGTGATTCACCCATTCGCACCAGCCGAAGCGCGTCGCGGCTTCGACGGCCAGCCGCGACGTGACCGATGGAGGCAGCACCTCGTCACGATAGTCGGCAGGCTGCGAGCGGAAGAGTTCGAAGCTCGGCATGCTCACCACCCGGGCATCGATGCCCTCCGCGCCCAGTTTGCCCTGGGCTTCCAGAACGAGCTGCACTTCCGAGCCGCTCGCCATGAGGATGATATCCGGTCGGTCCCCTTTCTCCCTCGACAGGATATAGGCTCCGCGCAAGACACCCTCCGCGCCCGCCAACTTCGTGCGGTCGAATATCGGCAGCGCCTGCCGGGTAAGCGCCAGCAAGGTCGGCCCCTCCATGCGCGAAATGGCCGCGCGCCAGGCATAGGCGACCTCGTTCGCGTCCGCCGGGCGGATCAGACACATGTTCGGCATCGCGCGCAGGGACGCCAGGTGCTCCACCGGCTGGTGGGTCGGACCGTCCTCGCCGAGGCCGATGGAATCGTGCGTCATCACATAGATGACGGGCAGCCCGGTCATGGCCGCGAGCCGGATCGCCGGGCGCGCGTAGTCGGTGAAGATCAGGAAGGTCGCCGCGAACGGGCGGATGCCGCCGTGCAACGCCATACCCGAAGAGGCCGCACACATCACGTGCTCGCGTATCCCCCAGTGGAGGTTGCGGTTGTGGTAATTGCCCTTCTCGAAGTCGCCCGAATCCTTGAGCAGGGTGTCGGTGGAAGGAGCGAGGTCTCCGCTGCCGCCCATGAGCCAGGGGATACTGCCCGCAATGCCGTTCAGCACTTTCCCCGAAGCGACTCGGGTCGCCATCGGGCCATCCTGTGGAGAAAAGTGCGGAATGGCTTCCTCCCAACCGGCAGGAGGCGTCCCATCGAGGGCTGCCTCGAACTGCGCCGCGAGTTCCGGATATGCCTTGCGATAGGCGGCGAACTTCTGCTGCCAGGCGGATTCCTGTGCATCCCCTTTGGCGAGCGCCTGCCGCATGTGCGCCAGCGCATTCTGCGGCACCAGGAATTTCGCGTCGTGCGGCCAGCCATAGAAATCCTTGGTCGCGCCGACCTCCTCTTCGCCCAGCGGCGCCCCATGGGCTTTCGCGGTGTCGTGCGCGTGCGGCGCACCGTAGGCGATATGCGAACGGACGATGATCAGCGAAGGGCGTTCCTTTTCATCGAAAGCATTCGCGAAGCCGCACTCCAGTGCATCGAGGTCGTTGGCGGCCTCGCCGAGATTCTGCACATGCCAGTGGTAGCCCTCGAATCTTTTGGCGACATCGTCCGAATAGGCGAGCGCGGTGCTGCCTTCGATGGTGATGTGGTTGTCGTCGTACAGCACGATCAGCTTGCCGAGTCCGAGATGTCCCGCCAGCGAGGCGGCCTCGTGTGAAGCACCTTCCATCAGGTCGCCGTCGCTGCAGAAGACGTAGGTGTGGTGATCGACGATGTCATGGCCCGCGCGGTTGAACACGGCGGCGAGATGCGCTTCGGCCATCGCCATGCCGACCGCATTCATCAGCCCCTGGCCGAGAGGCCCGGCGGTGACCTCCACGCCCGGCGTCAAACCGTGTTCGGTATGCCCCGGCGTCCTGGAACCCCATTGGCGGAAGTTCCTGATCTCATCCAGAGACAGCTCGTAACCGGTGAGGTGCAGCAACGAGTAGAGCAGCATCGAGGCATGCCCCGCCGACAACACGAAGCGGTCGCGATTGAACCAATGCGGATTGGCCGGGTTGTGCCGCAGCAACCTGGTCCACAGCACATAGCCCGCGGGGGCCAGGGCCATGGGCGTCCCGGGGTGCCCCGAATTCGCCTGCTGCACCGCATCCATCGCGAGGGTGCGCATGGTGTTGATGCAGAGCCAGTCGATGGGCATGGAATCGAGCGTATTGTCGGGCGTTTGAGCATCCATAGGAAGTGACCTCCGATACCGGGCTCTATTATCCATATCGATCAGCTCGCCGCATGCTTCGGCAGAACCTTCCCCAGTGTCTCCATGAGCTTGTCGAACGGCTCGGAGAACTTTTCGTCGCCCTCGTCCTCGAGTTGCTGCGTCACCCGGTCGATGTCGATCCCGAGCCCCGGCAACTGCTCCAACACCCAATAGGCCCTGTCGACATCCTGCTCGATGCGGACTTTCGGATCGCCATGGTCGCGGTATGCGTCCAGCGTGTTGAGCGGAACGGTATTGATCGTATCCGGCCCGACCAACTCGTCGACATATTTCACGTCGCTGTACTGCGGATTCTTGGTGCTGGTGCTCGCCCACAACAGCCACTGTATGCGGGCGCCGTGCCGCGCCAGTTTCCTGAACCGTTCGCCGGCGAACGTTTCCTTGTATATCTGATAGGCCGCCTTGGAGTTGGCGACTGCGACCTGCCCGAGCAGCTGCTTCGCAAGTCCCGCCTTGTCGCCTTGTTGCTCGCAGAGCTTTTGCAGGAGCGGATCCACCAGCGTGTCCATCCGGCTCACGAAGAAGCTGGCCACCGAGGCTACCGTGTTCACCGGTTTCCCCTGGGCGATCCGGTCCTCTATGCCCGCCATGTAGGCTTCCGTCACGTGGCGATAGCGGGGCAATCCGAAGAGCAACGTCACGTTGACGTTGATGCCTTCGCTGATGAGTTGCCGGATGGCCGGCAGTCCTTCGTCGGTGGCGGGGACCTTGATGAAGACGTTGGGCCGATCGAGCGACGCCCACAGACGGCGCGCCTCCTGGATGGTGCCGTCGGTGTCGTGCGCAAGGTGCGGATTCACCTCCAGACTCACATATCCGTCGCGGCCGCTGGTCTTGTCGTACACCGGCCTGAAGACGTCGGCGGCACTTTGCACATCCCGCAAACTGAGTGCCTCATAGATCTCCTTGGCGTCTTTTCCCGCAAATACCGGATCCCGGATAGCGTCGTCATACACATGACTTTCCAGGATTGCCTTCTCGAAGATCGACGGGTTCGAGGTCATCCCACGCAGACCATCTTCTTCGATCAACCGCCTCAGTTGTCCGCTTGTGATCAGATCGCGCCGGATGTAGTCCAGCCAGATGGACTGGCCCAATTTTTCCAGCTCCTTCAGCGGATTGGATTTCATGATCGCGACTCCTTTTCAAGGGAAACAGTCATATGTCGAAGTGCGTGGAAGCCCCGGCAAGGGGTAAACAACATATCCGGTTTATGCGAAATCCGATGTACCCGCTTATGTGTACTTTCCGGGAACGAAAAACGTATCGCTGCCGCAAGCACGATCAGTGCGCGCCGCATCATGCGAACCTCGTCAGAGCAACGCCGGCCAGCACATAGATCATCACGGCCAAGAGGATCACGGCAGCGAAGCCCAGGTGGATCGCCAGCAGCGTGGCAAGCACGGCGCCCACCACCGAGGCGAAGCCGTTGATCGCCCACGCCCACGGAATCGCTCCTTCGCGCTCATCCGCCAGATAGGCCATGCCGGTTGGGAAAGGCACGCCCATGCACATCGCCAGCGGCGCGATGAGCAGCACGGAGATGATGATCTTTGCCGAATCGGGCAGATGGATCAGCGCCCGGAACAGGTCAGGCAGGATGGCCATATAGGTCAGTGCTATCGCAGCCAGCACGATCACCGCGAACGTGACCTTGTGCGCGGACTGCGACCGACCGGCGAGCCAGCTGCCCAAGGCGGCGAACACCAGGAAGGCGCACAGCACGACCGCCACCGCATACAGCGGATGCGCGAGGAACAACACGAACTTCTGGATGAAGGCGATCTCCATGAACATGAAGGCGAAGCCGATCGCGAGGAAGTAGAGGCCCACCGTCGGGGGCGGAAAAGTGCGCCTGCAGCGCGACAGGGCCAGCGGCGCCACGATCAGCAGCACGCTTGCCGCAAACGCCTGCAGCAGCGTCGCGACCAACAGCGGATAGCTCCAGTCGAACAACGCCATGCCGCCCTGCTCGCGCAGGGAAAATATCTCTTCTGCGGCGTTCCATTTGAAGAAACGGAAGAAGTACGGCCTGTCATCGGTCGCCGGTTCGATATAGAACTTGTACCTGTCGATGAACGTTTGCCGTTGTGGCCCCAGCAGCGCAACCGCTCCCTCGTAGAAATAGGGCTGCGCCAGCCGGTTGTAGTGGTTCGCATCGATCGCGCGCATACCGGGATACCAGGCCGTGTCGAAAGACCGTGTGCGGCAGAATCTCCTGATCGCCCCGATCTCGTGCGCGGTGAAATCGCTGTTCTTCACCAGCAGCGTGACGGTCTTCCAGCCGCGGATCATCACCAGCCGATTGGCGGGGTCGGGCACGCCGCTCTTTTCCAGCGCGGACACCGCCGTCGCAAACAGTTTCAGCGCGTCGCGCGGCGGCAGCGTGAGCCAGCGCGTGACGGCCAGCATGCCGCCCGGCGTAAGGCGGTTCATATAGGCCTGCATCCCCTCGACCGTGTAGAGATAGTTTTCGGAGAGGCCGTACAGGCCGGCCGATGCGGTGCCGAACGAATCCATCAGCGCGAGCTGGATCAGGTCGTAGCGTTCGCGGCTGGCATCGACGAAGCCGCGCGCCTCGGCTTCGTACACGTGCACGCCGGGCATGCTGTAGAGGTTGCCCGCATAGTCGCCGAAACGCTTGCGGACCAGATCGATGACGTTGCGGTCGAGCTCCACCGCATCGATCTCGCTGCTTCCGTGATACAGCGCCTGCAGCACGTCGCTGCCCGCACCGGCACCCAGCACCAGCACCCGCGGCCCTTTCGATTCATGATCCGGGATCACATGGTAGGGCAGCGCCGAGGTGAGCTGGTCGAGATAGGCCAGCGGCGCGAGCTTGCCGTCGAATCGGTTCAATGCGGATGGACCGTTGCCATCCACGAATACGCCCAGCTGGGGCGGCGGCTCGGTCATCGCGTTGAGGCTCATCCCCGGCGCGTCGCGCAGCGGCACGCGGTTGTTTTCCACCACCGTGACCTGTCCCAAGGGGCTGCTGCGTTCCGCGACCACATGAGCACCGACGATGTCCAGTGTCTGGCTCAAGTCCTTGTAGGGAGAAAGATGCACGGGCAAACCGGACATCGCCATGGCCAGCACCGCCAGGCCGGCGAACAATCCGATCAGCCATCGCGGCCGCAGCTTCAGTTCGACGACGGCGACGGCGGCAGCCAGCAAGGTCACTGCCGTGAGGATGCTCAACACCTTGGACGGCGGAGCGAGAAACAGCAGACCGATTACGCCCATGCTGCCCACGCCGGCCCCGAGGATGTCGAACGCATAGATGCGCGGAGACTGCCTGCCGAAGTGGGCGAACACGAGGCCGATGCCCAGACCGCCGCAGAAGAACGGCAGCATCATGAGCAGATAGACGGCGAGCAGCTTGGCCGGCTGGGTGTGGTCCCACAACAGCTCCAGCGGATTGAACGGGACCTGTTGCGCCAGCCAGAACGCCGCCGGCATCAACATAGCCAGCGCGACCGCCGCCCCGACGTACGCCGCGCCGAAGCGGGAAACGATTCTCTCCTTCAGCAGGGTCAGCGCAGTGCCGCTCGCACCGTAGCCCAGCATCGCCGCACTGATGATCATGTACGCGAAGTGGTGCCACAGCACGATGCTGAACAGGCGCGTCAGCAGCACCTCGTATGCCAGCACACAGGCCGCGAGCAGGCTGATAGCGACAAATGGCGGCCGATTCATCTCAGTGCCCGCCGGTGAGCGGAACGAAACGCACCGGCAATATCTGGCGGGTGGTGACCGAGCCGTCCGGCTTCTTCTCCACCAGCATCAGCGACTGGGTCATGAACTGCGTGCCGAGCGGTATCACCATGCGTCCGCCCTGCTTGAGCTGCTTGAGCAGCGGCGGCGGCACATGGCTGGCCGCGGCGGTGACCATGATGGCGTCGAACGGCGCCGCCTCCGGCCACCCGTAGTAGCCGTCGCCCACTCTGGTCTTCACGTTGCGGTAGCCGAGCGCTTCCAGCCGCTCGGCCGCCTTCTTGCCCAGAGGCTCGATGATCTCGATGCTGTAGACCGAGCCGCCCATTGCCGCGAGTATCGCCGCCTGGTAGCCCGAGCCGGTGCCGATCTCGAGCACCTTGTCGCCGGGCTTGACTTGCATCAGATCGGTCATTAGCGCAACGATGAAAGGCTGCGAGATGGTCTGCCCGTGGCCGATCGGAAGGGGACGGTTGAGGTAGGCGAGCGAGCTCAGCCAGCCGGGCACAAATCGGTCGCGCTCCACTTTTCTCATCGCCGCGACGACCTGCGGGCTGAGCGCACCGATGCCGCTGGATGAGGCGGTGGCAGCGGCATCGGCGCTCACTTCATCCACCATCCGGTTGCGCTCTGCGTCGTATTCTCCGCCTTGCACAGAGAGCGCACAGCAGAACAGGAACATCCCCAAAGTGAAATGGCGCACGCTCACTTCCACATCTTTTTGAAACTCCATCCCTGCTTTCCGCCGATCGCACGCAACCGTTCGTAAAGCTCCCGCTCTTCGCTCGTCAATTGTTCCGGCACACGGACCGCAATGCGCAGATACATCTCGCCTCGACGCCCGCTGCCGAATTCCGGCAGGCCTTTCCCCTTGAGACGCAACACCGAGTCGGGCTGAGTGCCTGGCGGGATTGTGACGCTAGCCGAGCCGTCCAGCGTCGGCACCTGGAGCGTCGTACCAAGCACGGCATCGGTCAGGCTGATGGTCTCCTGATGCAGCAGGTCGGCGCCGTCGCGCTCGAAACGCGGATCGCTCTTCGATCGCACCACCACGAACAGGTCCCCGGCCGCTCCGCCCGCCTGAGGGCCGGGCATGCCCTTGCCGGCGATGCGCAACACCATGCCCTCCTCCACTCCCTGGGGAATCTTCACGGTCAGCGTCTCTTCCTGATCTTCCCTGCCGCTCCCGTGGCAAACGTGACACGGCTGCTCGATGATGCTGCCGCTGCCGTGGCACACCGGGCAAGTGCTGATCTGCCGGATGAACACATGCTCCTTTTCCTGACGGCTGCTGCGCGTGATGCGCCCCGTTCCTTTGCAGGCTTCGCAAGTCTTCGGTGCGACACCGCCCTCGCCGCCCGTGCCGTGACAGGCATGGCAGGGCGCAGGGCGCCCCAGGCGGACTTGCTCCTCGCCGCCGCTTGCCACTTTTTCCAGCGGAACCGAAAGTTCCACCTCGATGTTCGCGCCGCGCTCAGCCCCCCTTCGGCGGCGTTGGAAGAACCCCTCGAACGGACTGCCGAAATCGAAATTGAGCCCGCCGAAGATGTCCTCGAAGTTGATGCCGCTGAAAAGGTCCTCCTGGCTGAAACCCTCGACGCCGGCAAACCCGCGCGTATCGTATTCGGTGCGCTTCTTCGGGTCCGACAGGACCGCATAGGCTTCGGCGATCTCCTTGAAGCGCTCCTCTGCCCCCGGCTCCTTGTTACGGTCGGGGTGATACTTCATGGCGAGGTTGCGGAAAGCGTCCTTGATCGCTTTCTGGTCGGCATCCTTCGCAACGCCGAGCACCTCGTAGTAATCACGTTGGGCAGTAATGATCGTTCCCTTTCAATTTCCCGCGCTTCGCGCGGGGGGCCGAGCCGGTCACTGAGTCTTGTCTTTTGCTTCGGTATCCTTGTCCTGCTTGCGTGCGAACGATTGCCTGATCTTCGCCAGTTCGGCCAGCCGCGCCCCGACCCTGCGATTGACGCTGCCTTCCGGATAGTTGCCGGCGGCATCGGCCTCCCCGGCAGGCAGACCGGTCAGGATGGAGATGGCCTGATCGACATTCTCCACGGCGTAGATGCTGAACTTCCCCGCCTCGGCCGCCGCCACCACATCCCGTCGCAGCATCAGGTGCTTGACGTTCGAAACCGGGATCAACACGCCCTGATCGCCGGTCAGTCCGCGTGCGTTGCAGATGTCGAAGAAACCCTCGATCTTCTCGTTGACCGCTCCGATCGCCTGCGCCTGACCGAACTGGTTCACCGAACCCGTGATCGCCAGCGATTGTCTGATCGGCGCATCCGCCAGGTTGGAAAGCAGCGTGCACAGTTCGGCCATGGAGGCGCTGTCGCCTTCGACCATGCCGTACGACTGTTCGAACGTCAGGCTGGCGGAAAGCGCCATCGGCTGGTTCTTCGCATAGCGCGCGGCGAGGAAGGAGGAGAGGATCAGCACGCCCTTGGAATGGATCGCGCCGGAGAGCTTCGCCTCACGCTCGATGTTGATCAGCTCGCCTTCGCCGAGACGGACCGTGGCTGTGATCCGGGTCGGCTGGGCAAACGCGAACTCGCCCAGCTGGATCACGGAAAGGCCGTTGATCTGCCCCGTCACCGCCCCTTCGGTGGCGATCATCAGGGTGTCGCGCAGGATCGCCTCGTGCAGCCTGTCCTTGATCCTGTCCTGCCGCCTTATCTGGGCATCGATGGCGTTCTGCACATCGACGACTTCCACCGCAGCCCTGCCCGCCTCGTGCGCCCAGTAATCGGCTTCATGCAGCAGGTCCACGATACTGCGCATGTGGGTGGAAAGTCTTTCCGCATCCTCGACCAGGCGCGCACTGTGTTCGATCACACGGGCCACCGCGCCGCGGTCGAATGGCAACAACTTCTCCCTGCGGCCCAGTGTGGCGATCAGCCGTGCATAGAGTTGGTGGGTGTCGGCATTGCGCTCGATGCGCTCCTCGAAGTCTGCCGCCACCTTGAACAGCTCGCCGAACTCCGGCTCATATTGTTGAAGGAGGTAATAGAACAGGCGGTCTCCGAACAGGATGACCTTGACATCCAGCGGGATGGGCTCGGGCTCCAGCGACACGGTGCTGACCAGGCTGTACATCTGTCCCAGTGATTCGATGCATATCTCGCGTGACTGCAGCGCGCGTTTCAGTCCTTCCCAGGCGAACGGCTGTACCAGCACCTTGCGGATATCCAGCAGTAGATAGCCGCCGTTCGCCCGATGCAATGCGCCCGGCTTGATCAGGGTGAAATCCGTGACCAGTGCGCCGAGCTGCGCGATGTGCTCGACCCTTCCGATCAGGTTGCTGTAGGTCGGGCTGTCTTCGCTGACGATGGGTGCCCCCCCATCCTTGCCGTTGGTCACCAGCGTATTCACCTGATAGCGATGGAAGCTCTGGTGCGTGACCATGGTCACGCCGCCCAAAGTGGCGGTCTCATCCGGCTTACGGAAGTCGTCCGCATTGTCGACCATGTCCTGCTGCACCTGATCGAGGTACTTCAGCACATCGGGCAGGTCGGAATAAGCCGCTTTCATTTCGTCCACGAGATGGGCCACCACCGACAGGATGGTTTCGCGATCCAGCTGCTTGATGCGCTCGTGCCGCTCCTTACGCCATTGCGGTATCTGCCGCATGATCTTTTCCAGACGTTCCTGCAGCTCTGCGATCGCCGCCTCGACCCGTGTCTTCTCGTCTTCGGGCAGCT
>DASTGP010000121.1:0-21886 GCA_035605585.1 Gallionella sp. | reverse complement strand
GCACCAGCGCCACCGGTATCTGGTTCTCACCCGCACCGATGATCTCGATGCTCAGCACTGCAGACGCGGCGGACGCCTGCGCCAGCAACGCCAAACCGAAAATCCCCCTCATGAATCCCATAAACACTGCTCCTATTCCTTTGGCCTGAAGCCCAATTGCATTTCACGAAAGCGATTGAACAACGCCGGATCCGCAGGCAACGGCAACGGCTCGGCCTTGTAGATCGCGCGCTCAACCGCATTGTCCCATGCTGCATTGCCGCTCGACTTGACCAGCCGAGGAGGCAACACCCTTCCACCCGGCAACACCGTCACCGCGAATACGGCGCGCGCCTCGTCCGGCACATCGGGCGGCATCACGATGCCCTTGCGTATCTTGGCCGCGATCTTGCCGGCGTACTCATCCACAAGCCGCCCGGCCACGGCGGCTTGTTCGGCACGCGCCGCCTGTTCGATTGCATATTGCCTATCCAGAATGCTGGTCCCCGGCTTCTGCGCAGCAGACTTCGGCTTTTCTTCAGGCTTCGGCTTTTCTTCGCGCTTCTTCTTTTCCGGCAGCGCGATATCTGGCTTTTCCTGCGCCGGAGCCTGCGGCTTGGCGACCTCTTCCTCTTTGGGCATGGGCAACGCGGGGGCGGATGTATCCGGAATGCTCTGCCAAAGGTCCACGCTCATCGTGGCGGGAGGCTGTGCCTGCCAGGAGAAGCCGAAATACAGCAGCGCGAAGAACGCGCCGTGAACCGCCAGCACAAGCAGGCCCGCGGGCAGCTTGTATGGCTCTTGATAAACCGCAGCGCTCATCTGCTCTTGGCTTGCGTCAGCAACCCGACTTTCTTGATCTGCTGCTGTTGCAGCACATCCATCACGTTGATGACCTCCTCGTAGCGCACATTCTTGTCTGCGGCAATCACCACCGCTTGTTCTGCAAACTCGCCTTGGCGGCCTTTCAGGATCGCGACCAGCTCGTCGCGCGTCACGCTGCTCTCCTTGCCGCCCTTGCTGTGGTCGCGCAAGGCCAGCGAACCGTCCTTGCGGATAATCACCTCCATCGGCGCAACGGGCGGCGCCAAGGACTTGCCGACCTGGGGTAGATCGATCTGCCCCGGATTCATCAACGGTGCGGTGACCATGAAGATCACCAACAGCACCAGCATCACGTCGATGTAGGGCACGACGTTGATCTCGTTCATCAGGCGACGGGAAGAGCGGCGGTTGGAATTCACGATGATCTCGCTGGTCGTTTACGGCTGGCGTTGCAGCACGTTGGAGAACTCTTCGCTGAAGCTCTCGAAGCGCGTCGCCAGACGATTGATGTCATGCGCGTAGCGGTTGTAGGCCACCACTGCGGGGATCGCCGCGAACAGGCCCATCGCCGTTGCCACTAGCGCCTCGGCAATGCCCGGCGCGACATGCGCCAGAGTCGCCTGGCCCACGTTCGCCAGACCGCGGAATGCATTCATGATGCCCCACACCGTGCCGAACAGGCCGACGTAGGGACTGACCGAACCGACCGAAGCGAGGAACGCCAGATGCGACTCCAACCGGTCCATCTCGCGCTGGTAGGTTGCGCGCATCGCGCGGCGCGTGCCGTCCATCACCCCACTGTCTTCCACCCCGCGCTGTTTCTTCAGCTTGACGAACTCGGCATAACCCGCGGCAAAGATGCGCTCCAGCGCCCCCTGATCGCTGCGTGAGACGCTGGTGGCATGCTTGTACAGCTGGGTCAGGTCCGGATTGCGCCAAAACGATTCCTCGAACTCCTCGGTCAACCTGGCCTCGTCACGAATGGTGAACATCTTGAGGAAGATATACCACCACGACAGCAGCGAAACGGCCAGCAGCAGCCCCATCACCAATTGCACCAGCACGCTGGCATTGCTGATCAGATGTACAAAAGACAGATCCTGAGTCACTTCCATGTCAATTCCTTTGGCATTGCATTCCCTTCCCGTTCAAATCTTCCAGTGCTTGCTCAACACGTCCGGCACGCTGACCGGCTTGAATGCCTCCACGGAGACGCACACCAGATGCACCTCGCCCTCCGCCAGCACCTCGTCGCCGCGTATCACGCTCTGTACCAGCGTGATGCGGCTACGGCCGACATCCTTGAGTTGCGCGGTCACACTCAGCTCATCGTCGAGCAGCGCAGGCCGCAAGTAGTTCACTTCCAGCTTGCGCACGACGAACATCACGCCCAGTTCCTTCATCAGCCCGGCATTGCTGTAGCCGAAGGTGCGCAGCCATTCGGTGCGCGCACGCTCCATGAAATTCACGTAGTTCGCGTGGTACACCACGCCGCCCGCATCGGTGTCCTGGTAATACACACGCGTCGGCAGCGCAAAGACCTTGTGCCTACTCATCGAGCAGGTCCCCGATGACCGGGCTGTTCGTCACCGCCAGCCCGAAGTGTCGATAGGCGTTCGCCGTGGCGATGCGCCCGCGTGGCGTGCGCTGCAGATAGCCTTGTTGGATCAGGTAAGGCTCCAGCACGTCTTCAATGGTGTCGCGCTCTTCACCGATGGCGGCGGCAAGGTTATCCACGCCGACCGGCCCGCCCATAAATTTCTCGATGACCGTCTGCAGCAGCTTGCGGTCCATCACGTCCAGTCCGCGCGCATCCACGTCCAGCATGGTCAGCGCCGCATCGGCCACCTCGCGCGTCGCGTCGCCGCCCGCCTTCACGTCGGCGAAGTCGCGCACGCGGCGCAGCAGACGGTTGGCGATGCGCGGCGTGCCGCGTGAACGGTTGGCGATCTCCAGCGCGCCTTCGTCCGACAGGTTCATCTCCAGCAGCTTCGCCGAACGCAGCACGATGCGCTGCAATTCCTGCGGCGTATAGAACTCCAGCCGCGCCACGATACCGAAACGGTCGCGCAGCGGATTGGTCAGCATGCCCGCGCGCGTGGTCGCGCCGACCAGCGTGAACGGCGGCAGATCCAGCTTCACCGAACGCGCCGCCGGCCCCTCGCCGATCATGATGTCGATCTGGTAATCCTCCAGTGCGGGATACAGGATCTCTTCCACCACCGGAGACAGGCGGTGGATCTCGTCGATGAAGAGCACGTCGTGCGGCTCGAGGTTGGTCAACAACGCCGCGAGATCGCCCGCACGCTCCAGCACCGGTCCGGAAGTGTGGCGCAGGTTGACGCCCATCTCGCGCGCGATAATCTGTGCCAGCGTGGTCTTACCTAACCCCGGGGGGCCGAACAGCAGCACGTGGTCGAGCGGCTCCTTGCGCCGCTTCGAGGCCTGGATGAATATCTCCAGCTGCCCGCGTATCTTCTCCTGCCCCACGTATTCGTCGAGCTGCTTGGGGCGCAGCGCGCGCTCCAGCGCCTCCTCCTGCGCCGAGGCGGGTGTGGCGGAAATGACGCGGGGCTGAGCGGACAGGTCGTCGTGCTGGATCATGCTTTGGATAATAACTTAAGAGCCTGGCGTATGCCGCCCGAGACATCGACATCCTTGGGCAGCTGCTTCGCGGCCCAGTCGGCTTCCTTCTCGCTGTAGCCCAGCGCCATCAGCGCATTGACGATGTCGTTGTCGACGGAAGCGGTGATGATCTCCGATGCCCCGCCCGCAAGCGCGGCAACCACGAACTTGCCCTGCAATTCCAGCAACAGGCGTTCGGCGGTCTTCTTGCCGACACCCGGTATCTTGGTCAGACGCCCCGCCTCCTTGTTCGCCACCGCCTGTGCCAGTTCGGCCAGGCTCAGGCCGGACAATACCGACAGGGCCAGCTTCGGGCCGACGCCGCTGATCTTGAGCAACTGGCGGAAGGTAGCGCGCTCTTCCTGGCTCAGGAAACCGAACAGCAGGTGCGCATCCTCGCGCACGATGAGCTGCGTGTGCAACGCCACTTTTTCGTGCAATGCGGGCAGGTTGTAGAACGTGCTCATCGGCACATCCACTTCATAACCCACGCCCTGCACATCCAGCAAGATCTGCGGCGGGTTCTTTTCCAGCAAAATTCCAGATAAACGACCGATCATTTTTTCATCCCAAAATCAAACCCAGCGACAGCAACGCCCCATGCGCCATCATCGCGGCGATGGTCAGCTTGATCGCATCGCCCAGTTGCCGAGGCTGCGCGGCATGGCGCAACAGCAACCGTGCGGCCTTGACACTCAACGGCAGCGCCAGCAGCGCCAGCAGCGCCTTCACCGGCAACCAGCTTAGCAACACGGCAAGCAGCAGCCACGCATAAGCCATCAGCACGATCAACGCATACCCCCAGCGGGCATGCTGCACATCCAGCCGTGCCACCCAGTGCAGCTTGCCCGCCTCGGTGTCGGCCTTGCGATCGGGAAACTGGTTGATGTACAGCAGGTTGGTCACCAGCAGCGCGTAGGACAATCCCGCAACGAACGGCGCCCCATCGAAGCCCTTCCGCTGCACGAAGTCCGTGCCGACGGTGATCGCGAGGAAGCCCGCCGCCACGCACAACTCGCCCCAGCCGCGGCTGTTCAGGCGGAACGGCGGCGCGGAATATGCCCAGCCTATAAACAGCCCAGCGAAGCCGACGTAGACCAGTTGCGGCGACGAGGCCAGCATCAGCCACAGTCCGGCTGCGGCAACGCACGCCATCAGAGAAAACCCGAAGTTGCGCGTCTGCGCCAGCGTCAGCACGCCGTTCTGGATGAAGCGGCTGCCTCCTGTGAACGGGAAAATGCGCTCGACGTTGCGCGCATCAGTGCCGTTCAGCGCATCGTAATAATCGTTCAACACATTCACGCCCGCCTGCGCCAGCAGCGCAAACACCAGCGTAACAGCCGCGAGGAGTGCATCGATGGCGACACCGTCATGGCGAGCGATCGCGAGACCGACGATGCAGGCCATCAGGCTCGCGGAGAGGAAGGCCGGACGGGTCGCGGCGACATAGCGCGCGAACGGATTCTGCAATGCGTCCAGCGTCGGCTCCAACGGCTGCGTCATACCAGTCTCCCCCCCCGAACCTTGTATCCCTTTGTTGCCAATGCGCCCATCGTTCCCAGACCGCCGTGTGCATGGCAGATGGCACAGGCCAGCGCATCCGCTGCATCCGGGCTGGGTGTGCCGGAGAGATTCAGCAGCCGCGTCACCATGGCCTGCACCTGCTCCTTGTCCGCATGGCCGTTGCCGACCACCGCCTGCTTCACCTGCAACGCGGTGTATTCCGCCACCGGCAGATTGGCCGACACCGCCGCGCAGATCGCCGCGCCGCGCGCCTGGCCGAGCAACAGGGTGGATTGCGGATTGACGTTGACGAACACCTTTTCCACCGACGCCAACTGCGGCTGGTGCTGCTCGATCACTTCGCGCAACGAATCGAGGATCACTTTCAGCCGCCCCGGTAGCTCGCCGTCCGGCGTCCTGATGCAGCCGCTGGCGACGTAGTGCAGCCGTTGGCCTTCTTTGTCGAGAATGCCGAAACCCGTAATCCGCAAACCGGGATCGATGCCCAGGATACGTGTTATGGAAGATCCGCTCACCGCGTTCTTTCCTGTGAAATGTGAAACGCGAAACGTGATACCCACCCGGCGCTGCGCGCCACCCTCCCTGCCGGGAGGGTTTGCATTTCACTTTTCACTTTTCACCTTTCACGAATTACTCTTCAATCACCGCCGTCGTATAGACTTCCTGCACGTCATCCAGGTCTTCCAGCGCATCGAGCAGCTTCTGCATCTTCACCGCGTCGTCGCCGGTGAATTCCACCTCGTTGGCCGGCTTCATGATGACTTCGCCGAATTCCGGCTTGTAGCCGGCGGCTTCCAGCGCCTGCTTCACGTTCACGAAATCATGCGGCGCGGTGATCACTTCGATACTGCCGTCGTCGTTGGTGACGATGTCTTCCGCACCGGCATCCAGCGCGACTTCCATCAGGCCGTTCTCGTCAGTGCCAGGCGCGAAGATCATCTGGCCACAATGCTTGAACATGAAAGCCACCGAGCCATCCGTGCCGAGGTTGCCACCGTACTTGGAAAAGGCGTGGCGCACTTCCGCAACGGTGCGAGTCTTGTTGTCGGTCATGCAGTCCACCATCACCGCCGCGCCGTTGATGCCGTAGCCCTCGTAGCGCAATTCCTCGTAGTTCACCCCCTCGAGTTGGCCGCTGCCGCGCTTGATCGCGTTCTCCACGGTGTCCTTGGGCATATTGTTTTCGCGCGCTTTCTCGATCGCCACGCGCAGACGCGGGTTGCTGCCCGCATCGCCGCCGCCCAGCCGGGCCGCCACGGTAATCTCCTTGATCAGGCGCGTGAAGATCTTGCCGCGCTTCGCATCCTGCCTGCCCTTACGGTGTTGGATGTTCGCCCATTTGCTATGTCCTGCCATGTTGCTCTCCAAAAAAACTATCGTGCGATGTTATCATTTTCGCCCCTTTATCCCAACCCAAGCCCAGACATGACCGAACCGCTGCTGATCGCCAAGAACGACGAACACGAACTCTTCCTGCTGCCGCAGATGGCGAACCGCCACGGGCTGATCACGGGGGCGACCGGCACAGGCAAAACGGTCACGCTGCAGACGCTGGCGGAATCTTTCAGCCGCATCGGCGTGCCGGTGTTCCTCTCCGACATCAAGGGCGACCTGTCCGGCATGAGCAAGGCGGGCGGAGGCAACGCAAAGGTCGCAGCGCGCGTGGAACAGCTAGGCCTCGCCGACTTCGAACACCGCGCCTACCCCGTGACGTTCTGGGACGTTTTCGGCGCGATGGGCCATCCGCTGCGCGCGACCATCTCCGACATGGGGCCGCTGCTGCTGGGGCGCATGCTCAACCTCAACGACACCCAGCAGGGCGTGCTGACGCTGGTATTCAAGATCGCCGACGACAATGGCCTGCTGCTGCTCGACCTGAAGGACCTGCGCGCGATGGTGCAGCATGTCGGCGACAACGCCGCCGAGTTCAAGACCGAATACGGCAACATCTCCACTGCCAGCATAGGCGCGATCCAGCGCGGCCTGCTGCAGATCGAAACTCAAGGCGGCGACAAACTGTTCGGCGAGCCGATGCTCAACATCGAAGACCTGATGCAGACCGACGCCAACGGCTACGGCACGATCAACATCCTCGCCGCCGACCAGCTGATGACCTCGCCCAAGGTGTACTCGACCATGCTGCTGTGGCTGCTGGCCGAACTGTTCGAAAACCTGCCGGAGGCAGGCGATCTGACCAAGCCGAAGATGGTGTTCTTCTTCGATGAGGCCCACTTGCTGTTCAACGATGCGCCCGCAGTGCTGCTCGACAAGATCGAGCAAGTCGTGCGCCTGATCCGCTCCAAGGGCGTGGGCGTGTATTTCGTCACGCAGAACCCCGCCGACGTGCCGGACAAGGTGCTGGGGCAACTCGGCAACCGCGTACAGCACGCACTGCGCGCCTTCAGCCCGCGCGACCAGAAGGCCGTGAAGGCCGCCGCCGAAACGATGCGCGACAACCCTGAACTCGACGAGGCCTCCGCGATCACCGAGCTCGGCGTGGGCGAGGCGCTGGTCTCCTGCCTCGACGAACAAGGCCGTCCCGGTGTGGTCGAGCGTGCCTTCGTCGTGCCGCCGCAGGCGCAGATCGGTCCAATCACCGAAGC
Source organism: Gallionella sp. (assembly GCA_035605585.1). Taxonomy (GTDB): domain Bacteria; phylum Pseudomonadota; class Gammaproteobacteria; order Burkholderiales; family Gallionellaceae; genus Gallionella. Next base: position 14,330 of record DASTGP010000121.1, on the reverse strand, counting down.
GGAACGCAAGGCCGTCATTGCCAATTCGCTGCTCGCGGGACACTACGAAAAAGCGGTGGATCGCGAATCCGCCTACGAGATACTCAAGGGGCGAGCGGCAGAGAATCAGACTGCATCCCAGCCGGCGCAGGCACCCGCCTCAAGCGGCGGCTTGGGCGGCATGCTGGGCGGTGTGCTGGGCGGAGGCGGAAGCCGTGGCCGCGAAAGTGCCGTCGAGGCGCTGGCCAAGAGCGCCGCGCGCGCCATCGGCTCGGAGGTAGGGCGTCAGATCATCCGAGGCGTGCTGGGGTCGCTGCTGGGAAGCAAGCGCCGCTAGCAGGCTGCAAATCGGTCAGTGCCAGCGGTCCCTTAACAGCTTTTCGAACTCGTCGGGAGGAACGGGCCTGGAGACCAGGTAGCCCTGGATGTAGTCGCAACCGGCCGCAGCCAATATCTCTTCCTGCTCGCGGGTCTCCACCCCCTCGGCGATGACCTTCAGCCCCAGCTTGTGCGCCATGACGATGATGGCCTCGCACAGCACCATGTCGTCGGTATCCTTGCTCAGGTTGCGCACGAAGGTCTGGTCGATCTTGAGGTAGTCGATGTCGAACTTTTTCAGGTAGGACAAAGAGGAATAGCCCGTGCCGAAATCATCGAGCGAGACCTGGATGCCGGCATCGTGAAAAGCGACCAGTTTGTCGGACACATGGGGTGTCGCATCCATCAGCAGCCCTTCGGTGATCTCGATGGACATGCTCTGTCCGGGCAGCCCCAGCTCCTGCAAATAGCCGAACCATGATTGGTAAGGGCTATCGTTGTTGCAGAACTGGATGGGTGACTTGTTCACGCTGATCTGGAAATCGGGGTGGTGCCTCTCCCGCAAGCGCTTCGCCTGGCGCGCCGCCTCCCTGAACACCCAGTCGCCGATCTCGACGATCATCCCCGTTTCCTCGGCCAGCGGGATGAACTCCGCCGGGCTGACCAATCCGCGCACCGGATGTTCCCAGCGTATCAGTGCCTCGGCCTTGTAGATGCTGCCCGTGCCCAGATCGACGATGGGCTGGAAGTAGACCTTGAACTGGTTGTTCTCAAGCGCGCCGCGCAAGTCGTTGGTCAGGCGCATGCGCGCTTCGGCGGCCTGCTGCAAGGCGGGAGTGAAGTAGCTGTAACGGTTGCGCCCGCGGGCCTTGGCGGCATACATCGCCTGGTCGGCGTTCTTGAGCAGGCTATCGATCACGGTGGCATCGTTGGGATACAGGGTGATGCCAAGGCTGGCGGAAACAAAGACCTTGTCCTCGGCCAATTGGAAAGGCGCCGCCAGTTTGGCGACGATGCTCTGCGCGATCCGGTCGATGCTGGCGGTATCTTCCAGTTCGGACAGGATGACGGTGAACTCGTCGCCGCCTATCCGCGCAACGGTGTCCGACTCGCGCACGCACTCGACGATGCGCCGTGCGGCCTCGACCAGCAGCAGGTCTCCCATGTCGTGCCCCAGAGTGTCGTTCACCTCCTTGAACTTGTCGAGGTCGATGAACATCAAGGCCATCGGCAGTTCGGCGCGGTGCGCCTTCTTGATTTCCTGCTCCAGCCGGTCGCGAAACATGCGGCGGTTGGGCAGGCCGGTGAGCGTGTCGAAATTGGCCTGACGCCAGATCAGCTCTTCCGACTTTTTCTTCTCGGTGATGTTTTCGACGATGGACCAGATGAATTTTTCGCCATCGCTGGCGGTGATCAACACGCCGTTCAATCGCACCGGGAAACGCTGCCCCTCGCTGTTGATGTATTCCTTCTCATAGGGGCCGTACCGCGAAAATCGGCTCAGAGAGTCGAGTTGCTGCGCTTCTTCCGCCTCATAATCGCGCGGTGTGATATCCCAGTAGCTCAGGCTGTTCAACTCGTCGAGAGAATAGCCCAGCATGTCCAGCAATGCGGAATTGGCCTCGATGAAGCGTCCATCCATGGAGTTGCGCGCTATGCCCAGGGGAGACATTTCAAACATCGACCGGAATCGCTCTTCGCTCCACTTGAGTACTTGTTCGGCCTGCCGCTTCTCGGTCACGTCGTCGTAGATCGCCACCACTTCGCCACTGGGCAATTTGTACACGTAATTTTCGCGCCAGCCGGAAATACGTTTGTCCCGATAGAAGGCAACCGGAAACTGTTCCGGCTCGCCGCTCCGCCACACCCGCTTGAACACATCGAGCAGGCCGAACTCCTCGATGCCGGGAAATATAGCCAGCACATTCTTGCCGACCAAATCTTTGCGCCGCATGTTCTCGATGCGTTCCGCCGCACGATTGACCGCCGCGATGAAAAAATCCTGCCCGTCGGCCGATGCCCGGTACACCATTGCGCCGCTGCTCATGCTTTCGAACAAGGCGCTCAGCGTAGACTGGCTCTCGCGTAACACCTCTTCGTCGCGCAGCAACTGCAGGTTCTTCTCCAGCAACTCCGCCGTCCGCTCCTGGACGCGCTGGGTCAGCTCCCGGTTGAGCAGCGCCAGACTGCTCTCGGCATCGTGGTGACGCAGCCGGTCCAGTCCGTTGGTCGCCAACACCCGTGCAAAATTCGCATAGAACTGCGTGATCGCCTCGACACGCTCCCCCTGAATGACGGGAACTTTGCCCACCGCCTGGAGGTAGCCGGTTTCGTCGAAGCCGAACTCCTGGGCCTGACGGCGGAAGAAGTCGAGGTCCGGCGGCGCGGTGAAAAACTGGCCGGTAAAGACGTTCGCCACGTGCTGGCCATCGACCACGATAGGTGCAGCGGTATCGACCAGGCCGTTCAGACAGCCGTATACCGCGAAAGGAGCTCCGTTCAGCATGCTCTCGACAAGGGAGGTGTCGCTTGCTATGCAGCGGCCGCAAGTGGTTGGGTTGACGCGGTGATACTTGACACAAATGTCCTGCCACCCCGAGCTGGTGATGACGATGCCGTCTACGTCGATAATGGCATTGGCTATCCCGATCACCTGATTGAAGCTATCCATCAATGCCTGCAGGCTTGCAACATCAACCAGTTCGGAAAATTTTATGCGCTTCTTCGTCGTATCCAGCATGAATCTGTTTTCTCGAGAATTTCACATCAGCAATGGTGTCCATTTTGCCCCAAGCGGAGCGAAATGTAATGGGTATTTTGAGGCACGAAAACACGGCCCATCTGTCATATGCATGTGGTGAAACTTGATTTCCCAAGCTGTTGCCGCCATCGTTCGTCAGGCCCCCCCCCGCAAAGGAGAACATCATGTCCCAATCTATTGGCAAACAGGAACCCGTTCGCATCCAGGCTGGTCAGGTGCAACTGGAAGGCAATCTCGCCCTCCCAAAGGGCGCTCAGGGCGTAGTGCTATTCGCCCACGGCAGCGGCAGCAGCCGCTTCAGCCCGCGCAACAACTTCGTCGCAGGTGAATTGTTCGACGCCGGGGTCGGTAGCTTGCTCATCGATCTGCTCACCCCTGCCGAAGACGCCGATTACGACACCCGTTTCGACATCCCGTTGCTGACCACGCGGTTGACGGGCGCGACTGCATGGTTGCAGCGACTCCCGGCGACGCAGGCGCTAAAGATCGGGTATTTCGGCGCCAGCACCGGCGCGGCGGCGGCGCTGCAGGCGGCGGCGGAACTGGGCAAGGAGATTTCGGCGGTGGTCTCGCGCGGCGGACGCCCGGACTTGGCAGGAGAACATGCCCTGAGCAAGGTCGGTGCCCCCACCCTGCTCATCGTCGGCGGCCATGACGACGTGGTGATCCAGCTCAACAGGATGGCTTATGCCCGGCTCACCTGCGAAAAGGAACTGGTCATCGTGCCGGGTGCTACGCACCTGTTCGAAGAACCCGGCACGCTGGAGCAGGTCGCACGGCACGCCGCCGTTTGGTTCAGGAAATATCTCGGTTAGGAGGAGGCTCGCCGGTAGCGGCCAGGATGTCGATGACTTCCTCGTCCGTCACCTGCTGGAAATCCATGTAGAACTGTCCCACCGCATGGAATCCGGACGGGGCTGAGAGACATACGACGCGGTCGGCATAACCGCGCACCTTTTCCAAGGTGTCGGGCGGCGCGACCGGCACCGCACAGATCAACTCCGCCGGTTGCTTCGCCCGCAATGCGTGCAGCGCCGCGATCATGGTCGAGCCGGTCGCCAGTCCATCATCGATGACGATGACCACACGCCCCATGGGATCGATGGGTGGTCGCACCGGCGTGTATTGCGCACGCCGCCGTCGCATGGTTTCCATCTGCTCGGCGATCTCGCCTCGGATGTATTCTTTGTCCGCCCCCGCGCTGGCGGCGTAATCGGCGACATAGGACCAGCCGCTTTCGTCGACCGAACCGATGGCGAATTCCGGACTTCCCGGCGCACGCAGTTTGCGCACCAGTACCACATCCACCTCGCCATCCAGTTGTTCGGCAATGACTTTCGCCATCGGCACGGCGCCGCGCGGGATAGCCAGGATCAGGGGATGCTTGCCGCGGTATTCGGCGAGCGCCTCGGCGAGCTGCTTCGCCGCCGCAATTCGGTTCGCAAAGAACATGATGACCTTCCTTCACGCCTATTTTGCGTTTTTACACAGTGAAGATTGGAGTCCTGTTTGATCAATAAGTTTTGGTTCTGTGGTCTGCAACGAGCGATCGTCCACCGGCGATGCTACGGACCGGCATCAACCGCTCAACCCGGCACAGCCATGGCCATGGATCTTTCCGCGATGCCGCCCCTCTTGAGCATGACAAGATGTTCGGCCTCCTCGCGCGCCGTGACCTTCGCGAGATAGGCGATGTTTTTCTCGATAGACTCCAGGTAATAGTTGTTCTCGGTACCGAAAAATTCCCTGAAGTGGAAGACCAGCTTGGCATACAGTCCCTGATAGGCGCTATCCAGCTTTTCCTGAGTGATTTCGTAGAACCGCTTGGTCTGGCGCAGCATGTCGTGCACGCTCTGGTAGTTGCCGAAGTTCGCCTCCTTGAACTCCAGGTATAGGAACAGCAACTTCTCCAGATAGGTGCGATCGGCCATCTGCCCGACCAGGTCGGCAGTACCGACAAGCTGCCCCAATAAACGGCAATGCTCGTCCGGAAATGGAATCTGTGCGAATGGATGCCCCGGATCGGTGCTGCGTATCACGCATTCCAGCTTTTCTGTAAAGGAGGGCTGGAAGTTCCGTTCGGCTGCATAGCGCAGCATGAACTCGATGCCGCGGTCGACATGGCACTTCGTAAACTGCGCACCGGTGCCATTCCCCTCGCCCTCTTTTTGCGCATAACCGATATCGTGCATCAGCGTAGCCATCATGACCAAGGCGATCTCGTCGTCGCCCAGACGGGTGCCCGAGGCATGCACGCCATGCATCAGCCGCACCGCGCACAAAAACACGTCCAGCGTATGGGGCAGGTCGTGATACGGAGTCTTGATGGGGCAGTAACCGGGATATTCGCCCCGGAACAGGCGCACCACATCATCAAAGACTGTGCGCGCCAACGTGAAATCGTAAACAGGATTGATGCGGCCGACGATATTGGATGCCTTCGACCATGCCAGCTCCGCATCGCTGTTGGCGAACAGGCTGTTTATCTCAGCCGTATCAGGAAAAATCTTCATGTTCATAGCAAAGAAGGGGCACTTCTGCTCCCGGTTTTGATTGACCAGCCGCACACCTTAATCAGATGTCTTCGGCCGGTCAATATGCTGAACGGTTAGATAGTTTTCCCGAACCAGGGCCTTAGACGTTGAACAGGAAGTTCATCACGTCGCCGTCCTGCACGACATAGTCCTTGCCCTCGACGCGCATCTTGCCTTTTTCCTTGGCGCCGGCTTCGCCGCCGCAGGCGATGAAGTCGGCATAGGAGATGGTCTGTGCCCGAATGAAACCGCGCTCGAAGTCGGTGTGGATGACGCCCGCCGCCTGCGGCGCGGTGTCGCCCTTGTGAATGGTCCAGGCGCGCACTTCCTTCACACCCGCGGTGAAGTAGGTCTGCAGGCCGAGCAGGTCGTAGCCGGTGCGGATCAGCCGGTTCAAGCCGGGCTCTTCCAGGCCGAGGTCGGCAAGGAATTCCTTCTTGTCGGCCTCGTCGAGGTCAGCCAGCTCCGCCTCGATCTTGGCGCACAGCGCCACGACGGGCGCCCCCTCCTTCGCCGCATATTCGCGCAGCCGGTCCAGATACGGATTGTTCTCGAAACCGTCCTCCAGCACGTTGCCGACATACATCGCCGGTTTGATGGTGAGCAAGCATAGCGGCTTGATCAGATGCTTCTCTTCCTCGCTCAAGCCGAAGGTGCGCGCGGGCTTGCCCTCGTTCAGGTGCGGCAGCAGTCGCTCCAGCACCGCAACCAGCTTCTGCGCGTCCTTGTCGCCGGACTTGGCCTTCTTGCCGTCGCGCTGGATGGTGCGCTCCACCACGGCGAGGTCGGCCAGCGCCAGCTCGGTGATGATGACCTCGATATCGGCCAGCGGATCGACCTTGCCGGCCACGTGCACGACGTTCGGATCGTCGAAGCAGCGCACCACGTTGACGATGGCATCGGTCTCGCGGATGTTGGCGAGGAACTGGTTGCCCAGGCCTTCGCCCTTGGATGCACCGGCGACCAGGCCCGCGATGTCGACGAACTCGACGATGGCGTACTGCATGCGCTGCGGCTTGACGATCTTCGCCAGTTCATCCATGCGCGGGTCCGGCACCTCAACGATGCCGACGTTGGGCTCGATGGTGCAGAAGGGATAGTTTTCCGCGGCGATACCCGCCTTGGTCAGCGCATTGAACATGGTGGACTTGCCGACATTGGGCAGACCGACGATACCGCATTTGAGACTCATGGTTGTTTCCTTGGTTAGTTGCTGTGCAGCTTCAACATCGCTGCTTCGGTTTTGCCTTCGATGACCAGATGCGCGACATCCAGCGCACGCCGCATCGCCTCATCGATCAGTTCGCGTTCCTCGCGGCGCGGGTCGTGCAACACGAAGTTCGACACCTCGCTGCGTTCGCCCGGATGGCCGATGCCGAGGCGCAGTCGCCAGAAATCCTTCGTGCCGAGATGAGCGATGATGTCCTTCAGGCCGTTGTGCCCGCCGTGGCCGCCGCCCAGTTTCAGCTTGGCGCTGCCCGGAGGCAGATCCAGTTCGTCGTGCACCACCAGTATCTCGGCAGGCGCGATCTTGTAGAACTGTGCCAGCGCGCCGACTGCGCGGCCGCTCACATTCATGAAGGTCTGCGGCTTGAGCAGGAACACCTCGTTTCCGTGCATCTGGCCGCGAGCGGCCAATCCATGGAACTTGGACTCGCTCCTGAAACTCACGTTCTGCTCACGCGCGAACTCGTCCACCCACCAGAATCCGGCGTTGTGGCGAGTGGCTTCGTATTCACGCCCGGGATTGCCCAGGCCGACGATCAAACGTATAGCGGACATATTCAAAATGAAAAACCCGCCACGCCGGAATCAGCTGTGGCGGGTTGCACAGGTTGTACCCTTTGCTTACTTCTTGGCTTCCTTGGCGGCCGGTGCAGCTGCAGCCTCGGCAGTCGCTTCGGCAGCGGCCTCAACCGCACCGCGCGGAACCTGAACGGTCGCCACCACAGCTTCGGCTGTATGCGTGCCGTGTGCAGCGATCTCCACGCCCTTCGGCAGCTTCAGATCGGAAACGTGCACGGAGTGGCCCAGTTCCAGCTTGCCCAGATCGACTTCGATGAAGGAAGGCAGATCCTTCGGCAGGCAGGTGATGTCCAGCTCGGTCATCACGTGGCTGATCTTGCCGCCGCCGGTCTTCACGCCGGGTGCGATTTCTTCGTTCAGGAAGTGCAGCGGCACCTTCTTGTGCATCTTGTGCGTCGCATCCACGCGCTGAAAGTCGATGTGTTGCACTTGCTGGCGGAACGGGTGCATCACGAAGTCGCGCAGCAGCACGGATTCCTTCTTGCCGTCCAGGTTCAGCGTCAACAGGGAAGCGTGGAACGCCTCGTCACGCAGCTTGTAGTACAGATCGTTGTGATCCAGTTCGATCATGGCCACGTCGCCGGAACCATAGACAATTCCTGGCACGCGGCCGGAATTACGCAGACGGCGGCTCGCACCCGTACCTTGCGCCTTGCGGATTGTTGCATTGATTTCGATAGTCATTTCACTTCTCCAAAAAACAGAACCGCCCGCGACCAGGCGATTCCGGGTTTGCGGCAACCAACACGGTTGCCGCTAAAACTTGAGGGCGGGTATGACACCCGCCCCTGCTTTATTCGGTGAACAGCGAGCTCACCGACTCTTCGTTGTTGATGCGACGGATGGTTTCCGCCAACAGTTCCGCCGTGCTCAGCTGGCGGATGCGCTTGCAGTTGCGCGCCGCTTCGCTCAGCGGGATGGTGTCGGTAACCACCAGTTCGTCCAGCGCGGAATTCTCGATGCGCTCGATCGCCGGGCCCGACAGCACCGGATGGGTACAGTAAGCCAGCACACGCGAAGCACCTTTTTCCTTCAGCGCATTGGCGGCTTCGCACAAGGTGTTGGCGGTGTCGACCATGTCGTCCATGATCAGGCAAGTACGCCCCACCACGTCGCCGATGATGTTCATCACCTTCGCCACGTTCGGCTTGGGACGGCGCTTGTCAATGATCGCCAGGTCCGCATCCAGCTGTTTGGCCAGCGCACGGGCGCGCACCACGCCACCCACGTCCGGCGACACCACGATCAGGTTCGGGTAATTCTGCTTCCACACGTCCGACAGCAGGATCGGGCTGGCGTAAATATTGTCCACGGGGATGTCGAAGAAGCCCTGGATCTGGTCGGAGTGCAGATCCATGGTCAACAAACGGTCCACGCCGGCGCTGGAGAGCATGTCGGCCACCACCTTGGCGGTGATCGCCACACGGGCGGAACGCGGACGGCGATCCTGACGCGCATAGCCGAAATACGGCAACGCGGCGGTGATGCGACCGGCGGAGGCGCGCTTCAGCGCGTCGACCATCACCATCACTTCCATCAGGTTGTCATTGGTCGGCGCGCAGGTGGACTGCAGAACGAACACATCCTTGCCGCGAACGTTCTCGAGGAGCTCCACCATCACCTCGCCGTCGGAGAAACGACCTACCGTAGCGCGACCAAGATGAATGTGAAGATGCTGGGCGACCGCCTCAGCGAGCTTAGGATTGGCATTACCGGTGAACACCATCAAGCTGTCGTAAGACACGTGAACCCCTCAAAGAATCGGACAAAAGGGCACACGCCCTGGAATTTGGCTACGGCTCGCTCGCCATGCGAGCTTAACGCTCGCTTCGCTCACGCCAGCCTACGCCGAGACTACGTTTTGGTTCCGATCACTTGCTTGCATGAGCTCGACGTTCACTTCGCTCACGACTGCCTGCGCCGAAACCACAATTTGGCTGGGGAGGTAGGGATCGAACCTACGAATGCCGGAATCAAAATCCGGTGCCTTACCACTTGGCGACTCCCCAATAACTTACTTGGACACCCAATCGTGCAATGGATGCTTTACTAAACCTTGCGCCACCACACCGCGCATATTATGCGGCAATTGCTTTACCACTGCATCGGCTTGGCTGCGACTTTCAAACTCAGCAAACACACACGCACCCGACCCGGTCATCATCGCCCTGCCGAAATTGCCTAGCCAAGCGATATAACGCGCCACTTCCGGGTAAAGCTTGCACACCACGGACTGCAGATCGTTGCGAAGTTGCTGCCCCTCTTGCTGTCTCAGCTTCGAGAGGGCGCGCATTGTGATGGAAACTGAGTCGCGTGTCAATTCCGGATGCGTAAAAATTTGCACGGTCGGTACATGCACCGGCGGAAACAGCACCACATACCATGCTTCGGGCAGAGGATAGGCCTGCAATTTCTCCCCCACCCCCTCGGCAAAGGCGTTCTCTCCGAACACGAACACCGGCACATCCGCGCCCAGACGCAAACCAAGCCGCATCAACCGTTCGCGCGACAGGCCCAGCCCCCACAGGCGATTCAACGCGATCAACGTGGTCGCCGCATCCGAACTGCCGCCGCCCAGCCCGCCGCCCATCGGAATGTGTTTTTCCACCGCGATGTCCACGCCCTGCTTGCAGCCGGTCTCGTCCTGAAGCAGCCGGGCCGCGCGCACGCACAAGTCCTGATCTTCAGCCACGCCTTCGATCTCGCTGCTTCGACGCACCACGCCATCGTCGCGCAGAGTGAAATGCAGCATGTCGCGCAGGTCGATGAAACGGAACAGGGTCTGCAGCATGTGATAACCATCCGGCCTGCGCCCGACCACATGCAGGAACAGGTTGAGCTTCGCCGGAGCTGGACAACTGATGGCTTGAATCATGGCTGCAAAAACTCCCACTCGTCGATCAACAACTGTACCTGCAACTCGCCACGGCTCAACTGCAGGCGTGACGGCAGACTGTCCGCCTTGTCGCCGGCATAGCGCTCATAGCGCACCTCCCAGCCGTCCTGACGCAACACCGCGATCCGCCCTTCGGCATCGCGCTCGATCTGCGCCTGGCTTTCCGCCTGCGGCAGCGCCAGCACCCAATAGTGCAAACCGTTCAGCGGCAACTGCCAACCCAGCACCTGCTGCATCAGTGACTCCGCATCCGCGGCCTGGAAGTGCCGAGCGCCGTCGTCCAGCGTCGCGCCGGAGGCGTCGCGATACACACGTGCAGCGGTCTGTCCGAGCGGCGCAAGCAGCAGGACCTCATCCGATTGCGCCTGGTGCATCCAGCGCAATCCGGCAGTATGCCGCGTGCCGTCATGCCTGACCGCGATTCGCCCGTTCAGTGCGAACGACGCAGCCTCAGGCTGGGACGGGCGAGCTGCCGGTGCAGTCGCTGGCGGCAACAGTGCGCAGCCGCTCAAGAGAGCCAGCCATAGCAGAACTACGAAACGCATTACGGCGCCGCGAATTTCTTGATGACCGCCTGCAGCAGTGCATTGCCCGGATGGGCATTGAGGCTGTCCTGCCAGACCTTCCTGGCCTCTTCCTTGTCACCGCGCACCCACAACACTTCGCCCAAGTGCGCCGCAATTTCGGGATCGGGATTGCCCGCGAAGGCGCGCCGCAGCATCTCCACGCTCTCGTCGAGCCTGCCGCTGCGGTAATAGCCCCAGCCCACGCTGTCCATGATGGCGGGATCGTCGGGCGCAAGCTGCAGCGCCTTCTCGACCAGCTCGAGCGCCTCCGGGATGCGCACATTGCGCTCGAGCAGGCTGTAGCCAAGCGCGTTGTAGGCATGTGCATGGTCCGGCTTGATCTGGATCAGCTTGCGCAGCAGGCGTTCGGCGATTTCGTACTTGCCGAGCTTGTCGGCCAGCATCGCGGTCTCGTAGAGCAGGTCGGGATGGTTGGGCAGCTTGTCCAGCCCCTGCTGCAACACCTGATAGGCATCCTCGATGCGTTGCGCCTCGCGCAGCAGTTGCGCCTCGATCAACAGCAGCTGCACGCGCTGCTGGTTGTCGACGGCCTGTGCGCGATGCAAGGACTCCAGCGCCTCGTCCAGTTTTCCGCGCTTGCTCAGCAGGTAAGCCACGCGCAACTGCGCCTGGAACTGGTACTCGCCGCCCTTCACCTCGCGGTAATGCGCCAACGCCTCGTCCTCATCCCCCTTCGCTTCACCCAGCTGACCGAGGTAATACTGCACCGAATCCTGATCCTTCTTGCCCTTCTCCAACGCCAGCTTGAGCTGTGCTTCAGCGCCCTTCAGGTCGTTCATCTGCAGTGAGATCAGGGCGATGGCGAAGGCGAGCTCCGGGCTGTCGGGATTATCCTGCGCCAGCCGCTGGAACTCGTCGCGCGACTCCCGGTATTGCTTCTGCTCCAGCAAGGCACGGGCATATTGCAGACGGATCTCGCGAGCCTGCGGATTGCCTGACAAGTAGCGCCGCAGCGCCTCCAGGCCTTCCTGCGGCGCATCCTTCATCAGCAACTGCGCCTCCAGCGACACCGCCATGTCCCACTCGGGCCTCAGTTTGCGCGCCTCGCGTATCTCGTTCAGTGCAAGCGGAGTGTCGCCAGCGAGTTGCGCCAGCTGCGCCACCGCCCAGTGCGCCTCTGCAACCTGCGCATAGGGCTGCGCCAGTTCGCGCACCAGCTTCAACACGGCAGCCTTGTCCGGATAGGACGCGACCAACTGGAATATCTGCAGAAAATTCTGTCCGGCCTTGGCCTCATCCGCCTTCAATATCTTGGCCAATTCCCGCTTGGCCTCATCCAGCCTGCCGCCGCGCAGCAAGGTAGAAGCGAGCATGCGCCCCGCCACCGGAGAATCCGGCTCGACCTCCTGCCACTGGCGCAGCGCCTCGATCGCCCTTTTCATATCGCCCGACTCGAACGCGAGCTGCGCGGCACGGCGCGCAAGACGGGGGTCGCGCGTCTTCTTGGCGAGGTCGGCGCCACCTTCCGCGGCCAGCGTCTTGTACCCGCGCTGAGAGGCGATCTCCGTTAGCAGGTACTCATACAGCAGTTCGTCGGTCAGCGCGACATTGGGCAACTTGAGTTCCGCCTCAGCCTGTGGCTCTTTCGACGCGACAGGCGCCGGCACAGCAGGAGTCGCGGGGCGTTGCGGCGCCTGCGCGCAAGCGGCGAGCAGCAGGCTGCACAGGATGAGTGATTCGGAACGCTTCATCGGAATATATGATTTTGATGCGGGCGCACATATTAGGTTATATTCAACCCAACTCACAACCACGGCTTTCCCCTACCTTGTCCGACGCCACTTCTGAAACAACGCTTTCCGCTCGCAACCTGACGCGCCGCTTCGGCAACCGGCAGATCGTCCACGACATATCGCTTGAACTGAAGCGCGGCGAAGTACTCGGACTGCTGGGCCACAACGGGGCGGGAAAGAGCACCACGATGCAGATGCTGACCGGCTGCCTGCTGCCCGACAGTGGAACGATCCAGATCTGCGGCATCGACCTGCTGCGCCGCCCCCTGCTGGCGAAGGCGCACATCGGCTACCTGCCGGAGACTCCGCCGCTGTACCGCGAACTCAGCGGGGACAGTTACCTGACCTTCGCCGCCCGCCTGCGCGGCATGAAAGCTGCCGACGTCCCCGGGGCCGTGACGCAGGCCACGCAGCGCTGCGGCCTGGAAGCGGTGCGCAAGAAAACCATCGCCACGCTCTCGAAGGGCTACCAGCAGCGCGTCGGCATCGCCCAGGCTGTCGTCCACTCGCCCGACGTGATCGTGCTGGACGAACCGACCGTCGGCCTGGATCCTGCGCAGATCCGCGACATCCGCCATTTGATCCGCGAATTGGGCAACAAGAGTAGCGTGATCCTATCCACACACCTGCTGGGTGAAGTGGAAAGCGTGTGCGACAGCGTGCAGATCATGCAGCAAGGCAAGCTGATCTACGGCGACACCACTTCCGCGCTGATGAGCTACGGCGGTGAACCGGGCAAGCTGGAAGAGAACTTCATTCGCATCACGGAGCCGCACGTATGATCCGCCTGCTCGCCCTGCGCGAACTGCGCAGCCTGTTCGCCCTGCCCTCGACCTGGTTCATCCTCGCCGGCCTGCAATTCGTCTTCGCATGGTTCTTCCTGGCGAGGCTGGAAGCCTTCCTCCAAGTCCAGCCGCAGCTCGCTCAGCTCGCCAATGCCCCGGGAGTCACCGTCACCGTCGCCGCACCGATGTTCAACACCGTGGCATTGCTGCTGATGATGCTGGTGCCGATGTTCACCATGCGCCTGATCGCCGAAGAGCGCCGCAACCAGACACTGCCGCTGCTGCTCTCCTCCCCGCTGTCCAGTCGCCACATCGTGCTCGGCAAGTTCTTCGGGCTGCTGGCCTTCCTGATATTGTTGACATGCGGCGTGCCGCTGATGCTCTACACCCTGGTGCTCGGCACCGCGCTCGATCACGGCCTGATGCTCGCCAACCTCCTGGGCCTGCTGCTGCTCACCGCCAGCTACGTCGCGGTGGGGCTGTACATTTCCGCGCTCACCGCCCAGCCGGTCATCGCCGCCATCGGCGCACTGGCGGTATTAGCGGGTCTGTGGCTGGCCGACATCGGTGCCACGGCGGAAGACTCGCCCTGGCACGCACTCTCGCCGCTCAACCATTTCCAGAGCTTCAACAACGGCCTGCTGGACAGCGGCGATGCCGCCTTCTTCGTGCTGTTCAGCGCAGCCTTCCTGCTGCTTGCGATGCGCCGCGTCCACAACAACCGCATCTACGGGTAACTCATCTTGAGAAAGTTCTTCACCGCCCTCTCGCTGCGCAACGTCCTGATCGTCCTGCTGGTCGCCGCCGCGACAACCGGCCTGTACCAGCTCGCCAAACGCTACCATCTGCAACGCGACGTCACCTACAACGCGCTCAACAGCCTGGAGCCGTCGAGCGTGCAAGTGCTCAAACAGCTCAAAGGACCGGTGAA
>DASTGP010000102.1:0-28774 GCA_035605585.1 Gallionella sp. | reverse complement strand
AAGAGGCTTTGGAGGAATTTCCGCTCGAGAGCCTGAAGATGGTCGGATATCTTTACCAGAATAAGGTTGCTTATGCGGTGATTCGCGCTCCCGATGGGAAGCTGCATCGCGTCAAGGCAGGCAACTATGTGGGCCTGAATTTTGGCTTGATACAAGAAGTGACTGACACGGAAGTGATAATCAAAGAGATGGTGCAAGACAGCGCAGGCGATTGGTCCGAGCGTATGAGCAGTCTGCAGCTAATGGAATGATTGCGGGGGAGTGAACATGAAACAGTTTAAGTGCGTGGTTGCGGGGATGTTTCAATTGCTAGGCGTGCTGGTCGCCTTTGGTCTGTTGAGCGCACATGCGCAAGCCGAGGCGCAGAACAGCATCACCGCGCTGAACGTCAGCAGTGCTGAAAATGGGACGACGGTCATCAAGGTTGGGTTGGAGCAGCCGTTGGCCAACCTGCCGGCCGGATTCACGATCAATACGCCCCCGCGTATTGCTTTCGATTTTCCCAATACGGCCAATGGGCTGGGAAAGTCGATGCAGGAATTCGCCGAGGGAGACTTGCGCAGTGCCAATATCGTCCAGGCTGGGAGCCGTACTCGACTGGTGATCAACCTCAATCAGATGCTGGCCTACGATACCAAGATCGATGGCAATAATCTGCTGATTACCTTGCAGGGCAAGACGGTTGCGGCGGCACCGGTGGCTACGACTTCGCGTTTTGCCGAGGCGAAGGTTGGCGCCCAGCAGCACAGTTTGAGGGACATCGATTTCCACCGCGGGAAGAACGGTGAGGGGCGTATCCAGGTGGATCTCTCCGATCCGGGGGTCGGGATCGATATACGACAGCAGGGAACTACGCTGATCGTGGATTTCCTCAAGACTAATCTGCCGCGCAATTTGCAGCGCAAACTGGATGTGGTCGATTTCGCCACTCCGGTGCAAGGTGTCGATACCTTTGTCCAAGGCGATAACGTGCGCATGGTGATTGAGCCCAAGGGTTTGTGGGAGCATGCCGCTTATCAGACCGATAATAAGTTCATCGTTGAGGTGAAACCGATAGCGGACGATCCCAACAAGCTGGTGAAGGGTAGCCAGACGGGTTATGCGGGCGAGAAGCTGACGCTTAATTTCCAGAAAATCGATGTTCGCGAGGCATTGAACGTGATCGCCGACTTCACCAATTTGAACATGGTGATCAGCGATACCGTGAGCGGCAACCTCACCCTGCGTCTGAAGGATGTGCCCTGGGATCAAGCTCTGGACATCATCCTGCAGAGCCGAGGCCTGGATATGCGCAAGAACGGCAACGTGATTCAGGTCGCGCCTCGGGAAGAAATCGCCGCGAAGGAAAAGATCGACCTGGCCGCCCGCCAGGAGATTTCCGATCTGGAAGAGTTGCGTACAGAAAGCTTCCAGCTGAGCTATCAGAAGGGCGATGCGATGGTGGCGCTCCTGGCTAGCGATAAGCAGCGCATCCTGTCCAAACGCGGTAGCGCCGTCGTGGATCCTCGTACCAACACTCTGTTCATTCAGGACACACCTTCGCGTCTGGACGAGGCGCGCAAGCTGATCAAGCAGATCGACGTGCCGGTGCGCCAAGTGATGATCGAGGCGCGGATCGTCGAGGCGTCGGATAAATTCGGTAGAAATATTGGCGTAAAACTGGGCTACACTGGACCAGGGGCCGTTCCGGGCGGCGGGTTTGCGGTGGGCGGAAATAGTCCGACAGCCACTCGCGCTACAGTCACCGGTTCGAATGTGAATCTGCCGGCAGCAGGTGCGGCTGGAACATTCTCCATGATTCTGTTCAATCCGGCGGCGACCAAGTTGCTCAATCTTGAGTTGACCGCGTTGGAAACGGATAGCAATGGAAAAATCATCTCCAGCCCGCGTGTGATAACTGCTGATCAGGTCGAGGCGACCATCGAGCAGGGTACCGAGGTGCCTTATCAGCAAGCTTCCAGCAGCGGTGCGACAACGACCGCCTTCAAGAAGGCGACCCTGAGCCTCAAGGTCAAGCCGCAGATCACGCCGGACGACAACGTGATGATGGACGTGAACGTAACCAAGGACTCGGTTGGTGCCGCGACGTTCAATGGCGTCCCGACAATCGATACCAACAAAGTCACCACCCAAGTGTTGGTGGACAATGGTGGAACGGTGGTGATTGGAGGCGTTTATACGCAAAATGATACGACTACGGTTAGCAAGGTGCCGATGCTCGGTGATGTTCCCGTATTGGGCAATCTGTTCAGAAGTACCAATCGTTCCGATAACAAGAGCGAACTGTTGATCTTCATCTCGCCCAAGATCATGAAGGACGCCCTGAACCTGCGTTAAGCGTTACAGGTTGATCGATGAAGGCCCGGCGAAGTCCGGGCTTTCGTTTTTTATCGTTTACAATGCGCGGCATGCAAAATATTCAACAGAACAGCGGCCTGGAGAGCTGTCGCAGGGATAACGATCGTAAGCTTTGTTCCGGCAACCTGATCCTGGTTGGGATGATGGGCTCAGGAAAAACCACAATGGGACGAACCTTGGCCAAGCATCTGGACAAGACCTTTGTGGATAGCGATGAGGAAATCCAGAAGCGTACCGGCGTGACCATCCCGCATATATTCGATATCGAGGGCGAAGCCGGGTTTCGCCAGCGCGAGGCGGCCGTTATCGCGGATCTGGTCGGCGGTGAAAATATGGTGTTGGCGACGGGCGGTGGCGCGGTGCTGGGTGATCAGAGCCGGGCGATTCTGCGCCAGAATGGCATCGTCATTTACCTGAAGGCGAACGTCCACGATCTCTGGCAACGCACGCGGCACGACCGAAATCGTCCGTTGCTGCAGACCGGTGACCCGTACGCGAAACTGACCGAGTTGTTTCAGCAGCGCGACCCCTTGTATCGGGAAGTGGCGGACATCGTCATTCAAAGCGGCAGGCAGAGCGTGAATTCCCTCATGCTGCAACTGTCGGGTGAGATCGAGAGATACCAGAAGACCAGGCAATGAGTGACCAGAAAATCATGCAGACACTGACAGTAGGATTGGGCGAGCGCAGCTATTCCATACACATCGGCCAAGGCCTGCTCGGGCAGGCGGAATTGTTGCAGGCGCATTTGCCGCGTAAACGTGCGGCTATCGTCACCAACACGACGGTTGCACCGCTCTATCTGGAGCGGCTGCAGCAGACCCTGCAGGCCATCGGCGTGAGCAGCGTGCCGGTGGTGCTGCCGGATGGCGAAGAATACAAAACCTACGAAACGCTAAACCTGATCTATGACGCACTGCTGCGTAACCGCTGCGAGCGCAGCACGCCGCTGATCGCTCTGGGGGGCGGTGTGGTCGGCGACATGACCGGCTTCGCGGCGGCGACTTATTTGCGCGGCGTGCCATTCATCCAGATCCCCACCACGTTGCTCGCACAGGTGGATTCCTCGGTTGGCGGCAAGACCGGCATCAACCATACGCTCGGCAAGAACATGATAGGCGCGTTCTATCAACCGCAGTTGGTGCTGGCGGATACCGACACGCTGAATACCCTGCCCGACAACGAGCTGGCGGCGGGCATGGCCGAGGTCATCAAATACGGCCTGATCCGCGACTTGCCGTTCCTCGAGTGGCTGGAGCAGAACATGGACAAGCTGATGGCGCGCGACACCGCCGCGTTGCAATACGCCATCGCGCGCAGTTGCCAGAACAAGGCCGAAGTCGTTGCGGCCGACGAGCGCGAAAGCGGCGAGCGCGCTCTGCTCAACCTGGGACATACCTTCGGACATGCCATCGAATCCGGCATGGGCTACGGCAACTGGCTGCACGGCGAGGGCGTGGCGGCCGGTACCATCATGGCCGCAGATTTGTCGCAACGGCTGGGTTGGATAAGTGCACAGGACGTGGAGCGTGTCCGCAAGTTGTTCGAGCGTGCGAGACTGCCTGTGATCGCTCCCGACCTTGGCACCGGCAAGTATCTGGAACTGATGGGGCTGGACAAGAAAGTCGAAGGCGGCAAGATACGCTTCGTACTGCTCAAGCAGGTCGGCAAGGGCGTGATATACGGCGATGTGCCGCCGGAGTTGCTGCGGCAGACGCTGGAGGCGTGTGTCCATGGCTGATCTGGCGCCGTATGCCGTCACCGAAGCTAACTCGCGCGGACGCAGGGTCGCCGAGGACACGCCGCAAGGGCGCGGAGAATTTCAGCGTGACCGGGATCGTATCATCCACTCCGGCGCCTTTCGCCGCCTCGAGTACAAGACCCAGGTCTTCGTGAACCACGAAGGCGACCTGTTCCGCACGCGCCTCACCCACAGCATCGAGGTCGCGCAGATCGCGCGTTCCATTGCGAGGCGCCTGCGTCTGAACGAGGATCTCGCCGAGGCGATCTCGCTGGCGCACGACCTTGGCCACACGCCGTTCGGGCACGCCGGACAGGATGCGCTGAATACCTGCATGAAGGCCTACGGCGGCTTTGAGCACAACCTGCAATCGCTGCGCGTGGTGGAGTTGCTCGAGGAGCGTTATGCGGACTTCGATGGCCTGAACCTCACCTTCGAGACGCGCGAAGGCATACTCAAGCATTGTTCCCGCGATAATGCAACGAAGCTGGGTGAACTGGGTGAGCGTTTCCTGAACGACCGCCGTCCCTCGCTGGAGGCACAGATCGCCAACCTTGCCGACGAGATCGCCTACAACAACCATGACGTCGATGACGGTCTGCGTTCCGGGCTGATCACGCTGGAGCAGCTATCCGCGGTACCTTGGGTCGCAAGGCATCTGGACGAGGTCAGGCAGACCTATCCCGGACTGCCCGAGCGGCGCGTGGTGCACGAGACCGTGCGCCGTATGATCAACACGCTGGTTTCAGACCTGATTAGCCAAAGCGAGCAGAATATTGCCGCGAGCAAGCTGTCTTCCCTCGAAGACGTGCATGCCGCACCGACGTTGATCGCCTTCAGTGCCGCCATCGACGAACAGCAGCGCGTGCTGAAGAAATTCCTGCTCACCAACCTGTATCGCCATTATCGCGTGATGCGCATGAGCACCAAGGCGCAGCGCATCATCGGTGACCTGTTCGCTGCGTTCATGGGCGACAGCCGCCTGTTGCCGCCGCAGTTCCAGCACCAGGCCGAGCAGGATCGCGCCCGGGCGGTAGCCGATTACATCGCTGGGATGACCGATCGTTACGCCATCCGCGAACACCGGCGCATCTTCGCGGTGGAAGAGACGCTGGCATAGGCTGAAACCTGCAGAAACCAGCTCCAGAGCCGCGCCGGCCGGTGCGGTTGCCCGCAGCCCTCAGACAAGGTAAGATTCCCGCCCTTTCGCTTTTGTATTTGACGTGGCGGCATGTGTCGCCATCGTTTTGGCTTAATGAATTGACCGAGGAACGCCGTGAGCAACAGTTCTTTAACGACGCAGCAAGGATTGCCCGCCCAACAGGGTTTGTATGACCCGCGCCAGGAGCGCGATGCCTGTGGGGTCGGCTTCGTCGCCCACATCAAGGGCAAGCAGAGCCATGACATGGTGCGCCAGGGCCTGCAAATCCTGGAAAACCTGACGCACCGCGGCGCGGTGGGCGCGGACCCGCTGGCCGGTGACGGCGCAGGCATCCTGCTGCAGGTTCCCGATGCGTTCCTGCGTGCCAAGTGCGCAGCCTTGGGCATGGCATTGCCCGCAGTTGGCAGCTACGGCGTGGGCATGCTGTTCTTGCCGCGCGATGCCGCTGCGCGCGCAGCCTGCGAGCAGATCATCGCCGACAAGATCGCAGCCGAAGGCCAGCAACTGCTGGGCTGGCGGGATGTGCCGGTGGACAGCACCGGACTGGGCGAGAGCGTCAAGAAGGTCGAGCCCGTCGTGCGTCAGGTGTTCATCGCGCGCGGCGCGAACTGCGCCGACCAGGATGCGTTCGAGCGCAAGCTGTTCGTGATCCGCAAGATCGTCGATCATGCCGTGCGCGGCCTGAAGAACAGCCAGGGCAAGGGCTTCTACATCCCGTCGATGTCCTCGCGCACCATCGTGTACAAGGGCATGCTGCTGGCCGACCAGGTCGGCAAGTACTACCTCGACCTGCAGGACGCGAGCGTGGTCAGCGCGCTGGCGCTGGTGCACCAGCGCTTCTCCACCAACACCTTCCCGACTTGGGATCTGGCGCACCCGTTCCGCATGATCGCGCACAACGGCGAGATCAACACCGTGCGCGGCAACGTGAACTGGATGGCTGCGCGCCATGCCGCGATGTCGTCCAAGCTGCTTGGCGAAGACCTGGAAAAACTGTGGCCGCTGATCGTCGAAGGCCAGTCTGACTCCGCCTGTTTCGACAATGCGCTGGAGCTGCTAGTTGCCGGCGGTTATTCGCTGCCGCACGCGATGATGCTGCTGATCCCCGAAGCCTGGGCAGGCAACCCGCTGATGGACGAGGAGCGCCGCGCGTTCTACGAATACCATGCCGCGCTGATGGAGCCGTGGGACGGCCCCGCCGCCGTGGCGTTCACCGACGGCCGCATGATCGGCGCGACGCTGGACCGCAATGGCCTGCGTCCCGCGCGTTACCTGATCACCGACGACGACGTCGTGTTGCTGGCTTCCGAGATGGGCGTTCTGCCCATAGACCAGAGCAAGGTGGTCAAGAAGTGGCGTCTGCAGCCGGGCAAGATGTTCCTGATCGATATGCAGGCCGGCCGCATCGTCGACGACGTCGAACTGAAGCAGCAACTCGCTACCGCGAAGCCGTACCGCAAGTGGGTCGAGCAGTCGCGCTATTTCCTCGGCGACCTGTCCGAGTCCAAGAGCGAGACCAAGCTCAATGCCTCGCTGCTGGATACACAGCAGGCGTTCGGCTACTCGCAGGAAGACCTCAAGTTCATCCTGACCCCGATGGTGAATGCGGGCGAAGAGCCCACTGGCTCGATGGGCATAGATGCCGCGCTGCCG
This sequence comes from Gallionella sp., assembly GCA_035605585.1. GTDB lineage: Bacteria > Pseudomonadota > Gammaproteobacteria > Burkholderiales > Gallionellaceae > Gallionella. The sequence continues at coordinate 21,860 of DASTGP010000102.1, read as the reverse complement.
GTGCTGTCGAACAAGAACCGCTCGTTCTACGACTACTTCCAGCAGCTGTTCGCGCAGGTGACCAATCCGCCGATCGACCCGATCCGCGAAGAGATCGTGATGTCGCTGACCTCGTTCATCGGCCCCAAGCCTAACCTGCTCGGCATCGACGAGACTAATCCTCCGCTGCGTCTCGAAGTGCACCAGCCGGTGCTGTCGAACGACGACATCGCCAAGCTGCGCAACATCGCCAAGCTGACGAAGAACCAGTACAAATCCAAGGTGCTGGACATCACCTATCCCGCCGAACAGGGCGCGGAAGGCTGTGCGGCGGCGGTCCAGGCGCTGTGCGCTGCGGCCGACCAGGCGGTGGCCGACGGCTACAACGTGCTGATCCTGTCGGATCGCGCGGTGTCGGCGAAGCGCGTGGCGATCCCTGCCTTGGCAGCCTGCTCCAAGGTACACCTGCATCTGGTTCGCGAAGGCTTGCGCACCAGCACCGGCCTGGTGGTCGATACCGGTTCGGCGCGCGAGGTGCACCACTTCGCCCTGCTCGCCGGTTACGGCGCGGAAGCGGTATGCCCGTGGCTGGTGTACGAGACCATCGAGGCTATGAATCTGCCCGCAAACGTGGATGCGAAGGAAGCCAAGAAGCGCTTCATCAAGGCGATCAACAAGGGCCTGATGAAGGTGATGTCCAAGATGGGCATCTCCACTTACCAGTCCTATTGCGGCGCGCAGATCTTCGAAGCCATCGGCCTGAACGCGTCGTTCGTCGCGCAGTACTTCACCGGCACGGCGACCCAGATCGAGGGTATCGGCCTGAAGGAAGTGGCCGAGGAAGCGGTGCGCACGCACCGTGCCGCCTTCGGCAACGATCCGGTGCTGGCTAACGCACTCGACGCGGGCGGCGAGTACGCCTGGCGCGCGCGCGGCGAAGAGCACATGTGGACGCCGGATTCCATCTCCAAGCTGCAGCATGCGACCCGCAACAACAACTTCGCGACCTACAAGGAATACGCCAAACTCATCAACGAGCAGGCGAGCAAGCTGAAGACCCTGCGCGGGCTGTTCGAGATCAAGTCGGCGGGCAAGGCTGTGCCGCTGGAAGAAGTCGAACCGGCGAAGGCGATCGTCAAGCGCTTCGTCACCGGCGCGATGTCGCTGGGTTCGATCTCGACCGAGGCGCACACCACGCTGGCTATCGCGATGAACCGCATCGGCGGCAAGTCCAACACCGGCGAAGGCGGCGAAGACGCAACGCGCTTCCGCAAGCTGAAGGCGGGCGAGAAACTGTCCGACATCATCGGCAAGAAGCGCATCGAGCGCGACTTCGTGATGCAGGAAGGCGATTCGCTACGCTCCGCGATCAAGCAGGTCGCCTCCGGCCGTTTCGGCGTGACCGCCGAATACCTGAGCAATGCCGACCAGATCCAGATCAAGATGGCGCAGGGCGCGAAGCCAGGCGAAGGCGGCCAGCTGCCGGGCGGCAAGGTGTCCGAGTACATCGCCAAGCTGCGCTTCTCGGTGCCGGGCGTCGGCCTGATCTCGCCGCCGCCGCACCACGACATCTATTCCATCGAGGACCTGGCGCAACTGATCCATGACCTGAAGAACGCGAATCCATCTGCGTCCATCTCGGTCAAGCTGGTGTCCGAAGTCGGCGTGGGCACTGTTGCAGCAGGTGTGTCCAAGGCCAAGGCTGACCACATCGTGGTGTCCGGCTTCGACGGCGGCACCGGCGCATCGCCGGTCTCCTCGATCAAACACGCGGGCACACCGTGGGAGCTGGGCCTCGCCGAGGCGCAGCAGACCCTGGTGCTGAACCAGTTGCGCGGCCGCATCGGGCTGCAGGTGGACGGCCAGTTGAAGACCGGCCGCGACGTGCTGATCGGCGCGCTGCTGGGGGCGGACGAGTTCGGTTTCGCCACCGCGCCGCTGGTGGTCGAAGGCTGCATCATGATGCGCAAGTGCCACCTGAACACCTGCCCGGTCGGCGTCGCGACGCAAGACCCCGAGCTGCGCAAGAAATTCACCGGCCAGCCGGAGCACGTGGTCAACTACTTCTTCTTCGTCGCCGAAGAGGTGCGCGAGTTGATGGCGCAGATGGGCATCCGCAAGTTCGACGACCTGATCGGCCGTTCCGATCTGCTCGACGTGAAGCAGGGCATCGCCCACTGGAAGTCACAGGGGCTGGACTTCTCCAAGGTGTTCCACCAGCCGGACATGCCCGCCAGCGTCGCGCGCCGCCATGCCGAAGAGCAGGATCACGAACTGGAGAAGGCGCTGGACAAGCAGCTCATCGCCAAGGCGCAGAACGCGCTGAACGACAAGAAGCCGGTGGTGATCGAGAGCCGCATCACCAACGTCAACCGCACAGCGGGCACCATGCTGTCGCACGAGGTCGCCAAGCGTTACGGCCAGGCCGGCTTGCCGACCGACACCATCCAGGTGAAGCTCACCGGCACCGCGGGCCAGAGCTTCGGCGCATTCCTCACGCACGGCATCTCGTTCGAGCTGAAGGGCGAGGGCAACGACTACGTCGGCAAGGGCCTGTGCGGCGGACGCATCGCCATCATGCCTCCGGCGGAAGCCAAGCTGGTTTCGCATGAGAACATCATCGCGGGCAACACCGTGATGTACGGCGCGACCTCCGGCGAATGTTATTTCAACGGCGTGGCCGGCGAACGCTTCGCGGTGCGCAACTCCGGCGCCGTCGCGGTGGTGGAAGGCGTGGGCGACCACGGCTGCGAATACATGACCGGCGGCTTGGTCATCGTGCTCGGCCAGACCGGTCGCAACTTCGCTGCGGGCATGTCCGGAGGCGTGGCATTCGTGCTGGACGAGGACGGTGGTTTCGAGAAGCGCTGCAACATGGCGATGGTGGCCCTCGAGCCGGTACCCGAGGAAGTCGCCACGCTGGAGAAGGGCGAGGTCAAGCCTGAAAGCCACGGCCGCGTGCATTTCAACCACCTGAACAAGGCGGACGAGCACGTGCTGCGCGATTTCATCAAGAACCACTGGCACCACACCGGCAGCCAGCGCGCACGAGACATCCTGGATAACTGGTCGCACTACCTGCCGAAGTTCGTCAAGGTGATGCCGACCGAATACCGCCGCGCTTTGCAGGAGATCGCGGCACAGAAGAACAAGCAGTTGGAGGTTGCATAATGGGTAAGCCAACCGGATTCATGGAGTTTCAGCGTCAGGAAGAGGAATACCTCCCGGTCGCGAAACGGTTGAAGAACTACAAAGAGTTCGTGCTGCATCTCACCGATGATCAGGCGAAGACGCAGGGTGCGCGCTGCATGGATTGCGGCATCCCGTTCTGCAACAACGGCTGCCCGGTCAACAACATCATTCCGGACTGGAATGACCTGGTGTACCGCGGCAACTGGCGCCAGGCGCTGGACGTGCTGCACTCCACCAACAACTTCCCCGAGTTCACCGGCCGCATCTGCCCTGCGCCCTGCGAGGCGGCCTGCACGGTGAACATCAACGGCGACGCGGTGGGCATCAAGTCCATCGAGCACTTCATCATCGACAAGGCAGGCGAGAACGGCTGGGTCGTGCCTCAACCCGCGGCGAAGAAGACCGGCAAGAAGGTCGCCGTGGTCGGCTCCGGCCCCGCAGGTCTGGCCGCCGCGCAGCAGCTGGCGCGAGCCGGCCATGCGGTGACGGTGTTCGAGAAGAACAGCCGCGTCGGTGGCCTGCTGCGTTACGGCATCCCCGACTTCAAGCTCGACAAGCGCCTGATCGACTGGCGCATGGCGCAGCTCGAAGCCGAGGGCGTGAAGTTCCAGACCAATACCTTCGTCGGCAAGGAAGCGCCGGGTGCAGGCGTTGCGAACGACGCCAAGAAGACCGTCTCCCCGGACGAGTTGATGAAGAAGTTCGACGCGGTGGTCCTCGCGGGCGGCTCCGAGCATCCGCGCGACCTGCCTGCGCCGGGACGCGAACTGAAGGGCGTGCATTACGCGCTGGAGTTCCTGATCCCGCAGAACAAGGAAGTGGCCGGCGACGGCAAGAACCCGATCAACGCCAAGGGCAAGCATGTGGTGGTGATCGGCGGCGGCGATACCGGCTCCGACTGCGTGGGTACCTCGAATCGCCACGGCGCCGCTTCGATCACCCAGATCGAAGTGATGCCGCGTCCGCCCGAGCAGGAGAACAAGTCGCTGGTGTGGCCGAACTGGCCGATCAAGCTGCGGACTTCCAGCTCGCACGACGAAGGCTGCAACCGCGACTGGGCGATCGCCACCAAGGAGTTCATCGGCGAGAAGGGCGTGCTCAAGGCCATCAAGGCGGTGCGCGTCGAATGGAAGGACGGCAAGATGCACGAGATCGCCGGCAGCGAGTTCGAGTTGAAGGCCGACCTGGTGTTCCTGGCGATGGGCTTCACCAATCCGCTGGCGCAAGTGCTGGACGCGTTCGGCGTGGAGAAGGATGCGCGCGGCAACGTCAAGGCCGATACCCACGACTACCGCACCAGCGTGGACAAGGTGTTTGCCGCGGGCGACATGCGCCGCGGCCAGTCGCTGGTGGTGTGGGCGATCCGCGAAGGCCGCCAGTGCGCGCGCGCAGTCGACGAGTTCCTGATGGGCTCGTCGGTGCTGCCTCGATAAACACAAGAGCGGGGATAACACCCCGCCCGACAAAACGATTCAGGGGAGAGACAGGCATGAATTTCAAGTTGAAGAACGACACCTTCCTGCGCGCGCTGCTGCGCCAGCCGACCGAATACACGCCGATGTGGATGATGCGCCAGGCCGGACGTTACCTGCCTGAATACCGCGAGACGCGCAAGCAGGCCGGCAGCTTCATGGGCCTGTGCAAGAGTCCGGACTTCGCCACTGAAGTGACGCTGCAGCCTTTGGATCGCTTCCCGCTGGATGCCGCGATCCTGTTTTCCGACATCCTTACCGTGCCGGATGCGATGGGCCTGGGTCTGTACTTCTCCGAAGGCGAAGGCCCGAAGTTCGAGCGCCCGCTGAAGACGGAAGCCGACATCAAGGCGCTGCGCGCGCCGGACATCGGCAAGGACCTGAAGTATGTGACCGATGCCGTGACCCAGATCCGCAAGGCGTTGGACGGCCGCGTGCCGCTGATCGGTTTCTCCGGCAGCCCGTTCACCCTCTCCTGCTACATGGTCGAGGGCGGCAGCAGCGACGACTACGCCAAGGTGAAGACCTTGATGTACAACGAGCCGAAGCTGATGCACCACATCCTCGACGTCACCACGCAGGCGGTGATCGCTTACCTGAACGCCCAGATCGAAGCGGGCGCGCAGGCCGTGATGATCTTCGACTCTTGGGGCGGGGTGCTGTCCCATGCGGCGTTCCACGAATTCTCGCTGGCCTACACCCAGCGCATCATCGATGGCCTGATCAAGGAAAAAGACGGCGTGCGCATCCCGTCCATCGTGTTCACCAAGGGCGGCGGCCTGTGGATCGAGAGCATCGCCAACAGCGGTTGCGATGCAGTGGGCCTGGACTGGACCATGGATATCGGCATCGCCCGCCAGAAGGTCGGCCACAAGGTCGCGCTGCAGGGCAACATGGACCCGGCGGTGTTGTTCGCCTCGCCGGATGCTATCCACAGCGAAGTCGAACGCATCCTCGCCAGCTATGGCTACGGCAGCGGCCACGTGTTCAACTTGGGCCACGGCATTTCGCAGCACACCAACCCCGAGCATGCGGCGGCGCTGGTGGCGGCAGTACATGAACTGAGCCGGAAATATCACTAAAAACCGGACTGAATTACTAGTCTTATAAACAGTCAGGTTATTTGCTTGGGGCCACGGAGCGTTTTCACCGTGGCCTTTTTGTTTGTCGTGTAACTTATTGTTTATTAAGGTGTGTTGCTGGTGTGCAGAATTTGGGCGGTTCAGGAAAATCGTATATGCGAGCAGGAGTTAGCCCACTTGTCCGAGAGTTGCCCACACAGTTATCCACAAGTTCTGTGCATAAGCAAAATTCCCTATTCCGCTCAAGCGGATTAGCTAAACTCTACACAAATCGCCGTAGAAACTTTTCCTAAAATGCCCATCGTTCGTGTCGCCCTGGACGTGCCGTTGTCCGGGCTTTTTGATTACTCCATAAGCGACGATCCGGTCGAGATCGGCCAGCGCGTGATCGTTCCGTTCGGGCGCAGGCAGATGGTCGGCGTGGCGATGGAGCTCGCCGACGCAACCGACATGGCGCCGGAGCGGATCAAACCAGTGGCGCAGGTGCTGCGCGACAGCGCGCCGTTGTCGGCACAATTGATCGAGCTGCTGCGCTTCTGCAGCGACTACTACCGCTATCCCATCGGCCCCACCGTGCTGGCCGCGCTGCCGACGCGTTTGCGTTCCGACAAGCCGCTGGTCGCCAAGCCGCCCGAAAGTTTCCGCCTGAGCGCAGCCGGTTCGGAGCTCGATCTCGACAGCTTTCCGAAACGCAAGGTGGTGCAGCGGCGCATCCTCGCCAGGCTTTCCGAAGGGCCGTGCAACCTCGCGCAACTCAAGAGTCTGTCGGCGACGGTCGGGCCGCAGCTCAAGGCGCTGTTGCAGGACGGCTACGTCGAGCATTGCGAGGCGGAGGTGACGGTCGCCGAACACCAGCTGGTCGGCGCGCATACGCTCACCGGCGAACAGCAGGAGGCGGTGGACGCCGTTACAGAGGCGCAGGGCTACGCCTGCTTCCTGCTGCACGGCATCACCGGTAGCGGCAAGACCGAGGTGTACGTGCACCTGATGCACCATGTGCTGCAACACGGCGGGCAGGTGCTGCTGCTGGTGCCCGAGATCAACCTCACGCCGCAACTGGAACATTATTTCCGCAGCCGCTTCCCCGACGCTTCCTTCGCCAGCCTGCACAGCGGCCTGTCCGAGGGCGAACGCCTGCACAACTGGCAGCAGGCGCAATCGGGTGCGGCGCAGATCGTGCTCGGCACGCGCCTCGCCGTGTTTGCCGAGTTGCCGAAGCTGGCGCTCATCATCGTGGACGAGGAGCACGACGGCTCGTTCAAGCAGCAGGATGGCCTGCGCTACTCGGCGCGCGACGTGGCGATCTTCCGCGCCAATCAGAACAAGGTTCCCGTCGTGCTGGGCTCGGCCACGCCATCGCTGGAAAGTTACCACAACGCTCAGACCGGTCGTTACCGTATGCTGAAGCTTTCCGGGCGCGCATTGGCGTCCGCCACCTTGCCTGCCGTGCGCTGCATCAACACCAACCACACCGTGATGCACCACGGCATCAGCGAGAACCTGCTGCGCGACATCGAGCAGCGCATCGCACGTCAGGAACAGAGCCTGGTATTCATCAATCGGCGCGGCTACGCGCCCGTGCTGATGTGCACCGGCTGCGGCTGGCTGTCCTCGTGCAAGCATTGCGCGGGCAAGATGGTGTTGCATCTCAATGACCGGCGCCTGCGTTGCCACCACTGCGGCTACCAGATACGCGTGCCGCACGCCTGTCCGGATTGCGGGAACCCAGACCTGCACCCGGTCGGCAGCGGCACTCAGCGTGTGGAAGAGGTGCTGCAGGAACGTTTTCCGGACGCGCGCATCCTGCGCGTGGACCGCGACAGCACACGCAACAAGCGCGCCTGGCAGGCCATGCGCGAGCGGATACATGCGAACGAGGTGGATATCCTGGTCGGCACGCAGATGCTGGCCAAAGGGCACGACTTCCCCGCGTTGACGCTGGTGGGGGTGCTCAATCCGGACGGTGCGTTGTACAGCAGCGACTTCCGCGCGGCCGAGCGACTCTTCGCGCAACTGGCGCAGGTGGCGGGGCGCGCGGGCCGTGCCGACAAGCCCGGCGCGGTGTTGATCCAGACCGAATTCCCCGACCACCCGCTGTACCGCGCGCTGCAGCAGCACGACTTCGACGGCTTTGCCGCATCGCAACTTGCCGAGCGGCAGATGGCGGGCTTCCCTCCCTTCATGTATCAGGCGATGCTGCGCGCGGAAGGCAGGCAGGAGAGCGAGGTGTTCGCCTTCCTCAACCAGGCGCGCGCGGCTGCCATCGAGTTGCAACAAAGGGTCGAGATACTCGGCGTGGTGCCCGCCGCGTTGCCGCGTCGCGCCAACCATGTGCGCGCTCAGCTGCTGGTCCAGGCCGACACGCGCAAGGCGCTGCAGCAGTTCCTGCGCGCCTGGCAGCCGTCTCTGGATGCATTGCCCGTGCAGAAACTGCGCTGGTCGCTGGACGTCGATCCGCAGGAATTCTGACCTACCGCACTGAAGGTATGGCGTGGAGTCCCTATAAGGGGGAAAATCCGCTACAAAAAACAGCCACCGCGAAAGGGGTCATCATGTCTGCGCACCGGTTCTACAACCTGACGGTCAGCGAAAAACTGCTCTATACCTCATTCCTGTTGCTCATCGGACTGGGCTACCTGATGGCGATCGCCTATCTCTACGTGACCCATGAAAACAACGACAAGAAGCCCGGGCTGTCGATCGAGGACGTGGCGTACAGCTACTACGGTAACCGCAGCGGAACACGTCTCGAGGCGGCCATCCGCGGTCCGATGGCGGGATATCTGAACGATCAGGAGCGCAACGTCCTGGTGGCCTGGCTGAAGGACGGCGCCGAAGAAGAGCACTTCGAGAAGGATATCAAGCCGATCATGCAGAAGAATTGCCTGGTCTGCCACAGCAAGGCCTCCGGCATGCCGTTGATCGACTACAGCACGTATGCGGGTCTGCACGAGGTGGCCAAGGTCGATACCGGCATGTCGCTGACCAGTCTGCTGCGGCTGTCGCACATACACCTGTTCGGCATCAGCCTGTTGCTGTTCGCTCTGGGCCTCATCTTCGTGCAGAGCGAGGTCAACGTCTGGTTCAAGCGCTTCCTGGTGCTCTCGCCGATGGCCGCCGTATTCGTCGACATCTCGTCGTGGTTCCTCACCAAGTGGGATTCGCAATACGCCATCGTGGTGGTCGCGTCGGGCGCGGTGCTGGGTTTCTCGATGGCCGCGCAGATCCTGATCTCGCTCTACCAGATCTGGTTCCTCAGGAAACCGCTGAACGGCGGCGGAGACTTCCGCTGACGTTCCCCGATGCCGCGACCCTTTGCGATGAGGCGAAATGAATGGAGTTATGAAAATGCAGTCCACTGAACTGATCCAACACCTCGCCGCCATCGTCGGCGCCGATGCCGTCCTGACCGACAAGGCAGCCGCGCCTTACTGCGCGGACTGGCGCGGCCGTTACCGCGGCGACGCGCTTGCGGTGGTGTTCCCGTCCGACACGCAGCAAGTCAGCGCCGTGGTGAAACTGTGTACCGAACGGAGCATCGCCATCGTGCCTCAGGGCGGCAACACCAGCCTATGCGGCGCTTCCGTGCCGCTGGCGGAGGCTGGCAGGCAAGTCGTCATCAACCTGTCGCGCATGAACCGCCTCCGCGCACTGGATGCCGTCAACTACACCATGACCGTCGAAGCAGGCTGCAAGCTCGCCTCGCTCTACGAAGCGGCGGAGCAGGTCGATCGACTGTTCCCGCTCGGCCTGACCGCCATCGCGCCGCACTGCGAGATCGGCGGCAACCTCTCCACCAACGCCGGGGGCATCGGCGTGCTGCGCTACGGCAACGCGCGCGACCTCGTGCTGGGACTGGAAGTGGTGCTGCCGGACGGGCGTATCTGGGATGGCCTGCGCAGCCTGCGCAAGGACAATACCGGCTACGACCTCAAGCATCTGTTCGTCGGTGCGGAAGGCACGCTGGGCATCATCACCGCCGCGGTGCTGAAACTCTTTCCGCGACCCCGATCGGTGGCGACCGCCTGCGTCGCGGTGCGCGACCCTGCGGCTGCCGTCGCGTTGTTGGCACACCTGCGTGCCACTTGTGGCGACAATATCAGCGGTTTCGAGATTATCTCGCGCTCCTGTCTCGACCTGGTATTCAAGAATATTCCCGACACCTACGAACCGTTTGCGAGCAAGCACGAGTGGATCGTCATCACTCAGCTGGCCGACGTGCTGGATTCGCCGCTGGATGCGGCACTGATCGCGGCGCTGGAGATGTTCGACGAGGGCGTCGTCGAATACACCGTCACGCTCGACAGGGAGCGTGCCGAGCGCTGGTGGAAGCTGCGCAAGAACATCAGCGATGCACAGAAGATCGAGGGCATCAGCATCAAGCACGACGTCTCCGTGCCCATCAGCCGCGTGGCGGAATTCATCGCACAGGCCAGCGCCGCGTTGCGCAACGCCTGGCCCGGCATCCGCATCGTCGCCTTCGGCCATCTCGGCGACGGCAACATCCACTACAACGCTTCCATGCCAGATGCCGCACAGAATACGGCGTTCATCGAACAGTACGAGCAGGACGTCAACAGCATCGTGTACAAGGTCGTGGCGCGGCTGGACGGCAGCATCAGCGCCGAGCACGGCCTGGGCCAGCTCAAGCGCGACGAGATCACCCGCTACAAGAGCCCGCTGGAACTGGAATTGATGCGCAGCATCAAGCACGCCCTCGATCCGCACGGACTGATGAATCCGGGGAAAGTGATCTGATCGGATCAGATCACTGACTGGCTACGCGTCGCGCTGGCCCGAACTATTTGCTATCAAGAAGAGCGAGTCTTTGTCTATGCGCTGGCTACGTGTTCTCTTTGTACTTGTGATCGCCGCGGGCTTCGCCAATCATTACTTCGGCGCTTCGCTCAAGGGGCGGGGCGACGACTTGCCCTCCAGCATGATTCCCGTCGCCTACGAGGATTGCGCGTTCACCTATGGCTTGCCGCTCAGGAACAACCGCGCCGTTCCCATTGCAGAACTCAATACCAAGGACAGGAACACGCTGCTGGCGTGTGCGCTTCGATCCGGCAGCTACAATTTTGTGCATTGGGCGATGCAAGGCTCTAAGGAGATGCTCAGCATCGAGTCCAAATTCGACGGCCAATGGCCGGTGGCGTCGGTTGCGGCCTGGGCAAACGGCAAGGCCGCGGCCGATACGCTGGAACTGGTGCTGGAGTCCAACGACAGGATATGGAAGGCCAACTCTTCCGCATCCCTGATGGCTGCGTTCTATGAGTCCGCGACAGTGGAGGCGGCCGGTTATCTCGCCGGAAAATATGGCGCCCTCTTACAGGAGAAGAGCCGGCAGCTCTTTCTGGGCGAGGATTACCCGAAATACTTCGGCCTGACGCTGGCGCAGTACCATGCGTTCAAGGGACGCATCGACGTGGCTGAATTCTTCGCGGGCAAGGGGTCGAGCGTTGCGACGCCCGGCATGCATTTCCGTCACTGGCTGCTGGAAAAGGACAAGAACCGGCTCCTCGACGAAAAACTCGATGCGTTCCTGGTTGCACACGGCGTGCCGCGGGACGAGCGCGACGAGCACGGGCGGACGGTGCTTCACGCCGCAGTCGCGCAGGGCGACGAGAAACTCGTGTCCTACCTGGTCGCTCACGGCGCGGATGCAAATGCTGCCGACGCGGTCGGTGAATCGCCGCTGTACGATGCTGCACGGAACAACCGGAGCGCGCTGGTTATATTGCTGCTCGCGCACGCCGCCAACCCGAACTCGCGCAACCACAAGGGGCAGACGCCGTTGCACGCGGCGTTCGCCGCAGCTGCCTGGGATGCCGCCGATGCCCTGCTGGGAAAAGGGGCGCGGCCGGATATACGCGACACGCTGGGGCGCACGGCGACCTTCGATTGCGTCAGCCGGGGTTGTCCCCCGCTGGATCGTCTGGCCGCGGCCGGCATCGATTTCAGTGTGCGCGACAATGCCAAGAACTCCCTCCTCCACGAAGCGGCGGCGTCAGCCGCGTGCGACAGCGCTACGGCGGGGAATCTGATCGCGCGCGGCGCCCCGGTCGACTTGAAGAACATCGACGGCAAGACGGCGCTGCACCTGGCGGCGAACCAGAACAACGCGCCCCTGACGCGACTGTTGCTGGAAAAAGGCGCGGCAGTCGACGACAGGGATAATCTGGGGAACACCCCGTTGCATCTGACCGCCTCGCCGGAAGTGGTGACCGCCCTGCTGGAAGCCGGCGCGAATCCTGACCTGCCCAACAAGCACGGCGACAGGCCGGTGAACGGAACGGTGGAACGCACGCAGATGCTGTTCCATTCCCCCGCACAGATTCGCGCCAGGAGCGATACGCTGCCGCGTTACTTTGCCGGGATACGCGTGGGCGGAGACCTCAACCACGGAGTCGAACTCGTCACGCCAAGACTGGCGATCGTCGGCGAGGCGATACAAGGGCCGGGCACATTCAAGACCGAAGAGATCGAATTCATGCCCCGCGGCGCGGCGCTGGAGTTTCGCGTCCAGCAAACCTGCGAGGCCGGAGCAAGTCTTCAGGATGGAGATGACGTCCTGGTGCTTCCTCACCTGGCGGTATCCGCTGCCTGGCAGGACCTCGATCCCCTGGAAGGCCAGCCGCAGACGTTCCGGGCCGCCATCAATTCCGACAAGTGCGAGTTGTCCACGATCACACCGGAAAATATTCTGAACAACATCAAGCGCGAGCAGTCCGCTTCCGGCGAGAAATGGCAAGTGGCCGCGAAATCCTGCGGCCTGAACGACGGACGCTGCAGTATCTTCGTGCGCCCGGTGCTGCGCGTCCTGGTAAAAAACGGCCCGAAGTGGAAAGAGGCCGGGATCCTGCGCACCAGCGAAGGTGAGCAATAGGCGATTTAGTTGGAAAACTCTGACACATAGGAGCGACACATGGCAGCTCAACCCGAGATCACCAACATGGCATTGTTCTGCGACTTCGAGAACGTTGCGCTGGGCGTGCGCGACGCGAAGTACGCGCAGTTCGACATCAGGAAGGTGCTGGAGCGCCTGCTGCTCAAGGGCAGCATCGTGGTGAAGAAGGCGTATTGCGACTGGGACCGCTACAAGGAATTCAAGGCGACCATGCACGAGGCGGCCTTCGAGTTGATCGAGATCCCGCATGTGAGGCAAAGCGGCAAGAACTCCGCCGACATCCGCATGGTCGTGGACGCGCTTGACCTCTGCTACACCAAATCCCACGTCGACACCTTCGTCATCATCAGCGGCGATTCGGACTTCTCGCCGCTGGTCTCCAAGCTGCGCGAGAACAACAAGTACGTCATCGGTATCGGCGTGAAGGATTCGACCTCCGACCTGCTCTCCGCCAACTGCGACGAATTCATCTTCTACGACGACCTGGTGCGCGTGCAGGAAGCGAAGAAGAAACAGGCCGCGAAGAAGGCGCCCGCCAAGGCAAAGGCCGAAGCCGCCAAGCCGGCCGGCGCGAAGGGCGAGGAAGACAAGCGCCAGGAGGCCATGGACTTCCTGGTCGAGACCGTCGAAGGCCTGATCTCCGAACGCGGCTCGGACGAGAAACTCTGGGGATCGATGGTCAAGACCACCATGCAGCGCCGCAGGCCCGGATTCAACGAGTCGTTCTACGGCTACCGTTCGTTCCGCGAGTTGATGGAAGATGCGCAGCGGCACAAGCTGGTCGCCTTGGTGCGCGACGAGAAGTCGGGGCAGTACACTTTGCGAGTGCCAGTAGCAGATTAGATTAGCGCGTTGTAGGTTGAGTTAGCGGTTTTATCGCGTAACCCGACATCAAAACCGCCGGGCAACCCCCGGCGGTTTTGGAGCCTGCGGGCTTCGCCCATCCTTCGATACGGCTACGCCTACTGATAAAACAACTAGCCATTCGACTAAGCTGGCAAACGACGCCAGCCAAGTCGCTGGTTATCAGGACGACGGCCATAGATGCTATCCGCCCCCCGAATGCTATAATCCGCGCCTCTTTTGAAGGCGTAAAGCAATGTCTGCAGTCCTGAATTTCAAATCCCATCTTTCCGAATTGTTCGCGCAGGCGCTGCGCGAGGTCGCGCCGGATCATGCCGATATGGCCATCCTGATCGAGCGGCCCAAGCAGGCTTCGCACGGCGACTATGCCTGCAATCTGGCGATGCAGCTGGCGCGGCCGCTGCGCAAGTCACCGCGCGACATCGCGAATGCGCTGATCGCGGCGCTGCCCAAGACCGATTTCATCGCCAAGGTGGAGATCGCCGGCGCGGGCTTCATCAACGTGTTCATCGCCACCGCGGCCAAGCAGTCCGTGGTTCACGGCGTGCTGGAGGCGGGTGCGGGCTATGGCCACGTTCACGTCGGCGCGGGGCGCAAGGTGCAAGTGGAGTTCGTCTCGGCCAACCCGACCGGCCCTCTCCATGTCGGCCACGGGCGCGGCGCGGCGGTGGGCGATTGCCTGTGCAATGTGCTGCATGCGGCGGGCTGGAACGTGACGCGCGAGTTCTATTACAACGATGCCGGTGTGCAGATCGACAACCTGATGTTGTCGGTGCAGCTGCGCTGCAAGGGCATCACGCCGGACGATCCGTCCTGGCCCGAGTCCGGCTATCGCGGCGATTACATCGTCGACGTGGCGAACGCCTACATGGCGAAGGAGACCGTCGAGGCGGACGACCAGCACATCACCGGCAAGGGCGATGCGGACGATACCGAAGCCATCCGCCATTTCGCCGTGGCCTATCTGCGCCGCGAGCAGGATCTGGACTTGCGCGCGTTCGAGGTAGAGTTCGACGTGTTCTCGCTGGAGTCCGCGCTCTACACCGACGGCAAGGTGGAAGAGACGGTGAAGAAGCTCATTGCCAGCGGCCACACCTACGAGCAGGACGATGCATTGTGGCTGCGCACCACGGATTTCGGCGACGACAAGGACCGCGTGATGCGCAAGAGCGACGGCGGTTATACCTACTTCGTGCCGGACGTGGCCTACCATCTGGACAAATGGCGCCGCGGTTTCGAGCGCGTCATCAACGAGCAGGGCTCCGATCACCACAGCACGATCACCCGCGTGCGCGCCGGTCTGCAGGCGTTGAATGAAGGCATCCCCAAGGGCTGGCCGGACTATGTGCTGCACCAGATGGTGACGGTGCTGAAGAACGGCGAAGAGGTGAAGATCTCCAAGCGCGCGGGCAGCTACGTCACGCTGCGCGACCTGATCGACGAAGTGGGCTGCGATGCGACGCGCTATTTCCTCGCCGCACGCTCTCCCGATTCGCAGCTGGTGTTCGACATCGACCTCGCGAAATCTCAGAGCAACGACAACCCGGTGTACTACATCCAGTACGCCCATGCGCGAGTGCATGCGGTGCTGGCGCAGTGGGGGGGCGACCGTCAGAGCCTGCTTCAGGCCGACGTGAGCGCGCTGGAGAGCGAATACGAGACCCAGCTGCTGCAACGCATGATCGATTTCCCGCAGGTGATCGAGACGGCTGCCGAGGACCTCGCGCCGCACCAGATCGCCTTCTACCTGAAGGAATTGGCCGCCGATTTTCACAGCTACTATAATGCCTCGCGCTTCCTGGTCGAGGACGAAAAGGTCAAGCTGGCACGGCTCGCGCTGATCATGGCGCTGGCTCAGGTGCTGAAGAACGGCCTGGCGCTGCTCGGTGTGAGTGCGCCGGAACAAATGTAAGGGACGATGGCATGAGCAGAAACACAGGCAACAAATCGGGCGGCGCGCGCAAGGGCGGCAGCGGCAGTCCGTTGCTGACCGGCATCCTCGTCGGCATGGTGATCGGCGTGGCGATGGCGGCGGGGCTGGCATGGTTCATCATGAAGTCGCCCAGCCCGTTCGTGCAGAACGAGCAGGTGACGGCGAAGCCGGCTGCCGCGGCGAAAATGCAAGCGCAGCCGGTCGCCGTCGTACCCGGCGGCGTGCACATCGCACAATCCGCGGTAGCGCCGGCTTCGGGCGTGAGCGGTGACAAGCCGCGCTTCGAGTTCTACAAGGTGCTGACCGACAAGCAGGACGCATCCGTCGCGCCCGCTACACCTGCCGCGAAACCCGCTGACAAACCGCAGCCGGAGAGCAAGCCGGTCGCCGTCAGCGGACCGCAGTTCCTGCAGGCCGGATCGTTCTCCAATGCCGCCGATGCCGAGAAGGTGAAGGCCAGGCTCGCGATGATGGGCGTCGAAGCCAGCATCCAGACCGCGACCCTTCCCGAGAAGGGCGTGTGGCATCGCGTGCGCCTGGGGCCATACAAGAGCGCGGACGAGATGAACAAGGTGCTCGCGACGTTGAAACAAAACGGCATCGATGCCACTCCAATCCGCGCGCAATAAGCGTATCCATCACCACCACGAGGAGCGATAAGTGAGAAATATCATCAAGACTCTTGTTGTCGTAACGGCATTGTTGTTCGGTAGCACGGCATGGTCGGCGGAAGCCGGCAAGGACTACAAGCTGCTGAATCCGGCCCAGCCGACCAGCACCAAGAAGATCGAGGTGCTGGAGTTTTTCTTCTACGAGTGCTCGCACTGCTACCACCTGCATCCGTTGCTGGCCTCGTGGGAAAAGACCATGCCCAAGGATGTCGAGATCACTTACGTGCCGACCATCTTCCGCGACTCCACCACGCCGCTGGCGCTGACTTATTACACGCTGGAAAGCATGGGCAAGATCAAGCAGCTGGACGATGCGATCTACCAGGCGATCCATGTCCATAATGCGGAGCTGTATGACCTCGATTCGATCGCCGCGTTTGTCGCGAAGCAGGGAGTGGACCGCGCCAAGTTCACGGCGGCCTACAATTCGTTCGCGATGCAGAGCAAGGTGGTGCGCGCCAAGCAGATGATCCGTACCTACGGCATCCAGGGGACGCCCACGCTGGTGGTGGACGGGAAATATGTGATCACCGGCCTCACGCCGGAGGACACCATCCGCGTGCTGAATGAAGTGATCGCGCTGGCACGCAAAGAGCATTCCAAAAAGTAAGTGCGAGTAGTCAGCTTCGCATGGCCAATCGACTAAACGTACAAGAAACGCACGTTAAGTCGCTGGTCATCAGTGGCGCGTCGAGCGGCCTGGGTCTGGCCCTCGCGCGCCATTATCTCGAGTGCGGCGCGACTGTCGCCGCCTTCGCCCGTCGCGGTGAACTGCTGCAATCCCTCTCCAGTGAGTTTCCCGGAAAAGTATTTTGCTACGCGCTGGATGTGCGCGATGCGGCGGCCATTCGCGATGCGGCAGCCGATTTCATGTCGCGCGTCGGCGTACCGGACATCGTCATCGGCAATGCGGGCGTGAGCATAGGCACGCTGACCCATTTTGCCGAGGATAACGATGTGTTCCGGCACGTGATGGATATCAACGTACTGGGCATGGTGCAGACCTTCCAGCCGTTCGTCGAGGCGATGCGCGAGGCGAAGCTCGGCACGCTGGTGGGTATCGCCAGCGTCGCGGGTTTCCGCGGACTGCCTGGGGCGGGCGCCTACTCCGCTTCCAAGGCCGCCGCTATCTCGTATCTGGAATCGCTGCGTGTGGACCTGCACGGTAGCGGCGTGCAGGTGGTCACCATCTGTCCCGGCTATATCCGAACGCCGATGACCGATATCAATCCCTATCCGATGCCGTTCATGCTGGAAGCCGACGATGCCGCGCGGCGCATCGCACGCGTGATTGAGCGCGGCAGTTCGTTCGCGGTGGTGCCGTGGCAGATGGGTTTGGTCGGCCGGGTGCTGAAACTGTTGCCGAACTGGCTGTACGACCGGCTGTTCGCCAAGGCGCCGCACAAGCCGAGAAAAGTGGAATAGGGGGGGGGCGCCGGCGGTGCGCCGGCATTTCCGGTCAGCCTGCCAGTTTCTGCTTCAGGATCTCGTTGAGCTGCGCCGGGTTGGCCTTGCCCTTGCTCGCCTTCATGGCGAGGCCGACGAAGAAGCCGAACAGCTTGTCCTTGCCGCTGCGGTACTCCGCGACCTTGTCGGCATTAGCCGCGATGATTTCGTCCACCAGCGCTTCGATCGCGCCGCTGTCGGAGACCTGCTTCAGTCCCTTCGCTTCGATGATCGCATCCGCTTCGCCGCCTTCCGCCCACATGGTGCGGAACACTTCCTTCGCGCCCGCATTGGAGATGGTGTTGTCACCGATGCGCTTCAGTATGCCGCCGAGTTGTTGCGCGGTGATCGGGCATTGCGCCATGTCCAGGCCGTCGCGGTTGAGCTGGGCGCTGACTTCGCCGATGATCCAGTTCGCGCAGGCCTTCGCCTGCCCGGGCGCTTCATCCAGTGCAGCCTCGAAGAAGTCCGCCATCTCGCGCGAGGCGGTGAGCAGGCTTGCGTCGTAGGCGGACAGGCCGAACTCGCCCATGTAGCGCGTCTGCTTGTCGTGCGGCAGTTCGGGCAGCGTGGCGCGCACCTGCTCCTTCCACTCTTCGCTGATGTCCAGCGGCAGCAGGTCGGGATCGGGGAAGTAGCGGTAGTCGTGCGCCTCTTCCTTGGTACGCATCACGCGCGTTTCGCCCGTGTCCGGGTCGAACAGCACGGTAGCCTGCCCGATGCTGCCGCCGCTCTCCAGCGTGTCGATCTGCCACTGCACCTCGTAGTTGATCGCTTGTTCGAGGAAGCGGAACGAGTTGAGGTTCTTGATCTCGCGGCGCGTGCCGAATGGCGTGCCGTGCTTGTGCACCGACACGTTGGCGTCGCAGCGGAAAGAGCCTTCCTGCATGTTGCCGTCGCAGATGCCGATCCACTGCACCAGCGCATGCAGCGTCTTTGCATAGGCCACGGCCTCGGCGGCGGAACGCATGTCGGGCTCGGAGACGATCTCCAGCAGCGGCGTGCCCGCGCGGTTGAGGTCGATGCCGGTCATGCCGTGGAAATCCTCGTGCAGTGACTTGCCTGCGTCTTCTTCGAGGTGGGCGCGGGTGATGCGCACCACCTTCTCGTAAGCAGGGACCTTGCCTTGCGCGGGCACATGGATCAGCAGCGAGCCGTTGCCCACCACGGGCAGGTCGAACTGGCTGATCTGGTAGCCCTTGGGCAGGTCGGGGTAGAAATAATTCTTGCGCGCGAACACCGAGCGCGGTGCGAGGTGGGCGCCGATGGCGAGGCCGAACTTGATGGCGCGTTCCACAGCGCCCTTGTTCAGCACCGGCAGGACGCCGGGCAATGCGAGGCTCACGGCGTCCGCTTGCGTGTTCGGTTCCGCGCCGAAGGCGGTCGATGCGCCGCAGAAGATTTTGCTTTTGGTCGAGAGCTGCGCGTGTACTTCCAGCCCGATGACGATTTCCCAAGTCATGATGTTTCCTTACAGCCCCGATTTTATAGATTAGCCGGCGCGCGGCTGTGCCAGTCGGTCGCCAGTTGATATTGATGCGCCGCATTCAGCATGCGCGCTTCGTCGAAATAGTTGCCGATGATCTGCAGGCCGACGGGCATGTTGTTCGCGCCGAAGCCGCAGGGGATGGACATGCCCGGCAGGCCGGCGAGGTTCACCGCGATGGTGTAGATGTCGGACAGATACATCTGCACCGGGTCGTCGCCTTTCTCGCCCAGCTTGAACGCCGTGCCGGGGCTGGTCGGCCCCATGATGACGTCGCACTGCCTGAATGCCTCGGCGAAGTCGTGCGCGATCAGGCGGCGTATCTTTTGTGCCTTGATGTAGTAGGCGTCGTAGTAGCCGTGGGACAGCACGTATGTGCCGATCATGATGCGGCGCTTCACTTCCGTGCCGAAGCCCTGCGCGCGGCTCTTCTCGTACATGTCGGTGAGGTCGGTGTAGTCCGGCGCACGGTAGCCGTAGCGCACGCCGTCGAAACGCGACAGGTTGCTCGACGCTTCGGCGGGCGCCAGCACGTAATACACTGGGATGGACAGCCTGGTGTTCGGCAGGCTGATGTCGACGACGGTCGCGCCGAGCTTCTTGTATTCGGCGATGGCGGCCTCGACGGCTTGCGCCACGTCGCTGCCCAGTCCTTCGGCGAAGAACTCCCTCGGCAGGCCGATGCGCAGGCCGGCAAGCGGCTTGTCCAGGTCGCGCGCATAGTCTTCCTTCTCGCGTTGCAGCGAGGTGGAATCGCGCTCGTCGAATCCCGCCATCGCGTTCAGCATCAGCGCCAGGTCTTCCGCGCTGCGCCCCATCGGGCCGGCCTGGTCGAGGCTGGAGGCGAAGGCGATCATGCCGTAGCGCGAGCACACGCCGTAGGTCGGCTTAAGGCCTGAAATACCGCACAGCGCTGCGGGTTGGCGGATCGAGCCGCCGGTGTCGGTGCCGGTCGCGGCCGCGCACAAGCGAGCGGCGACTGCAGACGCGGTGCCGCCGGAAGAGCCGCCGGGCACGCGCGCCGTATCCCACGGGTTCTTCACCGCGCCGAAGTACGAAGTCTCGTTCGACGAGCCCATGGCGAACTCATCCATGTTGGTCTTGCCGAGGTTCACCGCGCCTGCGCGGTTGAATTGCTCGATGACATGCGCGTCATACGGGGCGACGAAATTCTCGAGCATCTTCGAGCCGCAGGTGGTGCGCCAGCCCTTGGCGCAGAAGATATCCTTCTGGCCGACGGGGATACCGGTGAGCGGTTGTGCGTCGCCGCTGGCGAGCATCGCGTCGGCGGCACGCGCCTGCGCCAGTGAGGCTTCGGGGTTCAGCGTGACGTAGGCGTTGAGCTCGGGATTGAGCTTGGCGATGCGGTCGAGATAGAGCTGCGTCAGTTCGACGCTGGAGATCTTCTTTGCAGCAAGGGCTGCGGAAAGTTGTTTGAGGCTTGCGTTGATCATATCTGTTCGTAACTTGGTGAAATGTGAAACGTGAAACGTGAAACGCAGAACCGGGTTTCCGTTTCACGTTTCACTTGAGCCATGAAATGGCGAGTCACGTTTCGCATCATTCGATGACTTTGGGAACGAGGAACAGACCCGCCTCGACCTGCGGGGCGATGGCCTGGAAAGCCTCGCGCTGATTGGTTTCGGTGACTGCGTCCTCGCGCAGGCGCTGCGACAGATCCTGGGCGTGGGACATCGGTTCGATGCCGGCCGTGTCGACGGCCTGCATTTCGGCGATCAGGTCGAAAATGCCGGAGAGTTGTGCGCGGGCGGTTTCGATTTCCGGGCCGGTCATCGCCAAACGGGCCAGACGGGCGACTTTTTCAACATCCTGGGTGCTTAAAGACATAGCAAAAATTTTATTGAAATAAGGCTTATAGGGTATCATATGCGGCTTATACGGCACACCTCTTTGACTTTCGGGACACATCATGTTTGGATTTTTGAACGGCTACTTCTCCAATGACCTCGCGATTGACCTCGGCACTGCGAATACCCTGATCTGGGTGCGCGGACAAGGTATCGTGCTGAACGAGCCGTCCGTCGTGGCGATCCGTCAGGAGGGTGGGCCGAACGGCAAGAAAGTGATCCAGCAGGTCGGTCTCGCCGCCAAGCAGATGCTGGGCCGTACGCCGGGCAACATCACCGCGATCCGCCCGATGAAGGACGGCGTGATCGCCGACTTTACCGTCACCGAACAGATGCTCAAGCAGTTCATCCGCAAGGTCTACAAGGCCAGCATCTTCAGTCCCAGCCCGCGCATCGTGATCTGCGTGCCCTGCGGTTCGACACAGGTCGAGCGCCGCGCGATCCGCGAATCCGCAGTCGGCGCCGGCGCACGTCGCGTCGAGCTGATCGAAGAGCCGATGGCGGCCGCGATCGGCGCAGGCCTGCCGGTCGAAGAGGCGACCGGCTCGATGGTGGTGGACATCGGCGGCGGCACGACCGAAGTGGGCGTGATCTCGCTGGGCGGTGCGGTGTATTCCGGCTCCGTGCGCGTCGGCGGCGACAAGTTCGACGAGGCGATCATCAACTACATCCGCCGCAACTACGGCATGCTGATCGGCGAGACCACCGCCGAAGAGATCAAGAAGACCATCGGTTCCGCGTTCCCGGGTTCCGAAGTGCGCGAGATGGAAGTCAAGGGCCGCAACCTGGCCGAAGGCGTGCCGCGCAGCTTCACCATCTCCAGCAACGAGATCCTCGAAGCGCTGACCGATCCGCTGAACAGCATCGTCAGCGCGGTGAAGACCGCACTCGAGCAGACTCCGCCGGAACTCGGCGCCGACATCGCCAACAAAGGCATGGTGCTGACTGGCGGCGGCG
>DASTGP010000090.1:0-6659 GCA_035605585.1 Gallionella sp. | reverse complement strand
CATGTTTCGATGCGAAAAAATGCGCGCATCTCTCATGGTGGAAAGGTGCGCGTCCCTGTGGGGGGATGCTCATTTAAAAGGAAACTGCGAGCGTCTTTGGCACTGCAAAGGCTGCCAAATCGGGGCGAAACATGCGGGAGTTGGGGATGCAAGTCTGAGTCCGCTATATCGGACGTCGATCTGCGCCCGGTGCCACTCTGGTGCGATGCGGCTTATTGGCGGGCACATCTGCGTGTCGTGTTACAACCGGTCGAGAGAGTGGATCAAGGGACGCAATGCCCGCGGCAACGAGCCGGTCACCCATCCGCCGCTCTACACGCTGGCAATCCGCTACCGATCCGACGGCCGCATCAAGACGCTGTCGAAACCCAATTCAGCATCACCCCTGGAGCTCGTAGTCGCCGCGCTGCGCGACGAGCCAAAGCAAGTCACCTTCTGCATGGCGCCTCCGCCGCGCCGGCCACTTCCTCAATTGGAGCTATTCGCATGAGCCGAGAAATCGTCTGGAGGCTCGAGCCTCACGTCTGCCGCGTCTGCATGGCGCGCATTGTCAGCCGCGAGGGTGAAGACGATACCGGTGCGCGGCACTACGAGTGCACGAACTGCGGACTGAGTGCGGAGGGGCATAAGGCTTCGTGCCTGTGCGCTTGTGGGACGAAGATACGGAACGGGAAGAGTGCCGTTAAAGACGCCGGTCTGCGCTGCCATGCCAACACTGCGCGCTCACCCGAATTCCCTGCCTTGTTCGTCGCAAGTTTCGGCGGAGCGCAGCCAAATAGCTGAAACCTGATATCAAGCCTGATCGTTATGAACGAGATACACCGCAAAATCAAGGCATTACGACGCTGGGTTGAGTTTTCGGGCGCACATAGGGCGCAAGTCGCTAAAAATGAGCAAGTAAAGCATAATCAAAAATGAGTGCTATACTTCGGGCATCTAAACCAGACAGCAAAGGAAAATCGTGAGCGAACATACCAAGGAGCCGTGGCGCATTGGGAAGCTGACGCACCCGCGAGACTATGAGGCGGTGCAAGAGGTCGTTGGGCCGACAGAAGTTGTCGTAGATACCGATCAAGGCCCCTATGTGCTGGCAAGCTGCAACAACAATTTCCCCAAAGATGCGAAGGCCAACGCCCGCCGCATCGTCGCCTGCGTCAATGCGTGCGCCGGCCTCAGCACCGAGTTCCTGGAGCAATCCACCAAAGACGACTACGCGATCCGGCTGATGCGTGAGGCTGATGAGTTGAGGGCGCAGCGTGACGCGGCCGTTGCAGAAAACGCAAAGATCACCTCCGATAAATACCCGTTCGTCCATCTCCGCATTGACGTCAGCGACTACGAGAAGGAAAGCGCAATCCGTGAGAAGCTGATCGAGCTTGGATGGACTCCGCCTCGTAAGAAAGAACCTGCTGAAGCCATCGCCTCCGTGGAGCAGCCTACACCAGTAACAGGCCAGCAGATCGCAGGCCGCGCTCTCCGCACTACGGTGGATGGCTGCATTGTGCTGGAGCACGACCCGAGCAAGATGCCGGAGCATCGCGACTGGTCGCTTGGTGGCGCTAGCCCCGACGCCGACGGCTGGATCGAGTGGCGCGGGGGCGAGTGCCCGGTTGCGCCTGAGTGCTTCGTCGAGGTCGGATTTCGCAATTTCGCTCGGCAGATTACCCATGCCGGTTATTTCGATTGGGCGAATCGCAACCATCGCTGGGACATCATCGCCTATCGCGTCGTGCAGGAAGGCGGTGCGGTATGAGTGCCAGCAAAGATATCGCCAAAGCGATGATGCTTGGTGCGGCTGAGGTCAACAAACTGCGCAAACATCGCGAGAAGCTGCTTGGCGCGCTCCAGTCCCTACGATCCATCGGCGTTTTAGAGCCTGGATTGATCGGTAGTGGTGGCGGAATAGAAGAGGCTCAGGAGGTGGCGCGCAAGGCTATTGCTGAAGTGGAGAGCGAACTATGAGCAACGTGATCGCATGGCCGCGAGTGCCAGAGCCACCCGAGCGCACCTGCGCCTTCTGCAAGCGCCCTGAAAGCGCCTGCAAAAAACTAATCCAAGGCACTTCCGCCTGCATCTGCGACGAGTGCGCAGTGGTGGCGAAGGATCTGCTGGTGGACGCAACGAGCAAGGAGGCGGCATGCAGTCCCGCCGAATGAGCCTTATCGAGTCCTTCGTCAACGTGCTGATCGGAATCGGCATCGCTTACCTGACGCAGGTGCTGGTCTTCCCGCTGTTCGGGATCCACGTTGGCGCGTCGACGCATCTGTCGATCACGCTGATCTTCACCGTCGTGAGTCTGGTGCACAGCTACTTCCTGCGCCGGCTATTCAACAGGATCCGCGCCTGATGCCCTGGCAGCCTTCGCTCATAACCACGATCGACGGCAGGCAGGTAATGTCTGACGGTGAAGATTGGCGCATGTGCTGCGAAGCCGTCCACTGGCTCTCCAAGCGCCACGACGAGCGAAGCGCAGGCCTCGGAAAGATCGAAGCCCGCCGCGGCGCAGAAGCCCGCAAGGCTCTCGACGAAGAGATGCACCGCATCGAGCCGGCCTACCTGCTCGCCATGGGCACCGTCGAGCAGCGGCGCGCCTACCTGGATCAGGTCGAATACTACGAGGGGCCGATGTTCCGCGAGGCCCTGGAGGCGCGCATCGTCGCGCTTTGGAAGGAACGGAAAGCTGCTACTGAGGCCGCCGCATGACCACCTACGGCCTGCCCGCGCACGAGCACATGCACGTCGCTGTCGCTGGGCAGCGGGCTGCAATGATCGAGGTCATGCGCGCTGGCGGCATCATCACGCGAGACAACTCCTGGTTCACATCGACGCACGCCGGCCGCGCCATCGGCATCGTACCAAGTCGCGCCAGGTATCGCCTGGAGCGGCTTGTTGCTGTCGGGATGCTGGAGTGTCGGCTCATCAACATCAGGCAGGCTCAATACAGGCTGCCAGGAGGCGCATGGGCGGAGATCGCGTCTTTGGTGATGGCTGAGTGTGTCGAGCCGGTCCAAGAGGCTCCTAAGCCCTCCAAACACCCCGCAGCTGCTCCCGCTCAAATTTCTACGTGGCTGCACGCCGTGCCGTCCGCCTGAGATACAATCATCATTTTTCAACAAGTGCCGGCTGCAGCTGGCGGAAAGGTAGGCGTGATCACCACCATCTTGGCTTGGATCGGCGTGGCAATCATCCAGTTCATTGCTCTTGTGCTGTCTTTCGCGAGCGGAAAGGCCGACATGAGGGACGGAAGTGGGCACGTTGAAATTCGTTGTAGTGTCGCCATCGCTATTGTTGCGCTCATCTGCGCTTGGGCGATTGGAGGTTCAAAATGACCGCCTTCACCATCCCCATCCCGCGCTACCAGTGCATCAGGAAGGTAAGCGCGCTCAAGATCAAAGCGGTGATCGAGAACCCGCGTGGATATGAGTTGCACTTCGAGGACGAGCGGTTCTGTCCTATCGAGTTTGTCTGCCATGGCGCAGCCTTCTATCCAGAGCCCGGTCGGTATCTGGTTATCGAAGATGGCGCACCAACAACCTGCGTCGACGCCACTGCCTTCGAGGCCGGCTACACGCTGATCGATGATGGCGTCGGCCTTCCGACGTTCGCTGAGGCTGCTTTAGCCGTTGATTCGGATTCTGCTACTCCATTGCAGCAGTTCATTTACGAAAACGAGCCCGCAGGAGAAGAGGCGGAAAAGCAGTTTCGAGACGGGTTGCGGGCCATCATGTCTTTACGGGAGGGAGCATGATGCCGCTACCAGACGACCCAACCTCAACCCGCTCCGCCGCCGACGCCATTGCCTTCTGGGCTGTGGCTGGCGTGCTGGCGCTGATCGGCTGCTGTGTTTTGCTGGGGGTGGTGGCGTCATGAGCAAGCCGCCTACCTGTGCCGGGCAGTAAACCAGACCTTGAATCTGATCGTCAGCATCGCCAGCGCCTGACGGATCAACAAGTTACACGCGCTGGTTGTTTTTCGGGCGCTATTAGGGCGCGCCAACTTTCATTTGAGGGCATAACCATGAATTTTGAACAAGCCATTGCGCACCTAAGTGGAGCAAATCCATCCACCGTCGCAAGTAAGTCAAACGATGTAACCTACTTTGGACTGATAAAGCACTATGACTCCGTCTTCCGTGCAATCACTTCTGACATTCACGAAAAGAATAATTTGGATAGCTTGAAGTTCGTAAAGCTATCTGAAATTTCCGATGCAGAGCGTTCAGCAGATGACTGGGAAGCTGAAATTGTTTCCAGTGCCACTGTCGTCTACCCGGCCTAATCAAATCCGAGTACAATCAACCCGCCCGGCCCAGTGTCGGGCGCAAACACTTTGGCCTCTGGCCCAATAATCAAGAAGGGAAGCAACCCATGAGCAACGCAACTCTATCCACCGTCGAGCGCGTCTCTGCCAGCATTGCAACAATCTCCGGCCTGCCTGTCGAGCAGATCACGCCCGAGAGCACTTTTGAATCGCTCGGCCTGGACAGCCTGGACGCAGTGGAACTGCTGCTGGACATCGAAACTACATTCAACATTGAGATCGAAGACGCGGATTACGAGAACGCGAAGACTGTCTCGGATCTGGTTGCGCTGGTTGAGTCTGCCGTCAACGTGCGCCAGCGCCACGAAGCCGATGCTGGCTGCTGCGGCGCGTGCTCTGGCCCATGCGCAGACGATGCTCCCGAGCAGCCCGTAGAAGAAGACCAAACCCTGCGCCAAGCAAACGCCGCACTCCAACTCATGGCCGCCGACCTGCAAACAGCGAACCAGCTCATCATGATCGCGCTCAAGAAGCTGGGCGGATCCATGGTCGTGTCGAAGGACGACTTCCTGGAGTCTGTTGGCGCGTCGGTTCATGGTGTTGGCAACCAGGAGACTGGCGACTACACGATGACGCTGATTGCGGCTCCTGCCGAGGCTGGCTGATCATGGAACGCGACGAGGTGAGAAGTCTGGCACTCGAAGCGGGTGCTCAGTACGACTGCGAAACCATCATGATGTATGGCCGTGACGTCGACGATATCGTGTGCAGGCTGATTGAACTCGTCGCTTCCCGAGAACGCGCCCGCTGCGCCGAAGTCTGCCGCAGCGTGGCGCGCACCGGGCTGATCGACGGCATGGCGGCTCCCTACCACCACGGCGCGAACCAGTGCGCCAAGGCGATCGAGGTGAGCAAGTGAGCAGCCAGCAAGCCTTAAAGAAGCTTGAGAAACTTACGCAGGCACCGTCTGGATTGGTAGAGGGTAAGTGGGTCTTCGATCTGAAGGCGACCCACGGACTTCCGCTAGACTTCGCTCTTGATCGCATCATCAACGAGAAGAATCTCGCAATCGAGTGGGTAGGTTTCATCGAGGAGGCCCGCCGCAACAAATGGTGGGACTTCCAGACGTTGGAGGTGATCACGCACGCCATGCAGGATGCTATGCTTCCTCGTGATATGCAGTCGGCGATCTTAGATCAATTCAAGCTGTACGTGCTGAACAATCCTCACCCGGAGACGATGTGAGTATTGCCCGCGAAGTCTTTGAAGAGCGCGCCGCCATCCGACAAAACGACGGCGGCGCGCCGCTCGAAGAAGCCGAAGCCATGGCGCTGGGAGATGTGGCTATCGAGTTCGGGTGGGTGGAGGCGGTGGCGATGGCCGCTGCGCCATCTATTCACGTTTCTATTCACGGGTGAGCTATGAGCGTTGGGAATGCTGGGGTTGAGAGTGTTGCTAGCTATTCATGCAAGCGATGTGGATCGCCTTTATCGCCCGGAAAGGCTATTGCACAGACGTGGACGGGACTGCCTGACTTCCCTGGAGACACGCACGCCGTAACTCTGTCTCCAGGCGGACCAGGAAGGCTTATTGATGTGCTCAAGTGCGTCGCGTGTGGGTGGAGTGTGAGCACGTAGACCAGAGTTGTAATCTGACGCTCACAAGGCCAAAAGCTAGTAACGGCGCGGGTTTCGAGCTTGCGCCTTTTCTTTAGGGCGCGTATAGGGCGCATTTTTAAAACGATGATTTGAAAGGAATATGATGAATCGAGTATTTGTGGATATGGATGGCGTGATCGTTGATTTCGACGCCTACAAGCAGCGCATGGGGATGACTGGCGACGAAGTGAAGAAGCATCCCGGTGCCTATCTGGCGATGCCAGCCATTCCTGGAGCGATCGACGCCGTGCGCAGCATCATCGGCATGGGTTACGAGGTTTTTATCGCCACCAAGCCTCCCACTGGCATCCCGTATGCCTACTCTGACAAGGCTGCGTGGATCATGGAGTACCTGCCTGAACTGAAGCGCCGGATCATCATCACGCACGACAAAGGGTTGCTCGGCGGCGTCGGCGACTTCCTCTGTGACGACCGACCGCACAAGGCCAACTGCGAGCAGTTTGCTGGCACTCTGCTCCGGTTTGTGGACGGATTCCACTGGCCGCAGGCGCTTGATGTTCTGCGAGAAAACCGTCCGACTCGGAAGGTTGCCGCCTGACCTCCAGATGGCAAGTCTGGTGTTCATGAGCAGTAATCTACTACCAATCAAGTATTTACGGTAGGCGCGGCAATTTAGGGCGCGTATCGGGCGCGCCAGCATCAAAAAAGCACCGCGGCGCGTCGTGACCCCACCATAGGCCCATCTCCCATGATGGGCCTTTTTATGTCTGACCAGGAAAC
>DASTGP010000020.1:0-12422 GCA_035605585.1 Gallionella sp. | reverse complement strand
AACGACTCGAAGGGCGGTAACGACTCGAAGGGCAGCAACGACTCGAAGGGCGGTAACGACTCGAAGGGCGGTAACGACTCGAAGGGCGGTAACGACTCGAAGGGCGGTAACGACTCGAAGGGCGGTAACGACTCGAAGGGTGGCAACGATTCGAAGGGTGGCAACGATTCAAACGACAACGGCAAGTCGAGCGACAACGGCAAGTCGAGCGACAGGCGGAAAGTTGGAGAGGCCGGTAGCATGGCCGTCGATTCGGGTAGCGATTTCTCGGCGATGGCCGAATCAAGGGATGCCGGGGATGGGGCTGCGGCGACGATTACCACCCGCGAAGGTATTTCCATCACGCTGGTTCGCGAACCGACGGCGCAGGCAACAGGCGTGATTACGGTTTCGCTGCCGAAGGGAACGGCGACGTCCGGCAACGGTTTCAGCTTCCCCCTGCCCGAGCAGGTGGCAGCGGCGTCGACGATCGACAAGCCGGTGAAGGTGACGACCATGTCGGGCGGTCCGCTGCCGGGCTGGTTGCGTTACGATGCAAAGAGGAAACTGTTTACGGCGACCTCGGTGCCGGATGGCGCATTCCCGATGCAATTGTTGATTATCGTCGGCGCGCAAAAGACCACTTTGGTGATTTCCGAACGCAGCACCAAGTAACGACGCATCGCGGTTGAACCTGCCCGGCAGTCGTCCTGCCGGGCGGGTTTTCCCTTCCGCCGCCCGGCATCACGGGTGGCATTTTTTTTTGCGACGAAAATCCAGTCTCACCAACTCAGGTGTCATTTGCGTGATGACAGATCGACTTATGCCCCTTGCGTGCGTTTGCGCACATGCCCAACCTCAAGGCGTATTCGTTCCAGAATGGTGTCGATGTCGCTTCCGCTCTCCAAGTGGAGATGCGTCAGGGTAAGCAGGCTGAGAAAGTGTATGTCCATGGTTTGGGATAAGACGTCGATCTTGTCGAGGGTGGGACTCTTCTGCCCGCGTTCCAGCGTGCTCAGATACGTTCTGCTCGATACTTCCGAAAAATCTTCCTGGGTCAATCCGCGTGACCTGCGGGCTTGCCTCAACGCCTTGGCAAATGCGTGCCGAATTCTCATTTGTTTTTCCTGTTGTTCGATTGATCATTTCGTCATCTAGCCAAAACGAACACCATGGAACTACAATCCATAGTGTTCGTTTTCCGGCGGGTGGAGGGTTATCGGCGCATCGGCTATACCGATGAGCCGTTCGTTCCGGATACGTGTCGTCGGCGTACCGGCCTGAGCAATCGAGTCGGGAGTCATTAAAGGTTTGGTTATGCCCCGTGTGGTTTCGAGCATCGCTCCAGCAGCACCTTCCCTGTTTCTTCTGCGCCTGCAATGGATATCGTTGATTGGCGCCCTCGCCGTTGCCGGTAATTCGCAATCGGCACCGGCACGAAATTCCGAGCCCGGTCAGCTCGGTGAGGTCGTCGTGGCTGACACTCGGGCGAGCCTGGTGGGCGCGCAACAGATCAAGCGCGAGAAGATTGAGATCGTCGATGCCATCGTCGCCGGCGACATCGGCAAGCTTCCCGATTTCAATGTCACCGATGCGCTGCAGCGCATCACCGGTGTTCAGATCCTGCGCGACCGCGGTGAAGGGACGGGAGTGGCGATTCGCGGCCTGACGCAGATGGAGACACTGCTGAACGGGCGGGAAGTGTTTACCGCGGGTGCGGGACGCAATCTTGATTTCGCCGATATCCCGGCGGAAATGTTGGCCGGCATCGACGTCTACAAGACTTCTTCCGCTGAACACATCGAGGGCGGCGTCGGCGGCACCGTCGACTTGCGGACGCGCAGGCCGTTCGATTTCAGCGGGCGCAAGGTTGCCGCGACGGCACGACTGATCCACGGCGATCTGGTCAACGACAGCCGGGCGCAGTTTTCCACGCTGCTGAGCGACCGCTGGAGGACGACAGGCGGAGGCGAATTCGGTGCGCTGCTCAGTCTTGTCCGCCAGCAACGTGCCTGGCGCGAAGACCAGAAGAGCGCAGGCGCGCCCATCGCCCGTACGGATATCCTGGCAGGCCGGACTATCGTTGCGCCGAACGGCATGACGGAAACCGTCAGTGCCGGCAGCCGCGAGCGCACATCCGCCAATGTGGTGCTGGAGTGGATGCCGGTGGAGACCCTGTCGCTCTATGCGGAAGCGAATTACGCCCAGTTCCTGACTATCCAGGATTCCTACCAGTTCAGCGTTTCGGCTTCTCCGACCTTTGCGGCAGGCAGTCCGGTGCTGTTTCCCGGCAGCAATGACTTGCAGCGCATCACCTGGACCAACGCATCGGCTTCCACCGTCGGTGCGGCACGCGATACGCTGGATCGCACGGCACAAGTCGCCGTGGGCGGCGAATGGACGGGTTCGGCGCTGACGCTGAAGGGCGATCTGAGCTATACGAAGAGCCACAACAACCTGCTCTATTCGGCCATCCCGCTGGGCGGTGCCGCAGTCACGCTGACGCAGGATTTGTCGGGGGGCGTTCCTTCTTCGAGCGTGGGCGGGAGCGGGTTGTCCCGCCTGTCCGGTTTTACTTCGGCGGGCATCTGGTATGCGTATCGCCCGTTCGATGGTGACCTGACTGCGGCCAGCCTCGATGGCGAATACCGGCTCGACGGCCCGTTCGTCCAGGCCCTATCGACGGGGCTGCGGCTGGCCCGGCGTCACGCCACCGATGCGCCGGGCCAGGTCGGCTTCTATCCCGCAACGGTTCCGGCTGCTAATGCGGCGGGCATCGTCGTTGCCAACCCTTACGGCAATTTTATTGCGGGCAGTCCCGCCGTGGCTCGCAGCGTCGCCGGTTCATGCGCCGCGCTGGCGATTCCCTGCGCGATCCCGGCAAGCAATGACCTTGGGACGTGGACCATCGACGAAGAGACCCAATCCGGTTATGCGATGGTCAAATTCGGCGCGGCCAACCGGCTCGACGGCAATGCCGGCCTGCGCGTGGTGAATACGCGCGTATCCGTGTCTGGCTATCAGACCGCAGCGGGGGGCGGCGTCGCGCCGATCCGGCTCGGCGACAATTACACCGACGTCCTGCCGAGCATGAACCTGCGCTACGAGATCGCGTCAGGGCTGTACCTGCGCGGCGCGGCGTCGAAGTCGATCACCCGCCAGGACTTCAATCAGCTTTCCCCTTCGCTGACACTCAATCCGGTGCTGCGGATCGGCAATGCGGGCAATCCCGCGCTCAGGCCGGTCCGTGCGGACAATGTGGACTTGGCCGTGGAAAGATACTTCGACGCGAGCACGGTTGTGCATGCGACCGGATTCTGGAAGCGTGTCGATGGCTTCATCACCACCGTGAGCAATCCCGAAACCTACGCCGGGGTGACCTACCAGGTGAGCCGGCCGCAGAACAGCAATACCGCGAACATCAAGGGGGCAGAACTCGGTTACCAGCAGTTCTACGATTTCCTGCCCGGCTGGCTGGGCGGTCTCGGCCTGCAGGCGAACTACACCTATGTCGACAGCGGCATGAACAACAGCCTGCTGGGACAGAATGTACCGCTGCAGAATCTTTCCAAACACAGCTACAACGTCGTCGGCATGTACGAAAGGGAAAAACTGTCGGCGAGGCTTGCGTACAACTGGCGCGACCGGTTCCTGAGCGGTGTCGCCAACGTGGTCGGCGTCGGCGCGCTGCCCGTATACACCGCGGCGTACGGTTGGCTCGATGCATCGGTGACCTGGCGGTACAGCAAGGAACTCTCGTTCGCGCTCGAAGGCACGAACTTGCTGCGCACGGTGCGCCGCTCGTATTATGGCGTGGAAACCCGGCCGCAAAGCACCTGGGCCAACGACAGGCAAATCGGCATCACCATGGCGGCACAGTTTTGAAATCCTTATTCCGACAATATGACCATCAGTTTCCGGCGAGACGGCTCCTCCTGGCGGGGCTGCTTGCGCTCGGCGCGCTCATTTCCTTCCATGCGACGGCGGCCATGCCGCTCGAAGCGTGGCGCAACGGGATTGCCGGCCTGCGGGCAAAGGCGGAAAACGATGCGTCCCAGGCCTATCTCGAGGCGCAGTTGCTGCAAAAGGAGAGCCCTGCCGCCGCAACGTCTGCCGACCGTGCGCGGATGCTCAACCTGCTGGCGCGCATCGAGCTGTACCTGGGGCTGATCGACAGGGCGTCGCAACACAGCGCCGAAGCCGGAAGCATTGCCAAACAAGGCAATGACCGGGCTGGACAGATCGAGGCCAACCTGGTCGTTGCGGCAAGCGCGATCAACCAGGGGCGCCTGGAGGATATGGTCGACGCGACGCGCGACAGCATGAATCTGCTCGTCGGGCTGGACCGCGAGGATTTGCGCGCCGAGGTGATGTTCCATGTCGCCATGATGTATCTGCGCTTCGGCCAGCTCGACGAGGCGGCCACAGTCGCCATGCAGTCGCTGGACATCGCCCGGCGCAGCAAGAATCCGCAGGCGCTGGCCTATGCCGAGCAAGGCATGGCCTCCGTCTATGCCCAGAGCGCGCGCTATGCCGAGGCGCGCGAGCATTACCTGCGCATGCGCGAAGCGGCACTTCGAGCCCACTCCGTCTTGCTGGAGGCGGGGGCGGTGCTCGGCTTGAGCGGGGCGGACTATGTCCTGGGCAATGCCGTTGCAGGCGAGCGCCAGAACCTGGAGGCGATCGCGCTGTTCCGGCAGGCTGGAGGGCCGCTCTATGTCGGCCACGCCATGTTTCAGCTTGCCGACCATTATTTGACCGGCAAGCAGCCTGCCAAGGCGCTGCCCTTGCTCGACGGGAACGTGGCGATCTACGAAAAGCATGCCAATCCTATCGGCCTGTGGTGGACGCTAAACAAGCGCAGCGCCGTGTTGCAGGAACTCGGCAGGCTGGCTGCCGCGCGCGGCGATGCCGAGCGCGCCCACGGCCTGGCCAGGCAGCTGGGCTTTACGGTCTACCTCGCCGGCAGTGCGCGCCGCCTGTCCGAGGTCGCTGCCGCGCAGGGCGATTACAAGCGGGCTTACCGGCTGTCGGCGGAGGCGGCGGAACTCGCGGGCAAACTCGAACGCGAAAAATCCGGCCAGCGCATCCTCGAACTGGCCAAGCGTTTCCAGGAAGAAAGCAAGCAGCGCAAGATCGACGAGTTGAACCGCCAAAGCGAGCGTCAGCACACACGGCAGCGGCAGCTCCTGATCGTGCTGGCCGCTACCGCCGCGCTGCTGGGCATCACGGTGTTCTTCCTGCTGCGCCTGCGCCGGTCGCGAGAAGAGATCAAAGCCCTCAATGCCGGCCTGGAACAGCGCGTGCTGGAACGCACTTCCGAACTGTTCGAAAACAGGCAGTCGCTTGCCGAGGCCCAGCGCATCGTCCACGTCGGCAGCTGGGAAATGAACTTGGCGGATAACGTGTTGACCTGGTCGGACGAAATCTACCGGATCTTCGAGGTCGATCCCGGTGAGTTCGGCGCCTCCTACGAGGCCTTCATGGAGATGGTCCACCCGGATGACCGCGAGTTGCTGGATCGCACCTACAAGACTTCGCTGGAGCGTCGCGAACATTTCGAGATCGAACACCGCTTGCTGTTGCCGGACGGCAGGATCAAGTTCGTCCACGAGCGTTGCGAGACCCTCTACGATGCCGGCGGCAAGCCGTTGCGTTCCATCGGCACGGTGCAGGACATCACCGAACGCAAGCGCATGGAGGCCGCGCTGCAGGAGAGCAAGGCGCGTTACCGAGACAACTACCACCTGCTGCAAGCCATCATCGAGAGTCCGTCATCCAGCGTCGCCATCTATGCGATCGACCGCGAATACCGGCTGCTTGCCTTCAACAACCGCTTCAAGAATGCGGCCAAGCGCCTCTGGAATGCCGAAATCGAGCCGGGCATGAGTGTGCTCGATGCGATCGACACCGAGGCCCACCGGGAATTCTTCAAGCAGGGCGCAGCCTCCGTGCTGGCAGGAAATCACGGCCACCTCGAATCGACGGAAGACCGGATCGAGGACGGCAGGCTGGTGCGCGAATACCACGACAACTTCGGTTCGCCGATCTACAACGATCATGGCGATGTTATCGGCATGACGATTTTCGTGCTGAATACCACCGAGCGCAAAGAGGCCGAGCTGAAACTGAAGGAGGCGCTCGAATTCACCGAGGGCATCATCAATGCCATTCCGGACATCCTGTTCGAGGTGGACCGGGAAGGGCGCTATCTCAATGTGTGGACGCAGAACCCGGAATTGCTGGCCGCGCAAAAGGAGCTGCTGCTGGGAAAGACCGCTGCCGAAGTGCTGTCGCCCGAAAACGCCGCCGCCGCGATGAGGGCCATCCGCGAGGCCGACGAGCAAGGCGCTTCGCGCATCGAGGATATCTGCATCGAACTGCCGCAAGGCAGGCGCTGGTTCTCCCATTCCCTGTCGAAGAAACCCGGCGGCGCGGTCGGCAAAGCTACTTTCCTCGTGCTGTCTCGCGATATCACCGAACGCAAACGGCTAGAGGCCGAACTGAGGGATTCGCGCAACTTCCTCGACAGCGTGATCGACGCGGTGCCCGATCCCATTTTCGTCAAGGACCGGCAGCACCGCTGGATATTGCTCAACGATGCCAACTGCAGGTTCACCGGGCTGCCGAGAGAATCGCTGATCGGCAAGTCGGATTACGACGTCTTCCCCAGGGAAGAAGCCGACGTGTTCTGGGAAAAGGACGAACTCGTGTTCGAGTCCGGCGATGTCAACCTGAACGAGGAGAGCTTCACCTCGGCCAACGGGGAGAAGCACTACATCCAGACCAAGAAGACCCCGTTCGTCTCCGCCGACGGCAGCCAGATGCTGGTCGGGGTGATACGCGACATCACCGAGCGCAAGCGCTATGAAGCCGCTCGCGAGGCGGCGCTGGCCGAGGCCAGGCGGCTGGCGGAGCTGCGCAGCGAATTCATCGCCCACATGAGCCACGAGTTGCGCACGCCGCTGAACGGCATCCTCGGTTATGCGCAGATGCTGGAGCGTGACGGCCGGCTTGATGGCAAGCAACAGGCAAGTATGGAGGTGATCCGCCAGAGCGGCGAGCACCTGCTGGCGCTGATCGAAGACATCCTCGATCTCGCCCGCATCGAATCCGGTCGGTTGGAACTGGACATCGGCGATATCCCGCTGGCCCGCTTCCTGGACGTCGTCGCCGGAATGGTCGGCATCAGGGCCAGGCAAAAACACCTTGAATTCGTCTGCGAATTCGCGCCGGATTTGCCGCAAGGCATACGCGGCGACGAGAAGCGGCTGAGGCAAGTGCTGCTCAACCTGCTGTCCAATGCCGTCAAATTCACTGACCAGGGCAAGGTCGTATGGCGAGTCGAGCGCCTTGCGTCGTCGCGACTGGCTTTTACCGTGGCCGACACCGGCATCGGGATCGCGTCTGCCGACCGGGAAAAGATCTTCCAGTCCTTCGAGCAAGTGAGCGATGCACGGCGCCGGATCGGCGGCACCGGTCTGGGCCTGGCGATCAGCCGCCAACTGGTGCGGCTGATGGGGGGCGACATCGAAGTGGAGAGTCGCATGGGCGAGGGCAGCACCTTCCGCTTCGAACTGGAGCTGCCCGAGTCGAGCATCGAGCCTGCCGCTCCATATGCGGCTTCTGCCGGCACACTGCAGATCGAGCCGAGCGGAGAAGACGAGACCGCCGAACCATTGGTCGCGCCACCGCGTGAGGAGATGCTCGAATTGCATCGCCTGGCCCTGCTTGGCAACATGCGCGACATCGTGCAGTTCGCGGAGCGCATCAAGGGAGAGGATTCCCGTTATCGTCCTTTCGCCGAACGGCTATGCCAACTGGCCGAGGGATACCAGTCGAAAGCCATTCTTGCCTTTGTCGAAGGATTTTCAAAATGACGCTGTTTCCCGAGACTGCCACCCTGCTGATCATCGACGATACGCCCAGCAACCTGAGCGTGGTGGTGAGTTTGTTCGAAGATCGTGGCTATCGCGTTTCCATCGCACAGGACGGCGAGGAAGGCATGCAGCGCGCGCAACTGTTGCAACCCGACCTGATCCTGCTCGACGTGATGATGCCCGGCATCGACGGCTTCGAAGCCTGCCGCAGGCTGAAGCGCCAGCCAGGCACGAGCGATATCCCGGTGATCTTCATGACCGCGCTGGCTTCCGCCGAACACAAGGTCAAGGGCTTCCAGGCCGGGGCGGTCGATTACGTCGCCAAGCCGCTGCAAATCGACGAAGTCATGGCGCGCGTGGACACCCACCTCAAGCTGCATGCCGCGCAAAAGAAGCTGGCGGAGCACAACGAAGAGCTGGAACGCCGCGTGGCGGAGCGTACGGCGGAACTGGCGGCGCGCGAACGGGAATTCCGCACACTGGCGGAGAATGCGCCGGACGAGATCGCTCGCCACGACCGGCAATGCCGTTATTTCTACATCAATCCGCAGCACGAAAGAACGCTGGGCGTGCTGGTGGACGATATCGCCGGCAAGACGCCTGCCGAAGTTTTTCCGGGGGACCGGAAGGTGCTCGCCTATCAGGCGGTCATGCAGCGGGTGATCGAAACCGGCCTGCCGGCCGAGTACGAAGCGATCCTGCCTGGCGGGGGAGACGGCCCGCACTACCATAACATCAGGCTGGCCGCAGAGCGTGGCGCCGATGGCGAGATCACCGGCGTGCTGGCGATAGGCCGGGACATCACGGCCATCAAACGGGCCGAACGCGAATTGCACTTGCTCAATCGCGCGCTCGACAATTCTTTCGATGCCACCTATCTGGTCGATTTCGATTTGCGTCTCCGCTACGTCAACGAGGCCGCCGTTCGCGAACTGGGCTACAGCCGCCAGGAACTGCAGTCCATGAGCCTGCTGGACATCGATCCGAACGTCACGCGCGAAATGGTGCAGGGCCTGATGCAGCAGACCGCTGCCGCAGGCCGTTTCCCCGGCACGGTCGAGTCGCAGCACCGGCGCAAGGATGGCACGACCTTCCCCATCGAAATCGGGGCGAGCACCTTCATCTACGAAGGCGAGAGCTTGTTCCTGACGGCGGTGCGCAACATTACCGAGCGCAAGGAAGCCGAGCAGCGGCTGCATGAAAAGTCGGAGGCGATACGCGCGGTGGTGGAGAATTCGCCGGATCCCATCGTCCGTTACGATGCTCAGTTGCGCCGCGTCTACGTCAACCCGGCGACGCAGAGATTATTCGGCTTGCCGCACGAACGGATACTGGGCGAAACGCAGGAGGCCGGTTCGCCGTTATACGGGGACATCAGGCCGATGCTCAAACAGGTGTTCGAAAGCGGTAAGGAATGCCGTACCGAACAGCCCTTCCGCAAAACGGATGGACAGCAAGGCTGGGGCGACCTGCGCCTCGTGCCGGAATTCGGCCCTGACGGAAGCGTGGCCACCGTGCTGTTGATCGGGCACGACGTCACCGATCGCAAGCGTTCCGAGGATGCGCTGGCCGCGCGCGAGCGGGAATTCCGCACGCTCGCGGAGCATATTCCCGACACCATCATTCGTTACGATGCGCAGGGCCGCAAGATTTACGTGAATACCGCCGTGGCCAATTTCATCGGGGCCGAAGCAGACTCGTTGATCGGGCGGACGCCGCAAGAGACCTTGCCGACAAGGCGGGCGGACCAGGCCGATGCCTATGTGGCGAATCTCCGGCACACACTCGATAGCGGAGAGCCCCGCGAGACTGAAGTCTTGCTGCATCATGCGAAACTCGGGGAAAGGGTGCTTAACGTCAAGTTCGTCGCCGAACGCGACGAGTCGGGCGAGATCGTCGGCGCGCTGATGGTGGGGCGCGACATCACGGCGATGAAAGCCATCGAGAGCGAACTGATGGAACGCGAACAGCGCTACCGCGAA
This sequence comes from Gallionella sp., assembly GCA_035605585.1. GTDB lineage: Bacteria > Pseudomonadota > Gammaproteobacteria > Burkholderiales > Gallionellaceae > Gallionella. The sequence goes on along the minus strand of DASTGP010000020.1, from coordinate 2,581 downwards.
ATATTCGATAATGCCGTCGAGGGCATGTACCTGCTGGAGGTGACGGAGAACGGGCGCTTCCGAAATATCGACGTTAACCCGGCGCTGGCGAAATCGACCGGCATCCCGCGCGAGGCGATGATCGGCCAATTCGTGGACGACACCGTGCCCGGCGAGGCGGCGAGGCAGACCGTCGAGAAATACCGGCGCTGCGTGGTGGCCGGAGAGACCATCACCGAGAACATCGAGCTCGATCTTCCCGCCGGCAAGCGCTGTTACCTCTCGACTATCACGCCGATCTATTTCGGCGGGCGCATCCACCGCCTCATCGGCATTTCGCGCGACATCACCGACCTCAAACGCGTCCAACGCGAGCTCGAAGAATCTCGTGCGCAATTGCGCGGCCTGACGGCGCGCCGGGAGGAGACACGAGAAGAAGAGAGAAAATACATCGCGCGCGAAGTGCACGACGAACTCGGCCAGATACTGACCGGACTGCAACTCAACGTCTCGGTGCTGACCCACAAGTTTGCCGCGGACTCGCCGCCGTTGCGCGAACAGTTGAAGGAAACCATGATGCTGACGGACAAGGCACTCGGTGTGGCGCGCAATGTCGCCTCGGCATTGCGCCCCGCGGCGCTCGACATGGGGATCGCTTCCGCGCTTGAGTGGCTGGCCGGGCGTTTCGGCAAGAACACCGGCATCCAGTGCGAAGCGCACATCGAGGACATGGACATCCAGATCGAGGAGAGCCAGGCCATCGCCCTGTTCCGCATCGTCCAGGAATCGCTCACCAATGTTGCGCGGCATGCCAAGGCCGGCAGGGTGGACATACTCTTCGGCAAGGCAGGGGATGATTATTCACTGAAAGTGCGCGACAATGGCGCGGGCTTCGACCCCCGGGCGAAATCGAAGGATTCGTTCGGTCTGGTGGGCATGCGCGAGCGCGCGCTCCTGCTGGGCGGCGAGGTCATCATCAACAGCAAACCGGGCGGGGGGACAGAGATCGAAGTGCGAATTCCCGCCCATAACGTTTCGAGGATATCGTGATTCGAGTATTGATTGCCGACGACCATGCCATCGTAAGAGGCGGGTTGAAACAACTCCTGGCCCTGATGGGCGACATCGAAGTCGCCGGTGAGGCCACCGATGGAATGGAGGTGTTGGAGGCTTTGCACAACGGACAATTCGACCTGTTGCTGCTCGACCTGACCATGCCCGGACTCAGCGGCGTCAATCTCGTCAGCCGTGTCCACACCCAGTATCCGAAGCTGCCCATCCTCGTGCTCAGCATGCATAACGAACTGCAGGTCGCCAAGCGAGTGCTTCAGGCCGGTGCATCCGGCTTCGTCACCAAGGGGAGCATGCAGGATATCCTGATGGATGCGGTGCGCAGGGTAGCGTCGGGCGGACGTTACGTCGATCCGGCCATCGCCGAGCAGATGATGTTCGAGAAAGTCGTGCCTGGGGAAGCTGCGCCCCATGAACGCCTGTCCGAGCGCGAGTTGCACATCCTGAAGCTGTTTGCCAATGGCAAGGGCGTCAACGAGATTGCAGCCGAACTCTTCATCAGCAACAAGACCGTCAGCACCCACAAGGCCCGCCTGATGGAGAAAATGGGACTTAAGAACGGTGCCGAGCTGGTGCGCTACGCGGCCGACCACGGACTGGTCCAGTAGCGCCTGCGCCTGTAAGGGGATTCCTACTCCCCATCCTTTTTCCTACCCAAAAATCAAGATTGCCTGATAGTACGCCGGACGCTCTCCTGCCAGAGTGCCGGCCATGCAGATCGATCCCGTTCTTACACTCGTCCTCACCGGACTGTTTTGTGTCTACCTTTGGCGCGAGAATCGTATTCTCTCGCGGCGGGTGAGCGGGGCCGCGGCTCACGAAAGTAACCGGCGCTATAAGGAAATATTCGACAACGGTTCGGATGGCGTTTTCGTCGTCGAAGTGATGCGCCGCGGCAAGTTCCGCTTCGAGAGCCTGAATCCCGCAGCGGTGCAGGCGATCAGCCCACACGAGTCCGGACTCTCCGGGCGTCGGTTCGACGAAGATGCAAAAAACGGGAACGATGCCGAGCTGGCCCGTATCCTGTCGGAACTGGCCGGCCATCTGCGCCGTTGCCTCGGCAACGGTTTGCCTGCCGAGTACGAGAGCGTCTTCCGTATCTCGCCGGACGGCAGCCAGAAAAACTACCACATCAAGCTGATCCCGATGGCGGACGACGGCGGCATCAGCCACATCCTCTGTTTTTTGCAGGACATCTCCACGCGCAAGCTTTACGAACTGGAATTGCTGGAACGCATCAAGCTGGAAGAGCGGCTCTCCGGCTTCGCCGCGACCGCGCCGGGTTTCCTCTACACCTATCGGCACGGCACGGACGGCAGCAATGCCATGACGTTCGCCAGTGCGGGCATCGCGGATATTTTCGGGCTGAATCCCGGGGATGTCGCCAAGAGCATCGGACAGATGAATCTCCGTATCCACCCGGCCGACATGTCCGGCGTGATCGATGCGACGGCGGCCTCCGCGGCGGACCTGACGCCCATTTCGGTGGAGTTCCGCGTCCGGCATCCGGAAAAGGGTGAGCTCTGGGTGG
>DASTGP010000208.1:0-4019 GCA_035605585.1 Gallionella sp. | reverse complement strand
ATATTCGTCGCTGCACTCGTCGAACATGATACGCCACGCGCCCGGTTCGCACGCCCACACGCCGCTGGAGACTTCGCCGGTAGCATTGCAGTAGTACTCCCAGGTAGTTCGCAAGGGATTGCCCTTCACCAACCGTTCCGGTTTGGGGTGGTCGTAGGCAGGTGTGCCGACGGCTTCGGCAAAGGCGACAAGCGCGGGCTTGGCATGAACCGGAGTGATCGTCACGCCGCGCCGCGCGGCCATGCTCCGTCCCAATGTCTTCAGTTGCTCGGCGGACAACAGGCGCTCGGCAAGCGGCAACAATTCGCCGTTCTCCTGCGCGATGTGGCGGTCGTACACATCGATGAAACGCTGCGCCACGGCGGCGTCCAGTTCGGCGGACTGGCCGTCCGCAATGGCAAGCAGCATGGGGCGCAGATGCTGCCACGCCGCCTCCATGCCCTTGTGTTCCTCGAGCAGGCATGCCACCAGTTCGCGCGCCTCCGCGCTGGACGTCGCGCACAGACAGGGAAACAGGTCGCATTCCTCGTCCTGGTGGTGGTGCTGGCCCGCGGTGTCGAAATAGCGCAGGATGGCCTGCGCCGCTTGTTGCGCCTGCAGATCGCAGCCGTGCTTGGGCAGGTAGGTCAGCAGTTTGGTCAGCGTCACGCATTGCGACTGGATGCGTCCGTGACAAGCCTCCAGCATTTCCAGCGGATCGTCGAAACCGGGTGCGGCAGCGCCGCCGATCGAGTTTGTCATATCAGTCTCCCAATACGTGCCACGGCGCGGGATCGTGCGTCACGGCCACGCTCACTATGTAGAAAAACACCGCTTGCGCGGACAGCCATGCGGCAAGGCGAATCCGCTGCGTCCGGCCTCTCCTCAGTGCCACCGCGCCGAGCGCGATGTACAACAGCAATGCGATTATCTTTGCTATCAGCCATGGCGCGCTCATGGGCGAGATGCCCATCTTTACGGCGAGCGTGACGGCGCTGACAAGCAACACGCTGTCGACCATGTGGGGGGCTATTCGCACCCAACGACCGCGCAAGGCCAAAGTACCGCGCAGCATCCAAACACCGCGCACGAAGAACAGCGAGTAACTCAGTGCGACGCAGGTGATGTGCAAATGTTTGAGCAGGACGGCTTCCATAGGTTCGCGGCCTCAGTCCGCTCTTTCGGGCTCATGCAGCTTCCCCGACAACAGGCTGGCGGAAACGATCAGCAGCGCGCCGACCCAGTCGCGCGGCTGCATCACCTCGCTCGCAAGCAGGTAGGAGGAAACCGCCGCGAACACCAGCTCGATCAGGAATAACAGCATGGCACGGTTCGCCGGGAGGCGGGCGATGCTGTATTGCACCGCGTAGCTGGTGGCACAGATCGCCACTCCCAGCACGGCGAGGATCAGCCATTGTTGCGCGCCTATCGCACCGACCTGATCCACCATGCCGCCTTGCCACCACAACAGCGGCGCGGCCAGCACTATCGTCCCCAGCCAGACGCTGACGGTCTTGGCTTCGAGGCTCATGTGGGACGAGCGGCGTGCCACCACGGTGGATAACGCGAACGCCATGCCGGCTGACAGGCCTATCCATTCTGCAAGGTTCTGCGGCAGCGGCACGCCGACCTGCGGCTTCCACAGCATGACCACCGCGCCGCAGATCGACAGGAACATGACCACATAGCCGTAGTGGTTGAGCCGTTCGCCCAGCAGCCAGTAGGAAAACAATATGGTCCACAGCGGGGCGAGATAGAACAGCAGCAGCACGCGCATCACCTCACCGCCCAGCATCCCCAGCACGAAGCCCAGGTTGGCCCAGCCCGAACTCAGCAGCAACCACAACGTCCACCAGCCCGCGTTGCGCCGCTCGCGCCATGCGTGGGGCAACATGAATGCGCCGAACAGGATCGCCAGCGCGGACGTGAGCAGCGTCGCCAGCGCGCCGGACACGCCGGCGTCCTGCAACGCCCGGTAAGGGAACCATATGAGTCCCCACACCAGCGCGCCGCTCAATGCGCCCGCGAACGTGAAGATATTTTGTTTTGATGGCACTAGTCCGCCCTTTATAATGCGCGCTGTTTTTCGCGCCCTACCGCAGATTTTAAAGAGACCGCAGATGAATCCGGATCTACAGAAGCTCCAGCCCTACCCGTTCCAGAAACTCGCCGCCTTGTTCCGCGAAGTGCAGCCGAACCCGGACTACCGGCCCATCAGCCTGTCCATCGGCGAGCCCAAGCATGCCACGCCGCAGTTCATCAAGGACGCGCTGACCGCCAATCTCGACGGGCTGGCGAATTATCCCACAACCGCGGGCAGCGACGCGCTGCGCAACGCCATCTCCGAATGGCTGGGCAGACGCTACGGCATTCCCCTGCCCGATGCGAAGACCCAGGTTTTGCCGGTGAATGGCAGCCGCGAGGCGCTGTTCGCCTTTGCGCAGACGGTGATCGACCGCAGCAAGGACAGCCCCGCCGTCGTCTGTCCCAACCCGTTCTACCAGATCTATGAAGGCGCGGCCCTGCTCGCCGGTGCGACGCCCTACTTCCTCAACAACCTGCCGGAAGATGATTACGCGCTGAACTTCGCGCAACTGCCGGAAGAGGTCTGGCAGCGCACGCAGCTGATCTACGTGTGCTCGCCGGGCAACCCGACAGGACGCGTGATGCCGTTGCAGGAATGGAAGACGCTGTTCGAGATGAGCGACCGCTACGGCTTCGTCATCGCCTCGGACGAGTGCTACTCGGAAATCTATTTCGGCGAGAACAAGCCGCTGAGCGCGCTGCAGGCCGCCCAGCAACTGGGACGCGGCGACTACAGAAACCTCGTGGTGTTCTCCAGCCTGTCGAAACGCTCCAACGTGCCTGGCATGCGCTCCGGCTTCGTCGCGGGCGATGCGAAGGTGATCGAGAAATTCACCCTGTACCGCACCTACCACGGCTCGGCGATGAATCCCGCGATCCAGGCCGCGAGCATCGCAGCGTGGAACGACGAAGCCCATGTCGCGGAGAACCGCCGCCTGTATGAAGAGAAGTTCGCTCGCGTGGTCGACATCCTGAAACCAGTGCTGCCGGTGTCCTTGCCGGACGCCAGCTTCTACCTCTGGGTGCGCACGCCCATCGCCGACACCGCCTTCGCGCAGGCCCTGTATCGCGACTATAATGTGACCGTTTTGCCGGGCAGCTATCTCGCCCGCACAGCGCGCGGGGTGAACCCCGGCGAGAATTTCGTACGCCTGGCGCTGGTCGCCAACGTCGAGGAGACCGTGGAAGCCGCCAAGCGCATCGCCGATTTCGTATCAACACTCAACCAATAACGGAAAACCATCATGGAACAATTGCAGCAAATCATCGAACAAGCCTTTGAACGCCGCGCCGAGATCACCCCGCGCAACGCCGACGCACAGCTCAAGGAAGCCGTGGACACGGTCATCAACATGCTCGACCAGGGCAAGCTGCGCGTCGCCGAGCGCCAGGGCGTGGGCCAGTGGATCACCCACCAGTGGGTCAAAAAGGCAGTGCTGCTGTCGTTCCGCCTCGAGGACAACTTCTTCATCAAGGGCGGCTTCACCAACTACTACGACAAGGTGCCTTCCAAGTTCGCCGACTACAACAGCCGCGACTTCCGCGAAGGCGGCTTCCGCGTAGTGCCCCCGGCCGCGGCGCGCAAGGGTTCCTTCATCGCCAAGAACGTGGTGCTGATGCCCTCCTACGTGAACATCGGCGGTTACGTTGACGAAGGCACCATGGTCGACACCTGGGCGACCGTCGGTTCCTGCGCGCAGATCGGCAAGAACGTGCACCTCTCCGGCGGCGTCGGCATCGGTGGCGTGCTGGAGCCTGTGCAGGCCAACCCCACCATCATCGAGGACAACTGCTTCATCGGCGCACGTTCCGAAGTGGTCGAAGGCGTCATCGTCGAGGAAGGCTCCGTCATTTCGATGGGCGTATACATCGGCCAGTCCACCAAGATCTACGACCGCGAGACCGGCGAAGTCCACTACGGCCGTGTGCCCGCGGGCTCCGTCGTCGTGTCTGGC
>DASTGP010000190.1:0-9439 GCA_035605585.1 Gallionella sp. | reverse complement strand
CGATGGACGGCTTCGACTTCGACGCGGTCGGCAAGCTCATCAACCTGCCTGCCGATCATGCCATTGCCATGTTCGTTGTGATCGGCAAGGGCATTAAAGAACCGTTGCCGCGTTCGGGTTCGCTTGCGCAAGACGAGGCTGTCGTCATCGACCGGTTCGCGCACTGATAATTTCGCGAGGTACTTATGCATCCATCAGTAGCTGTTTTTGGAATACTCAGATTCCCTCCCGAGCGGATGGCGGATGTCCTTCCGCACTTGCGGAAACTGGTCGAAACCACATACAAGACTGACGGATGCATCGCCTATGACGTAGCGGAAGATCCCTATGATCCAGGCCTGATTCGCTTTTCAGAATTGTGGCCCGATCATGAAAGCCTGGCGCGACATCTGCGGGCTCCTCATATCAAGCCTTGGCGGACAGCTGCACGCAGCTTGGGCCTGCTTGAGCGAAAGTTCACTGCTTACGACATCACCGGATCACGAGAAGTCTGACTGGCGGCTAGAGATATTCAACCGTTATGGTTTCGGCTTAGGGCTTTGCCATATTGGTTTTGAACTGCCGCCGGTACTGCGCCGGCGACAGACCCGTGCTGCGCTTGAACAAACGCCGGAACGACGAGGCGTCGCCGTAACCCACCTTCTCGGTGATCGTCTCGAAATCCGCATTCGAGACTTCCAGCAATTCCTTCGCGCGTTCGATCCGCAATGCTTGCATGTAGGCGAGCGGCGCCATGCCGACTACCTCGGTGAAGCGCCGGTTTAGCGTGCGGTAGCTGACGTGCATGGCATCCGCCAGATCGTCGATGCTGGACGGGGAGGCGAGATGTTTCGTCATCCACGCGATGGCTTCCTGCACCAGAGGCTCGGAAAAATCTTTCTGTACGGACATGAACGGCCGTTGCGAAGTGCGCGCGCCGTCCACCAGCATGATTCCGCTGACGCTGCGCGCCAATGCCACGCCGCCCAGGCGGCGCAGCACATGCAGGGCCAGGTTGGTATGCGCGGTCATTGCCCCGGCGGTGATAGCGCGTCCGCTATCGACCAGCGCCTTGTCCGCATCGAGTTTCACTTGCGGGTAGCGCTGCTGGAAGGCCTCCGCAAACCACCATGCGGTCGTCGCCGGAACGCCGTTCAGCAATCCGGCTTCCGCCAGTATGAAGGTGCCGAAACAACTTGCTGCGACCAGGGTTTCTTTGGGTAATTGGCGCAGGCGGGCAATGACGCCATGCCAGACAGTCTGCAAGCGTTCATCAATGTGTTCGACCGACTCAGCGCTGAATCCGGGCAGGAGGATCGCGTTATAGCCGCCGAGGCTGGACGGCAGGCGCTGTGTCTCCAGCGCCATTGCATCGGCGAGCCGAACCAGTCCGCCCACGGTGGAAAACAGGTGCAGATTCCAGCCCGCTTCGGGCTGGAAGCGCTGGGCCAGCCGGAACATATCCAATGTGATGGCGACGCTGGAAGACGCCGAACCTTCTTCGACCAGGAGTGCGATTTTCATGTTGGCAGATATGGCATTAATTTGGGCAATTATGCCACTGCTCAGCTTGAGCGCGTGGGTGACATGATGCGCACCGATCAACTCACGTGAAGGAATTCATCATGAAACTTGCAGGCGTACCGCAAACCTTGTTTGAAATGGTTGGGGCTAAACCCGAAGCCGGAAAACTTTCGGACTCGACCTTCATCATCATCGACGCGCAACGCGAGTACTTGGATTGCGCCTTGCCTGCGGTCGGCATGGATGCGGCAATCGCCGAGACGGCGCAACTGCTGGCGCGTGCAAGACAGTCCGGCATGCCGGTTATTCATGTTGTACATAGAGGGCGCGGAGCAATGTTCAATCCCGCTTCGCCAGGGTTTGAGATCGTCGCGCTGCTACGGCCGGAAATCGGAGAGCCAGTCATTGAAAAGACACTGGAGAACAGTTTTGCGGGCAGTCAACTGGCCGAAACGATCCAACGCACCGGAAGGAAAAGCCTCATCTTCGCCGGGTTCATGACACACAATTGTCTGAGCACCACGGCACGTGCGGCCCGCGATCTGGGTTACGGCATCACGGTTGTTGCCCGGGCCACGGCAACACGCGACCTGCCCGACGGAAAGGGCGGCGTGATTCCGGCTGCGGTGGTGCAAAACATCAACCTGGCGTCGCTGGCGGACCGGACGGCCGTGGTGGTGGAACGGGGGCGCGACATCCGCGACTGAGGGGCGGATGAAACTTGAAGCCAACACCGCGTTGGCAGATTCGGCATGAATTCGGGCAGTTATGCCACTGCTGATTTTGGGCTGCAGATGACATGATGCCCATACATTGCAGGAATGATCGTGCAACGAGTTCATCATTTGGGGATTAGTTTTGATATGCCATGCCGGCATCCGCCGCATGCAAACAACCACAGGAGCCAGACATGCCGCACACCGAACAAACCGCCGCCGAAATCATCGCGCTGGAACACACCGCCCTCGACCGTTGGGGGGCGGGCGACCCGTCCGGCTACCTGGAAATCTCCGCGCCCGACGTGACTTATTTCGATCCCTTCCTGGAACGTCGCATCGACGGGCTGGAGGCGTTGTCCGCATGGTATGCGCCGCTGCGAGGAACCATCCACGTCGACCGCTACGAAATGATCGCCCCCAAGGTGCAGGTGTATGGCGAAGCGGCCGTGCTGACCTTCAATCTCGTGTCGCACAGCGGGGCGACGACCATGCGCTGGAATTGCACCGAGGTGTACCGCCAGACGAAGAAGGGCTGGCGCATCGTGCAGACGCATTGGTCGATTACGCAGCACTTGCAGGGTTAGTTGCAAAAAACAGCGCTGGCCGAAATCAATCAAGGAGCCATCATGAATCATGTGAAATTTGCAGCAGCATTGCTTGTCTTTTTATTCGTCGGCGCGTTGCCTGCCCAGGCCGATGCGCCAAAGACGCTTTTCGAAATGGCCGGTGTGAAACTCGAGCCGGCCAAGCTCTCCGACTCGGTGCTCGTCATCGTCGATGCACAGCGCGAATATGTCGACGGGGCATTGCCCCTGAGCGGGGTGCGCGAGGCCATCGCCGAAACGGCGCAATTGCTGAAGCGCGCCCGGAAGTCCGGCACGCCCGTCATCCATATCGTGCACAAGGGCCGTACGGGCAGCCTGTTCGATCCCGCAGGCAAGTATTTCGACATCGTATCTGCCTTGCATCCACAGGAGGGCGAGCCGGTCATCGAAAAGATGCGGGTGAGCGCGTTTGCCGGTACCGGGCTGGAAGAAGCGATTCAGCGCACCGGCAGGAAGAACCTCATCATCGTTGGATTCATGACCCACAATTGCATCAGCTCGACATCACGCGCGGCGCGCGACCTCGGTTATGCGCCGACGATCGTTGCGGCGGCCACAGCCACGCGTGACTTGCCGGACGGCAAGGGGGGCACGATCCCTGCCTCTACATTGCAGGCGGCCAGCTTGGCTGCACTGGCCGACAGGACGGCTACGGTGGTGACATTCGAGCGGGCTATTCTGGAGTAAGCTTCGGGCATAGCTGTGCCAATATGCAACCCTATAGAAGCCGCGAAAATGCACTAAAATGCGCCCATTGACTTCGGAATATAAGGCATGAAAAACAATGAAGTAATAGGTGTCCTCTTCATTTGCATGGGCAACATCTGCAGATCGCCCACCGCCGAGGCGGTGTTTCGCCATTACGTCGAGAATGCGGGCCTGTCCGGACATATCCTGATCGATTCCGCGGGCACTCACGATTACCACATCGGCGAGCCACCCGATGCGCGCACCAGGCGTGCGGCGCAGCAGCGTGGCTACGACATGAGCGCGTTGCGTGGGCGCCAGGTCGGTGTTGAAGACTTCGAGCGCTTCGACTATGTGCTGGCGATGGACCGTGCCAACCTTGCCATCCTGGAGCGCCTCGCGCAGCGGAGCGGCGGCGACCCGCACCTGTTCCTCGAATACGCCAAACATCATAAGGAGCGCGAGGTGCCCGATCCGTATTACGGCGGCCCGGAAGGCTTCGAGCGCGTGCTGGATATGGTGGAAGACGCGGCGGAAGGGCTGTTGCAGCACATCCGCAAGAGGCATTTCCAGCGCGAGTGACCCCGCATGACAGCTAACCTGTGCCAGAGTTGCGGCGCATGTTGCGCCAGTTATCGCGTGTCGTTCTACTGGGCCGAGGCCGACGACGCGCCCGGCGGCATCGGCCCCGCGCACCTTGCCGAAACGGTGTCGCCCCACCTGCGCTGCATGAAGGGCACGGCAACCAAGCCGGTGCGCTGCATCGCGCTCAAGGGCGAAGTGGGCACGCAGGTCTCCTGCAGCATCTATTCCCAGCGTCCCTCCACCTGCCGCGAATTCGACGTGCTCGAACCTGATGGTTCGCCCAATCCGCGCTGTGCGGCACTGCGCCGGCAACTGCCGGAAGTCGAATCGGACGGAGCCAAGTAAATATTTTTGCTTATGGTGGCGAAAGGGTGGCGCTGCTAGATTCCAGGCCATGAGTTCATGCCGGGGAGGCCTCATGCAAGCGATTCAAAAGATCACGCCATGCCTGTGGTTCGACGATCAGGCCGAGGAGGCGGCGAAGTTCTATACCTCCATCTTCAGGAATTCCAGGATCGTTCAGATCTCCCGCTACGGGGAAGCCGGATATGAGGTTCACGGCAAGGCGGCGGGGACGGTGATGACGGTCGCCTTCGAACTCGATGGACAAGGATTTACCGCACTCAACGGCGGCCCGGTGTTCAAGTTCAACGAGGCGGTTTCGTTCCAGGTCAACTGCAAGACGCAGAAAGAGTTGGACTACTACTGGGACAGCCTTTCCGAAGGCGGGGATGAACAAGCGCAGCAGTGCGGGTGGCTCAAGGACAGATACGGCGTCTCCTGGCAGGTCGTGCCCATTGCCTTGGGCGAAATGCTCACCGATCCCGATCAGGATAAGTCTCAAAGGGCGATGACCGCGATGCTTCAGATGAAGAAGCTCGATATCGAGAGGCTGCGGCAGGCGTACGCCGGCTAGCATGTGCCGCCCAAACAAAAAGCCGCACGACATTCATCGTGCGGCTTTTTGTTTTGCTACCTGACGGAACTTAACTCTGCGTGTGCTGGGTCTCGATCTGCACCAGGGGTTCGTTCTCGACGTACACCTCGCGCGGGCGTTGACGGCGGCGCGGGGCGGGTTCGGAACCGCCGGCGGCTACATTCACCACGGCGTTGAACTTGTTCGGATCGGTTTCGATCTGGACCAGTCCTTCGCTGCCGGTCGTTGCCGCGGGGGCGGCTGCAACGGGCTTGGGTGCGGCCGCCGGTGCCACGTAGCCTGCCGGATAGGCGATGTACTCGGTCGGCTTCAGCGGCGGCACATAGCCTGCGGGATAGGCGACGTACTCGGTCGGCTTCGGTTTGGCCGGTGCGGCGGCCTCGACGCTACCTGTTGCCTCGGCGTTCTGAGGTGCGTTCTCGCGGCGCTCGCGTTCGCGACGGCCACCGCGGCGGCCGCGGCGACGGCCGCCTTCACGCGCACCGCCTTCTTCCGCCTGTTCGGCGGATGGGGCGGCGACCTGGCTTTCCTGTACCGGCTTTTCTTCGGCTTGCTGTGCCGGGGCTACGCGCGGAGGACGCGGCTGCTTGGGCTGGCGCGGTTCGCGTTCGCCTTGCTGTTGACGCGGCTCTTGTTGCTTGGCCTCGGCCTGTGCGGGACGTTCGCCGCGCTCGCGACGGCCTTCGCCGCGTTCACCACGCTCACGGCGCTTGCCACCTTCGCCGCGCTCACCTCGTTCGCTGCGCTCACCTCGTTCGCTGCGCTCGCCGCGTTCACGGCGAGGCTGGTTGCGCGATTTGCTTGCGGTCGGCTTGGCCTTGGGCTGTTCTTCTTCTGCGCTCTTCTTGAACCAGCCGAAGAACTTGCCGAGCAGCGAGGGACCCTTGGCCTTCGGCTCTTCCGCCTTCACCGGGGCGGGTTGAGCCGGAGTGATGCCTTGTACCACGGCGGTGGCGCGCACGGCTTTCTGCTGTTCCTGTGCCGGGGTCAGCGGCTTTTCTTCCGATGGTTTTTCCACCAGCTTGTAGCTGGCTTGCAGCACTTCGCCGGTCAGGTCGTCGTGACGCAGGCGGGTGATGGTGTAGTTCGGCGTTTCCAGGTGCGGGTTGGGGATCAGCGTGACCGGCACCCTCAGGCGCGACTCGATGCGATGGATGTCGGCGCGCTTCTCGTTGAGCAGGAAGGTGGCGACATCTACGGGCACTTGCGCGTGAATGGCGGCACTGCTTTCCTTCATCGCCTCTTCCTGGATGATGCGCAGGATGTGCAGGGCGGAGGACTCGATGCCGCGGATGTGGCCGATGCCGCTGCAGCGCGGGCAGGGGATGTAGTTGCTCTCGCCCAGGCTGGGTGCCAGACGCTGGCGAGACAGTTCGAGCAGGCCGAAGCGCGAGATCTTTGCGGTCTGCACGCGGGCGCGGTCGTAGCGCAACGAGTCGCGCAGGCGGTCTTCGACGGCGCGCTGGTTCTTGCTCGATTCCATGTCGATGAAGTCGATGACGATCAGGCCGCCCAGGTCGCGCAGGCGCAACTGGCGGGCGATCTCTTCAGCCGCTTCGAGGTTGGTGTTGAACGCGGTCGATTCGATGTCCGAGCCCTTGGTGGCGCGCGCCGAGTTGATGTCGATCGCGGTCAGCGCTTCGGTGTGGTCGATCACGATGGCGCCGCCGGAGGGCAGGCGCACTTCACGCGCATGGGCGGATTCGATCTGGTGTTCGATCTGGAAGCGCGAGAACAGCGGCACATCGTCCACGTAGCGCTTGATGCGGTTGACGTTGTCGGGCATCACCGTGCTCATGAACGCCAGCGCCTGCTCGTAGATGTCTTCGGTGTCGATCAGGATCTCGCCGATCTCGGGATTGAAGTAGTCGCGGATGGCGCGGACCACCAGGCTGCTTTCCAGGTAGATCAGCGACGGGGCCTTTTCGGTCTTGGCTGCGCCGTCGATGGCATCCCACAGCTGCTTGAGGTAGTTCAGGTCCCACTGCAGCTCTTCCTCGTTGCGGCCGATGCCGGCGGTACGGGCGATGATGCTCATGCCCTGCGGCACTTCGACGTGCGACAGCACTTCGCGCAGCTCGTTGCGTTCCTCGCCCTCGATGCGGCGCGAGACGCCGCCGCCGTTCGGGTTGTTCGGCATCAGCACGATGTAGCGGCCCGCGAGGCTGATGTAGGTGGTCAGTGCCGCGCCCTTGTTGCCGCGCTCGTCTTTCTCGACCTGAACCAGCAGTTCCTGGCCTTCGCGCAATGCTTCCTTGATGCTGGGGCGGTTGCCGCAACCGGGCTGGTAATACTGGGGGGATACTTCCTTGAAGGGGAGGAAGCCGTGACGGCTGCCGCCATATTCGACGAAACAGGCTTCGAGGCTGGGCTCGATGCGCGTGATGACTGCTTTATAGATGTTGCTCTTGCGTTGCTCTTTGCCGGCGGTTTCAATGTCGAGGTCGATGAGTTTCTGACCGTCGACAATGGCGACACGGAGTTCTTCCGGCTGTGTCGCATTGAATAACATGCGTTTCATTTTTTATTGTCTCCCGCGCTCTGACACGGGCGAGACCAAGCTACACGCGATCAGGCGTGTGAGAGGAGCAATCGTGCAAACGGTGTTAGGTTGTGCGTACGGTTGGTCAAATCGGTTCTCAGTCGGTAGCTTGTCTTAAAAGTTTTTTAGGTGACGCAGCAATGGCGCGTCACGGAAAATCCACAGGTGCTTTGAGCGCGTATTTCAATTACCATCACTGCTTGATTTCCGGTGAGTGACATTAACCGGGCGGGCGGCTGCTTCGTAGGCGGCTTGACTGCCTGCCTCTCAATATTCGACGGGGAATTTCGACCCGTTTTTACGAAGGCGCACACGCGAGCGACGAAGTATATTCAAAATGAATGGTTTAAGCAAAGAATCCGTCACCTTCCTTGAGATAGACGAATCAGGGGAGACGCAGCGCATAGATAACTTCCTGTTTCGCCACCTGAAAGGCGTGCCCAAGAGCCATGTCTACCGCATTTTGCGGGGGGGCGAAGTGCGGGTGAACAAGAAGCGGGTGGACCAGACCTACCGCCTGCAGCTGGGCGACGTCCTGCGCATTCCCCCGATCCGCGTGGCAGAAAAGCCCGAGGCCGAGTTCGTTCCCGCAGTGGAATTCCCCATCCTGTACGAGGACGACGCCTTGCTGGCGGTGAACAAGCCCTCCGGGACGGCGGTACACGGCGGCAGCGGGGTCAGCTTCGGGGTGATCGAGCAGCTGCGCCGAGCGAGGCCGCAGGCCAAATTCCTCGAATTGGTGCACCGGCTCGACCGCGAGACCTCCGGCGTGCTGCTGGTGGCGAAGAAGCGCTCCGCGCTGACCGGCCTTCACGAGATCATGCGTGAAGGCAACAGCGACAAGCGCTATTACGCGCTGGTGCTGGGGCAGTGGAAGAACGCGCGCCAGCATGTGAAGCTGCCGCTGCACAAGTTCGACACGCCACAGGGAGAGAAGCGGGTGATGGTGCGCGAGGACGGCCAGCACGCCCACACCATCTTCAGCCTGCAAAAGAGCTGGCCGGAATTCAGCCTGCTCGAAGCCGAACTCAAGACGGGCCGCACCCACCAGATCCGCGTGCACCTGTCGCACCTGGGCTTCCCCATCGCGGGCGACGACAAATACGGCGATTTCGCCCGCAACAAGGAACTGGCGAAGCGGGGGCTGAAGCGCATGTTCCTGCACGCCCATTCGATCTCGTTCAACCACCCGCTCACCGGCGAGCCTCTGAACATCACCGCGCCGCTGCCCAAGGAACTGCAGTCCTTCGTGGACAGACTGGATGCCGCAGCGGATTGATCGCCCGGCCCGACAGGCGCGAATTCGGCGATGTATGCACAGAAAACCCTAAACTTTTCGTAGGGTTAGCCGA
Source organism: Gallionella sp. (assembly GCA_035605585.1). Lineage (GTDB taxonomy): Bacteria > Pseudomonadota > Gammaproteobacteria > Burkholderiales > Gallionellaceae > Gallionella. The sequence goes on along the minus strand of DASTGP010000190.1, from coordinate 509 downwards.
TAGTCAACTCATTGGCGTGCGAAATGCCGAATGAGGAGGGGCGATGCGCAGTGTTGTCAGTGCCATCTCGGCTTATACCGGTCAGGGTGGGCGCGAGGCGAATGGGCCGGGGGAGACCTACGCGGTCAAGCCGGTGCAGTCGCGCGGCCTGGCTCCGGGCGCCGCGTGGCATCGCCGCGACGTTGCTTCGCGTGAGCGGCACGATATGACTATGGAAGAACGGCGCAAGGCCGCCCGGCGGGTCCGGCAGCAGCCGGTGCTGGTCGAGTTGCGTTCCCCCATCGACCGTCGGCGCCGTAACCGGCGCGAGGGCGATATCGTCGAACACATCGACGAAAAAGTCTGACCGGATATCAGGACGGTTCCGGCTCAGGCGCCACCACCACCCGGTTTCGTCCGCTCTCCTTCGCTGCGTACAGCGCCTTATCAGCCGATGCTGTGACTGCTTGGCCGCTCCTGCCGTGGAGTGAATAGGCTGCCACCCCCAGCGAGAGGGTAGCCCGTATCTC
>DASTGP010000180.1:0-2848 GCA_035605585.1 Gallionella sp. | reverse complement strand
GGAAGACTTCTTTGCACGGGAAGAGATGGGTTATAACGTCACAAAACAGGTTCGGACATGATACCTATATATTTCCTGCCAACTGATACCAATCCTCAATAAGGCTGACTCGCCTGGGATTCCCATATGTGGAACGACCCCGCGGTCAAGGGCTCTCTTTTCCTTTGCTGACCTCATACGGGAGCGGTGCGCCCATATGTCCGGCCTTTGTGTGCGGCCCTTGGGCAGCTGGCCTTGATGACGTTCGCAATAAGACTGGCCATACAAATCAGCGCGCTCGCTTGGCGCGTTGGGAATCCCGGCCCGTGTCTCATCGAGATGTCGTCCCGTGGAGGTCATCATTGATCGAGTGCACCTTGCCCTTGGTCGGCCGGCGGTGTCGCCGACCAATTCCTTAAGTGATGTTCACGTCAGGCTGCATGGTGCGCCGCCGTGGCTGGCCTGCGGGTGAACACGCCGCCTTTCGTAAGAAGTGCCCAAATGACTCTGGCCATTTTATTGGCCAGCGCAATGGCGGCCACTTTGGCGGGTCGACGCGCCAGCAGGCTGGTCAGCCAAGGCGATACTGTTGCGCCACGGCGCGCGTGTCTCGATACGGCCGTCGCGCCGACGACCAGCAAGGAACGCAACACGGGATTCCCCATCTTAGAGATTCTCCCCAACCGCTCCTTGCCGCCCGTCGAATGCATTTTTGGCGTCAAGCCGATCCACGCGGCAAAATGTCGACCGGAGTTAAACGCCCCGGGGTCAGGCACCAAAGCGACAATCGTTGCGGCGGTGATGGGACCAACACCGGGAATCGTAGCCAGTCGTCGCATAGTGTCGTCGCGCCGAACCTCGGAAACGATCTCGTTCTCTAGCGTTGCTATGCGTCGGACGAGCGCTTCGATTTGCTCAGCCAGCATCTCGAGCGCTGTTCGCGCAACAGCAGGAATCCGCTCGTCAGTCTTGTCGCGAATGATCGCGATCAGCGTTTCGACCTTTCCCGTCCCCCTGGCCGCGATGATACCGAGTTCGCTCAGATGACCGCGCAGGGAGTTAATCGATTGGGTTCGCTGCTTGACGAGAAGAGACCTTGTCTTCAAGAGCATCACGCCCGCTTGGCAATCGACTGTCTTGATCGGTACGAAACGCATGGTTGGCCGCGATACCGCCTCGCAGATCGCTTCAGCGTCGATCGCATCGGTCTTGCCGCGTTTGACATACGGCTTCACGTAGGACGCCGGGATCAGTCTCACGTCGTGGCCGAGCACGGTGAGCTCGCGAGCCCAGAAGTGCGCCCCACCACAGGCTTCAAGACCCACACGGCAGCGCGGTAGCTTATCGAAGAATCTGATAACTTCGGACCTGCGAAGCTGCCGTTTTACCGTCACCGTGCCATCTACGGCGACGCCGTGAACTTGAAAGACTTGCTTGGCTATATCGAGCCCAATTGTTGTAGTCTCGTTCATGGGACGACCTCCTTCTCTACGGCTCAGTCCGCTGACGACTGAGCTCCTGGCACAGGATGCCGCAAGAGCGGGGTCGTTCCACACCATCAAATCACCTGCAACATGATTCAAGGCGGCAAACGGAGGGTCGTTTGCCATGGGGACTGCAATTGCGGTGCGGGCGGACTTTTCGAGCCAGGAGCTTCGTCGGCTGGCGACGCGGGTGAAGGATGCCGCTCAGGCACGCCGGCTGCTTGCGATCGCAGCGGTGCTCGACGGTGCGGCGCGGGAAGAGGCGGCGAAGATCGGCGGCATGGATCGGCAGACCCTGCGAGACTGGGTGATCCGGTTCAACGATCAGGGGCCGGACGGCCTGATCAACAAATCGTCGCCGGGCGCGCCGGGCAAGCTGAGCAAAGAGCACAAGGCGTTTCTCGCCCGCCTGGTGGAGGAAGGGCCGATCCCGGCGATCCATGGGGTGGTGCGCTGGCGGGCCTGCGACCTGATTATGCGGCTGCACGAGGAGTTCGGCATCTCGGTCTCAGACGACACGGTCTACCGTGCTTTGAGGGAGCTGGGTTTCTCGCATGTGAGTGCCCGGCCCAAGGCTTACAAGCAGGACCCCGACGCCATGGAGGCGTTCAAAAAAACTTTCCCGCCCGCGTGGCGGAGGTCCGCGCTAAGCTTGCGCCTGGCATACCGATAGAAGTGTGGTGCCAGGACGAGATGCGGGTCGGCCAGAAGAACAAGCTGACCTATCGCTGGGCCAGAAAGGGTTCGCGCCCGCGCGCCGTTCACGATCAGCGCACCCAATCGACCTATCTGTTCGGTGCGGTTTGTCCGGAGCTTGGGACGGGAGCCGCGCTGGTGCTGCCGGCCTGCAACAGCGAAGCCATGCAGCTCCATCTCGATGAGATCGCGACCAAGGTCAGTCCCGGAGCACACGCAATCCTGCTCCTCGATCAAGCCGGCTGGCATGGCGCTAAAATTCTCAAGGTGCCGAGCAACATCACGCTGATGCCACTGCCGCCGCGCGCGCCCGAACTCAATGGCCAGGAAAACATCTGGCAGTTCATGCGGCAGAACTGGCTCTCAAATCGGATCTTCAAATCCTTCGACGATATCGTCGATCACTGCTGCTACGCTTGGAACACCCTCATTGATCAACCTTGGAAAATCATGTCCATCGCGCGCCGCGACTGGGCAACCATGGGTTACTCAATGTGAGGATTGGTATAAGCCCCGGTCGCTCATGGCAGCCCGGGCTTTTTCATCGCGTAGAGTCCGGAGGAATGAAACTTTATGAAAGGGAAGAACATCGGTCGCTCGCGTTTCTTTTTGGCGGTCACGATCCCGGCGTATGCTGCCGCATGCATTCAGGTATGGCACTCTGGTTTCTTGGATATCCCGAGAGCGCG
>DASTGP010000179.1:0-6167 GCA_035605585.1 Gallionella sp. | reverse complement strand
CAGGGCCTCCTTGTTTGCAGCCTTGCCGGCCATGTGCGCGGCGCTGTATTTTTTTGCCAGGTACCCGTCGCCGGCCGGATCCCACTCTTTTGTATCGATGCCGTTCAGGATGCCGGTCAGGCTGTCCCGGCGCAGGCTAAGCAATCCCTGCATGCCGAAGCCGAGAGGCTCCTCCTGGATTTCGCGCGCATAGTTCGGGCTGACCGTGGTGATGTGGTCGGCGTAGAACAGTCCGGCTTTGAGGAACGATACGTTGCCGTAGTACTCGACACCATCGATGCCGAAACAGGATGGCGGCAAATGCAGTTCATGCAGCGTCGAGGGCGGGAAGATGCCCTGGAACGCGAGGTTGTGAACGGTCATCACGGTGGGCACGCCATGCGCAAAGCGCAAGTAGGCCGGCGCGAGACCAGTCTGCCAGTCGTTGCAGTGCACCAGGTCCGGACGCCAATCCAGCGGTGACGCGCCGCTGCCCAATACGGCGGCGACCTTGGAGAGCAGGCCGAAACGCAGGGCGTTGTCCGCCCAGTCGCGGCCATCGATATCCTGGTAGGGACCGCCCTCGCGTTGATACAACTCCGGGCAATCCAGCACCAGCAGCGGCACATCGTTTTCGGTTTCGCCGGACAGCAGGCGCGCCGAGGGGAAACCCGGCAAGTCATCAAATACGGCGACGATCGTGTGTTGTGGCAATTGCGCCAGCACTGGCGTATAGCCCGGCACCAGCACCCGCACATCGACGCCGATGGCACTAAGAGCAGCAGGCAAGGCACCGCTGACGTCAGCCAAGCCCCCGGTCTTGATCAGCGGAGCGACCTCGGAAGTCGCGAACAGAACTTTCATGCTACAGCCACCGCATCATGCCCAACTCGAACGGATGGGTCTGAATCTCATGATAGGGATAGGCGCGAATGCGGTATTCCAGCTTGCCGCACTGTTCGGGAATGATCTCTATTGCGAACACGTCCTCTCCCGCCTCTGTCGTCGTACCGGTGGGCTCGAAGCGGAAGCGGCGCAATTGCTGCAATCTCTCCCGCTTGGTTTGCAGGCCAAGCAGCATTTCCACCACGATGTCACCCGGTCTCAGCCCGTTGAGTCTGATACCGACTTCGAAACGCAGGCTTTCGCCGTAGTTGATCTCATGGCGCTCGCTGTCCAGGCGGCGCAACGTGACGCCTGACCACGCCTGACGGACGCGCGCCTTCCATTCGGCAAGGACATGCGAGTTCTCATACTGGTTCTGTTTGAACAGCTTGTGCTGCTGGCTGGCAGGCAGGTAGCACTTGGCGAGATATTCACCCACCATGCGCTTGGAGTTGAAGCGCGGCATGATGGTGGCCATCGAGTGCTTGGCCATCTTCACCCATCCCTGGGAGAAGCCCATCTTGCCGTGGTCGTAGTACAGCGGCAGAACCTGGTCCTGAAGCAGTTCATAGAGCGTACGCATCTCCTCGCGCGTGCGTGCCTCCTCGCTCAGCGATTCCGACAGCGGCTTGATCGCCCAGCCGTTCTTGCCGTCGTAACTCTCTCCCCACCACCCGTCCAGCACGGACAGATTGATGGTGCCGTTGATCCCCGCCTTCATGCCGGAGGTACCACTCGCCTCCAGCGGATACAGCGGATTGTTCAGCCACACGTCCACACCGGAGACCAATTTGCGCGATAGCGCGAGGTCATAACCTTCCACCAGCAGTATCTTGCCGATGAACTCCGGCATCTTGGAGATCTGCGTGATGCGGCGTATCAGGTCCTGCCCTGGGATGTCCGCCGGATGGGCCTTGCCGGCGAAGATGAACACCGCCGGGCGCTCCGGATCGTTCAGGATCTCGCGCAGCCAATCGAGGTCGCCGAACAGCATGGTCGCGCGCTTGTATGTAGCGAAGCGGCGCGCAAAGCCGATGGTGAGGATGTTGGGATTCTCCGGATTGACGTACTTGAGCAAGCGGTCCAAGTGCGCCTCGGAACCGTGGTTGCGGAAGTGCTGCGCGCTGACGCGCTCGCGCACCATGTTCAGCATCTTCGCCTTCAACGACTGGCGAACGCTCCAGAACAGGTGGTCGGGGATGAGTTCGACGTCTTCCCAGAATTCCACATCGTTCATCCGTGCGCTCCACTCCATGCCCAAGTGTCGTTCGAGCACCTCGATCCATTCCGTCGCAAGGAAAGTCGGCGCATGCACGCCGTTGGTGACGTAGGTCATCGGATTTTCCTTGTGCTCGATCTCCGGCCACATGTCGCCGCAGATGTTCGCCGACACGTCGCCATGGATGCGCGACACCCCGTTGTGGAAACGGGTGCCGCGAAGGGCCAGCGCCGTCATGTTGAAGTCCGGACTATCCTTGGTGCGCCCCAGTGCCAGGAATGCCTCGCGGCTCAGCTTGAGCTCCGGGTAATAGTGCTCGAAATAGGCCTGCACCATGCCTTCGTTGAAATGGTCGTGCCCGGCCGGTACCGGGGTGTGCGTGGTGAAGATGGTGTTGACTGCTACGCATTCGAGCGCGGAGTCAAAATCCAAGCCTTCGTTGACGATCTTCTGGCGGATCCGTTCCACCACCAGAAATGCCGCATGACCCTCGTTGATGTGCCACACGGTCGGCTTCAGGCCGAGCTCCTGCAAGGCACGCACGCCGCCGATGCCGAGCACGATCTCCTGCTCGATGCGCATCACCTTGTCGCCGCCATACAGGCGGTGGGTGATATCGCGGTCGTGCGGGCTGTTGCTTTCCAGGTCGGTGTCCAGCAGATAAAGCGTGATGTGCCCGACCTTGGCCTGCCATATCTTGAGGTTGAGCTTGCGCCCCGGCAGGTCCACCACGGTATAGGCCTCGGAGCCGTCCGCGCGTTTGGCCGGAACGATGGGCAGATCCTCGAAATGGGAATCGCTGTTGGTGGCAATCTGGTTGCCTTCGCCGTCGATGGTCTGGTGAAAATAACCCTGGCGGTACAGCAGGCCGACGCCGATGAACGGCAAGCGCAGATCGCTCGCCGCCTTGCAATGGTCGCCGGCCAGGATGCCCAAGCCGCCGGAGTAGATCGGGAAGCTCTCATGGAAACCGAATTCGGCACAGAAGTAGGCCACCAGGTCGCCATTGTGCAGCCAGTTCGAACCGCCGGCCGGCTGGCGATAAGCATGGTAGGTGTCGTAATCCGCCAGCACGCGATTGAAATTGGCGATGAATACCTGATCTTCCGCCGCATCCACTAAACGCTGCTCGTCCACGCGTTTCAGGAACGCCTTCGGACTTTGTCCCGTAGCCTTCCACAGGCCGGGGTGCAAGCGCGCAAACAGCGCGCGGGTCGGGCGATCCCAGCTGTACCAGAGATTGTTGGCGAGTTCTTCGAGGCGGGCCAAGCGGGCAGGAACCTTGGGCCGGACTTGCAAAACGTAGGAGGTGCTTTTTTCCATGATCAGATCATCCAGTCAAGAAATCGAAAGGTGTTGGCGCCAGAGCGCGGATTATAGCGCAGGCTTTTCAATTGCCGCCGCCCTCAAGGCCGGCCCATACAGGGCGGCGCGATCGTTCAGGATCACTTTCACCGGCATGGCCTCCAGCAACGGACGCATCCGGCCTTTGTCGAGGAAGGCATCGAGGAACCCGCCCTCCTGCAACAACGGCAATATCTTCGGCGCGATCCCGCCGCCCAGGTACAGGCCGCCGCGGCTCATTACCTTGAGCGCGAGATTGCCCGCTTCCGCGCCATACAGGCGCACGAACCAGTCCAGCGCTTCGATACAGATGTCGTCGCGGCCGGACAATGCCGCCTGGGAGATGGCCGCCGCGGCATCGCCGCTGCGCATCTGTTCAACCAGCCACTGCGGCACAGTCGCTTGGCGATAGAGTGAGAGAAATTCATACAGACTGACCAAGCCCATACCGGAGACCACGCGTTCCCAGCTGACGTGGCTGTATTGCTGCTGAAGATGACGTAGCAATGCGACATCCATCTCGTTGGACGGGCTGAAGCTGGCGTGCCCGCCTTCCGTGGCGAAGGGCCGATGCCACTCCCCGTCCCAATACAAGCCCGCTTCCCCCAAGCCCGTTCCAGCCGCTATCACGGCGGCATTGCCGCAGGCATCCGGTGCGCCGGCTTGCAGAGTCAGCAGGTCTTCCGCACCGAGTGCAGGCAGCCCGCAGGCAGTCGCTTCCAGATCATTGAGCAAAGTGCAGCGTGCAAAGCCGAAGCGTTTCTGCAAGGCATCGGCATCGATGTGCCAAGGCAGATTCGTGGTTCTTGCCGCCCTGCCCTGCACCGGCCCGGCGATGCCGAATGACGCATAGCTGGGTATTCCATTCCCGGAAAGGAATTCGTCCAGCAGGATATCGAAGCCGGCGTAATCGCGGCTCGAATAAGTGACTTCGCACTCGATGCTCAGATGCGCACCGCTGACATCGACGACAGCGAGACGCGTCTTGGTGGCGCCGATGTCACCGCTCAATACTCTGACAGATGTCGATTGCATGTTAGGCGTGCTGTCTCCGGTTGCCAAGGTGGCGAGTCGAACTCGCATCATTCCCGAGTGCGCCGGATTCTAACAGCTTGGAACCATAATCGAACCGGTGCGGGGGATAGACCTCAGTGAATTGCTATAGCAGTAACGAATAAATACAGGAAAGCAGGTATTAATACACCCAGACAAGGCTGCTACATTTGCTATCACCTATGCCAGTAAAACCGCCTTCCTCTATCACTACTGGCCACGCACACAGGGATACAACATGAATACGACATGTAATGAAACTCCTGCAAGCGGGCGACTCCAGCGAGGTTTCACCTTGGTCGAACTGATGGTCACTGTGGCCATCATTGGCATACTGGCTGCCATAGCCTACCCCTCCTATGTGCAATATACCGTCAAGTCGAATCGCGCCGCGGCCGAAAGCTTCATCATGAGCGTGGCCAACAAGCAGGAGCAGTATATGCTGAATGCGCGCCAATACGCGACGACCCTGGCAGCGCTTGGCGTTGCCGTTCCTGCAGATGTTTCCAGGAACTACACCATTACCGAACCCATCTCCGTCACGGCCATCCCTCCCGGCTATACCATTACCGCCGTCCCGGCCGGCAATCAGGCGGCCAACGACACCAAGTGCGGGAGTATCAGCATCGATCAGGCAGGAACAAAGGGGGTGAGCGGCACCGGTACCGTGGCGGTGTGCTGGTAAATCGATCATGAGGCCCGATTCCTTGTTCTTGTCTGTTGCAGCGCAAAGGGCAAGATTGCCGGGCTTTACGCTGGTCGAGTTGCTCGTCACCATCGCCATCGTCGCCATACTCGCATCGATTGCGACTCCTTCATACCGTACGTTCGTGGCCGGGCAACGGATCAAGACAGCCTCGTTCGATATCATGTCCGCGCTGACCCTGGCTCGCAGCGAGGCAATCAAGCGTGCCGCCCCGGTAACGGTCGCCCCGGCAGGCGGCGCATGGACAAACGGCTGGTCAGTGACGGCGCCTGACGGCACCACCCTGAATCGACAAAGCGCGTTATCCGGCCTGTCCATCACCTGCAAATCAGGCTCCCCCAGTTCTACCGTCGCCTGCCCGGCAGGCGGCCTCGCCTATGCAGGCAACGGACGTCTCACTGCCACCACTGCCGCCGAGGTACCTTCCTTCGAGATCGGCAGCACTTCGAGCACTGCCGTGCGTTGTATCAGTATCGACCTCAGCGGACGGCCGAACAGCAAAGTGGGAGCCTGCCCATGAACAGCTCCCGCGATGTCCTGCTCAAACAGTCCGGTGCCAGCATGATCGAAGTGCTGGTGACACTCATCATCCTGCTGGTGGGCCTGTTAGGGCTGGCCGGACTGATGATGCAATCCCAACGTTCCGAGATGGAGTCCTACCAACGCGTGCAGGCGCTTGTCCTGCTGCAGGACATGGTCGGGCGCATCAACGCTAACCGCACGAATGTCGCAAGTTACGTGATCACCAACATAGGCGATCCGGCCGATGGACAACCTGCCGCCGCCGATTGCGCCGCCAGTACCACCATCGCTGGCCGCGACCTGTGCGAATGGAGCAATGCGTTGAAGGGCGCAAGCGAACAACAAGCAGGATTGGGCTCTGTCGGAACCCTGGTGGGGGGGCGAGGCTGCATTACTTACGATGCCGCCAACAACATCGCAGTGATCAGCGTGGCATGGCAAGGTCTGGGAGAGAGCGCT
>DASTGP010000177.1:0-6841 GCA_035605585.1 Gallionella sp. | reverse complement strand
CGAGATCGCCCGTTCAGTCGGGATGCTGGAGCAACTGGCGGCGGGTGAAGCGCTGTCGCCTACGGCATTCAGCATGTCCGTGCATAACGCTGTCGGAGCGCTGTTTTCCATTGCGCGAGAGAATCGGAGCAATTACACGGCCATCGCCGCCGGCGACGAAACCGTAGAAGCCGCTTTCACCGAAGCCTTGGGTTTACTGGCGGATGGGGCATCCCATGTTACGGTAGTCTACTACGAGGCTCCGTTGCCACCGGTGTATGCGCAGTTCGATGACCAAGCTTCCTTTACAAGAGGCTGGGCTTGCAGGCTCGCTTTGGCAAAATCCGGCGGTTTCAGTATCGAGTCCATTGAGCCCCCGGCGCCATCCGATGATGGCGGACTTCCGTCCGATCTGGGCATCCTGCGATTCCTGCTGGCTTCCGATGCGCCGTCTTTCACCCATGCTGCAGGCAGCCGCGGTTGGCAGTGGAGCAGGCATGATTAGGTCGCTCGATTACGGCTGGCGCCTGATTGCAACGGCCATTTCTTTCTTCGCCTTCGGTCTGGGCGGGTTGATGCTGCGCGTGGCCTGTTTTCCCCTGATGCGGCTGTTGCTGCGCAACACGCACAGAAGGGTGCGTTATGTCCGTCTGGTGGTGCATTATTCGTTCAGGGTGTTCATCTGGCTGATGCGTACTCTGGGGGTGTTGCGTTACCGGATAATCGGGGTGGAGAAACTGAATCGCTCCGGCCTGCTCATCCTTTCGAATCATCCGACACTCATCGACGTGGTGTTCCTCATTTCGCTTGTGCCCAATGCCAGTTGCGTGGTGAAGAGCATGCTGGCCCGCAATCCGTTCACACGCGGCCCCGTTACGGCGGCCGATTACATTTGCAACGATGTGGGCAGCGGCTTGATCGAGGATTGCATCCGTTCGGTGGCGGCGGGGCACAACCTGATCGTTTTTCCGGAAGGGACGCGCACCCCGGTTGACGGTAGAATGCAACTGCAACGCGGGGCGGCCAATATCGCGGTGCGCGGCGCCTACAACATCACACCTGTCGTCATACGCTGTGAGCCGTTGTGCCTCACCAAGGGCGCACCCTGGTGGAAGATTCCCGCGCGGCGGGCGGATTTTATTATCGAAGTCAAAGATGACATTCCGGTCGCGCCGTTCATTGAGGCAGCCAATTGCGAAGCTGCCTTGGCTGCTCGGCATTTGACGGATTATCTGGGCAATTATTTTCATGGGGAGAAAGTGGTAAATGCAAGCGCTTGAACGGGAAATTAAAGAGTTGTTGATAGAGGCGCTGAATCTTGAAGATATCAAAGTCGCCGATATCGATTCTGGTGAGCCGCTGTTTGTCGAGGGGCTGGGACTGGATTCGATCGACGCGCTGGAGCTGGGGATCGCATTGCAGAAACGTTATGGCGTGACCATGGCCGCCGACTCCGACGAAACGCGCCGCCACTTTGCCAGTGTGCGCGCCCTCGCGGAATTCGTGTCCGCCAATCGAAGCTGCTGAACAAGGGGCCGGAGAGTCCATCGCTATGTTGTAAGGGGAGTGAGAATGACAAAACAGGAAATATTCGATCGCCTGAGCGCGATCTTGCAGGAAACTTTTGATATCGATGCCGGGCGCATCAAGCCCGAATCGCGTTTGTATGAAGATCTCGATATCGATAGCATCGATGCCGTCGATCTTATCGTGAAGCTCAAGCCGATTGCCGGGAAGCGTCTGCAGCCCGAGGCTTTCAAGGCGGTACGCACTCTGCAGGATGTGGTGGATGCGCTGCATAAGACACTGAACACGACTGACTGAGCAGGATGCGTATTGCGGTCATCCTTATTTCCGTTGCCTATCCCGTACTGATCTATTTCGGCATCGGTTTTTTCGAGCCGCGCTGGCTGGCTGCACTGTTGTGCGGACTGGCCCTGGCGCGCGGTTTGGCTACGCGCGATCCGCTCTGGTTGGCCGCGGCAGGCGGTGCGGCGGCGCTGTCGGCGGTCAGCATGCTGGGCAATGCCCTGCTCCCGCTCAAACTGTATCCTGTCCTGGTGAATGCGGTGCTGTTCGTCATGTTTTTCGCCAGTCTGTTTTCCCCGGTCAGCGCGATTGAGCGTATTGCGCGCTTGCGCGACCCCGACTTGCCGCCCGAGGCGGTGGGCTACACGCGCCGCGTGACCCAGGTCTGGTGCGTATTCTTCGTTTTCAATGGCAGTGTGGCCTTTGCCACCGCATGGTGGGGGAGCGACGCAGTCTGGGCGCTGTATAACGGGCTGATCGCCTATCTGCTGATCGGTGCATTGTTCGCCATCGAATGGCTGGTGCGTCGCCGGACCATCGCCAAGGTCGCCCATGATTGATCCGGTTCCATTGGAAAGTCTGCTGATGCGCGCAGGTGATCGCACGGTCGGATTTCGCGCGGGCAGGGCCGTGGATGCGGTCGCGTTCGAGCGTGAGGCGGCAGCATGGTGCGCGACATTTGCCGCAATGCCGGGCAAGAACTGGGCCGTGTTTTTCGAGGATAGTGTGGAGTTCGCCGCCGCACTGTTCGGTGCGTGGCATGCGGGAAAATGTGTCTATCTGCCATCGGATGCGCTGCCCGGCACGGTCGAACGCTTGAGCCGCGAGGTGGACGGCTTCGTCGGCGGCTTCCCCAATACGGCCACGCTCTGCAAGCTCGTGCCTCAGGCCGACAGGCACTGGACGCCGCTGGACCGGAACGCAGATGCACTGGTGGTGTACACCTCGGGTTCCAGCGGCGAGCCGGTATCCATCCCCAAAAAACTGGGGCAGCTGTTCGCCGAAATAGACACCCAACTCGGCTTGTGGGAAGACATGTTCGATGGCGCCGTGGTGCATGCCACCGTATCGCATCAACACATCTACGGGCTGCTGTTTCGCGTGCTGTTGCCTTTGGCTGCCGGCCGCCCCTTTGCGGCGGAGCGTCTGCTCTACCCCGAGGACATGATCGCGGCGCTGGACGCCTGTGCCGGCACGGTGCTGATCGCCAGCCCCGCGCACCTGAAACGCCTGCCCGAGACGCTGCCATGGGGGAGTGTGCGAGCCGGACTGCGAGGGATATTTTCTTCCGGCGGGCCGCTGCCGGACGAGGCGCTATCCGATTGCCTCGGTTGTTTTGGACAGACTCCTGTCGAAGTCTACGGTAGCTCCGAGACGGGCGGCGTGGCCTGGCGTCGTCGCGAGTCGACTGATATGCGGCACTGGAAACTGCTACACGGCGTGGAGATGAGGCCGGCGCAGGATGTGGTGCAGGTGCGCTCGCCGCATTTGCCGAATGGCGACTGGTTCACGCTGTCGGATCGGGTAAGTCTGTGCGGACAAAACGGCGAATTCGAACTGCTCGGGCGTGCGGACCGCATCGTCAAGATCGAGGAGAAGCGGGTATCGCTGACGGCGGTCGAGCAGGCGTTGCGGTGCTGCGATCTGGTTGTCGATGCGCGAGTAACGCCGTTGTCCGGGGACCGTGTCGTGCTGGGCGCGGTGGTCGTTCCCAGTGAGGAAGGCTGGGCGTTGTACCGAGCCGAGGGCAAGCGCGCGCTGATTGCGCGCCTGCGCACCTGGCTGGCGAAGGAGATCGAAGCCAGTGTGCTGCCGCGCCGCTGGCGCTTCAGCTGGGCCATGCCGGTGAATGCACAGGGCAAGACGACGGAGCAGATGTTGACCGCTTTGTTTGACTCGCGGCGTCCGCCGGTCTGTCTGGTGGCCCGCTCCGAACGCGAGGCGACGCTGCGCATCGATGTCGATGCAGACTCGCCTTTTTTCGACGGGCACTTTCCGCAAACCCCCATCTTGCCCGGCGTCACCCAGATCGAATGGGCGGTAACCTTCGGGCGCGAACTGTTTCCTTTACCTCCCGTTTTCCTGCGCATGTACAGTATCAAGTTCCAGCAGGTCATCCAGCCGGGCGCCGTCGTAGCGCTCGCATTGGAATTCAATTCGGAGCGGGGTAGTTTGAGTTTCAAATTCACCTCGGATGTCGGAACCCATGCGGGCGGCCGAATCAGTTTCGGGGATGCGGCATGACTACCTGCGCCATTATTCCCGTTTACAACCATGGTGCGGCCATCGCTGCCGTGGTAGATGCGGTGAAAAGTGGGGGATTGCCCTGCCTGCTCGTGGATGACGGCAGTGAACCCGGCTGCGCAGCCGTGCTGGACGGGCTGGCGGGGCGGGAAGGCGTGACGCTGCTGCGTCTGCCGCAGAATGAGGGCAAGGGGGGCGCGATGATGGCCGGGTTCCGTGCCGCGTTGCAGCAGGGTTACAGTCATGCGTTGCAGATCGATGCGGACGGGCAGCATGACGCCTCCGACATTCCTCGCTTTCTGGAACAATCCGCCGCTGCGCCGGACAGTGTGATTTGCGGCTGCCCGGTTTACGACGACAGCGTTCCCAAGGCGCGGCTGTACGGACGTTACGTCACTCATGTGTGGGTGTGGATCAATACCCTCTCTTTCGATATACGCGACTCCATGTGCGGCTTCCGGCTATATCCGCTTGCACCGACCGTGGCGCTGATCGACTCCGAATACATAGGTCGCCGCATGGATTTCGATACTGAAATAATCGTGCGTCTCTATTGGCGCGGCATGAGAGTGCTCAACCAGCCTACGCGGGTGACTTATCCCAGCGATGGCATTTCGCACTTCCGTGCACTGGCCGACAACGTCCTGATCTCGCGGATGCACGCCAGGCTGTTCTTCGGGATGCTCATGCGTTCGCCGCTGTTGCTCTGGCGCAAGTGGAGCTCATGATGGAACAGCGCAGCCGGCATTGGGCCGAGATGGGGGAAAGCACTTTCGTGTTCGGCATCTGGCTGCTGTACGCAATACATCGCGTATTCGGACGCTGGCCGTTCCGCCTGTGCATGTATCCGGTGGTGACGGTGCACTGGCTGATGCGTCCCGCGTTGCGTGCGGCGTCAATGCAATATCTGCTGCGTGTCGAGGCGGCAACGGGGGGCTTGGGTCATGCCCCGGGCTGGCGCGACAGTCTGCACCACATCGGCCTGTTCGGCGAAACCATGCTGGACAAATTTCTGGCGGTATCCGGGCGCTACCGCTTCGGACAGGTCAGGAGCGAAGGCGCCGAGGAGGTCTATCAGGCCGCGCTGGCCGGGCGGGGCGGCATCATCATGACGGCGCACATGGGCTGCCTGGAATTGTGTCAGGCCATCGCGGAGCAGCGCGAGGGCTTTCGGCTGAACGTGCTGGTGCATACGCGCCACGCCGAGCAGTTCAATCGTCTGCTGAAACGGCTCAACCCGCGCAACAGCCTGACCCTGATCGAAGTCACCGAGATCGTCCCCGCGACCGCCGTCATGCTGGAGCAGAAAGTCTCCGCCGGAGAATACGTCGCCATCGCGGGCGACCGTGTTCCGGTATTTTCCAGGCGCACCGTGAATGCCGATTTTCTCGGACACAGTGCCGCGTTTCCGGTCGGCCCATATGTGCTGGCCAGCCTGCTGAAATGCCCGGTGTATCTGCTGGGCTGCATACACGAGGGAGAGGGTTACACCTTGCACTTCAAGCAACTCGCGGAAAGGGTAGAACTGCCCCGCCTCGGGCGCGACAAGGCAATGGCCGCCTATGCGGAGGTATATTCGGAAAGTCTTGCGGACTTGCTGAAACGCTCACCCTACGACTGGTTCAACTTTTTCCATTTCTGGGATCAAACTCATGCTTGATGCTACAAAGAATCCGGTTTGCTTCGATGGCCGCCGCCTGGACATAGAAGACGTTATCGCGCTGTCCAGGGGGGAACGCACTCCCCAACTTTCTGCCGATGCTGCGTTCCGGGCCCGGATCGCCAACGGAGCGGACTTCCTCGACCGGCTGCTGGCGGAAGACGGGGTGGTGTACGGTGTGACCACCGGCTACGGCGACTCCTGTACGGTCACCATTCCGCCGGAGTTGGTGTCCGCCTTGCCGCATCATCTGTATACCTATCATGGTTGCGGGGCCGGGCGCTCCCTGACGCAGGAAGAGACGCGAGCCGTGCTGGCTGCCCGACTGACCTCTCTGTCGCAGGGCATGTCCGGGGTCAGTGTGGCGCTGCTGGAACAGCTCGAACGTCTGCTGCAACTCGACATCCTGCCGGTCATTCCGGCGGAGGGCTCGGTGGGTGCGAGCGGCGATCTGACGCCGCTGTCCTATGTCGCGGCGGTGCTCTGCGGCGAGCGGGAAGTCTGGTACGGCGGACAGCGTCGCGCCACGTCGGGAGTGTTCGCCGAGCTGGGTATTGCACCGCTGCGGCTGCGTCCCAAGGAAGGGCTGGCCATCATGAACGGCACCGCCGTGATGACCGGGCTGGCCTGCCTGGCGTGGGAGCGCGCCGATTATCTGTGCCGTCTGGCGACGCGCATCACCGCGATGAACGTGGTGGCGAGCGCGGGCAATGCTCATCACTTCGACGAAGTGCTGTTTGCGGTCAAACCGCATGCCGGGCAGCAGAATGTGGCATCGCGCCTGCGCCAGGATCTGGCGAGCGACCGTCCCGCGCGCAACGAGCAGCGTTTGCAGGATCGTTATTCCCTGCGTTGCGCTCCCCACGTGATCGGCGTGCTGGAAGATGCGTTGCCGTTCTTCCGTACCCTGATCGAGAACGAACTCAACAGCGCCAACGACAACCCCATCATCGATGCGGAAAACGAGCGCGTGCTGCACGGCGGACATTTCTATGGCGGCCACATCGCGTTCGCGATGGACGGACTCAAGAATGTCGTGGCGAATGTGGCCGACCTGCTGGATCGCCAGCTGGCGCTGCTTGTGGACACTCGTTTCAATCACGGTCTGCCCAGCAATCTGTCGGGCGCGACCGGGCCGCGCGCGGCCAT
>DASTGP010000167.1:0-4641 GCA_035605585.1 Gallionella sp. | reverse complement strand
CACCACCTGGATCATGGCTGCAGGTGCGCTGGTGCTGCTGTGCGTGGCGCTGGGCAGCGACGCGCATCTGGCCGCGCCAGATGCCAAGGCTGCGCTGTCGTTGCTGGTGATGGCGGTCGGCGGCACGGTGCTGGCCTATCTGTTCTGGGGTATCGGCATTGCGCGGCTGGGCGCGGCGCACACCTCCATTTTCATGAACCTCATCCCGGTGTTCACCATGCTGCTTGGCGCGCTGGTCGCAGACATGCCGACAGCCCCGCAACTGGTGGGCGGCTTGCTGGTGCTGGGCGGGGTGACGGTTTCGATGCTGCCGGGGCGGCGTGTCCCTGCGGTTTGAGCGCGTTGAAAACCGATGCTACGCTGTGGTGGGTTTTTACGATTTAATCATTTGATGTACTATATACTCTCATTTGATTTTATTGGGCCGGAGAGCGCTATGACTACTGCAACTGCTATTACCCGTAAGCGTCCGGAAGGATTTGGTCAGTGGAAGGTTGCCTTGGTCAAGGCAAACCCCGGCGCACGGATCAAGATCGTCCGGGCCGGGGTGTCTCCTGTCATTCTGGTTACCGCCAGCGAACATTTCGGCATGTCCCGCAATGTGTTTGCAAAGCTGATCGGCATTTCGCCGGCGACGGCGGAACGCAAAATCAAGTCCGGGAGCCTGTTGGGGCAGACCGAGACCGAGCGCTTGGAACGCATCGCGTTGATCGAGAACGAGGCCGAGAAGGTCTTCGGCGCGCCCGATATGGCGCGCGACTGGTTGACCGCAAAGAATGCCGCGCTGGGGGATGCGCCGTTGTCCATGCTGGATACAGAGACGGGAGCGGGGGAGGTGCGCAAGGTGCTGTCTGCCATTGCCTACGGCGGCGCTGTGTGATGCAGGCTTGGAGAATTGCCAAGCGGGCTTACGCACTCGACCGCCAGGGAACCGGTGCGCGCCTGACGGGAGGGCGCTGGAATTCTTCCGGTGTTGCCGCTGTCTACGCCGGGCTGACGCCCGAGATTGCGGCCATGGAAAAATTGGTGCACGCCTCGGACATGCTCCCTCGGGACTTGGTGCTGGCCAGGTTCGATTTGCCTGCCGATGACCGGCTGTATCGGCGTTATACGGTTGAGGATTTGCCGGATGGCTGGGATGCCCTGCCCAGCTCGACAGCCGCAATCGCCATCGGCGATGCGTTTTTGCTTGCGGCTACCCACTTAGGGCTGATCGTGCCCTCGGCAGTAATGCCGGAGGCGTGCAATGTGGTGCTGAACCCAAACCATCCAGAATTCGGGGTTGTCGCGATCAGCATCATCCGCCCATTTGAATTCGATTCGCGCTTGCGCGGATAAACCTAAAAAAGCAGTTGAGTCTCGGATGAAGTGTTCGGGATAGGTTGATTTCGGCTCAGTCCCTGATTTCCGGTGGTGCGATTTTCTCCAGATATACGACACCGGGAATGTATTGCTTCCCCCATTCGCGCATGGCGCGCAGCACCGGCCCCAAATCTGCGCCACGCGTGGTCAGGAAATATTCCGCGCGCGGCGGATTGTCCTGATAGAACTCTTTCTTGATAAGTCCCGCTGCTTCCAGCCGTTTCAGGCGTTCGGCCAGGATGTTGGTCGGTATTGCTTCAGGAGATGACTGGAATTCGCCATAACGGTGTTTGCCGAGAAACAGGTCGCGCACCACGATCAGCGTCCACTTGTCTCCCACGATGTCCAGTACGCTGGCGACCGGGCAGGTCGAGCGGTAGCTGTCCGGGTAGGATGGTTTGACTGTTGGTTTCTTCATCGGTCCGCACTTTAATCTTGTAACTTGTCTTTTGCAAGTGACGTGCGTAGGATACGCCTTGTATTTTGCAAGCGACTATCGATACGACAATACAGGAGGAATAATGCGTACTGGCAAGCACTACACATTCGAACAGATCGGGGAATTGGCGGGTCTGGAGCGGCATGATTTTCGAGGTATTCCGGGCAAGCACTTCGTTGGTAATGATCTCGGCCTCACCAGTTGTGAGGTATCGATCAACAAGCTCCCGGCCGGCAAGGGCATGCCCTTCGTCCATGCGCACAAAAAGAACGAGGAGTTGTACATCGTGTTGCGTGGCAAGGGTACGTTCTATGCGGACGGGGAAGAATTCCCGCTCAGCGAAGGCAGCCTGGTGCGCGTTTCCCCTGAAGGTGCGCGCGCCCTGGCGGCGGGAGACGAGGATTTGTATTTCATCTGCATTCAGGCCGAGGCGGGCAGCCTGACGCAGGCGACTCTGGAGGATGGATACAAGCTGCCGGGCCTCGCATCGTGGATGCAAATCTAGGTGGTTGTACAAGGTGCGATTGAAGTGCTTGACCCTCACGTAACGTCAGGCCCCAGACTGGCCGCACGTATGAAGAAAGGAGTATCCGATGTTGCTTAAAGTGGGGGAGTTGGCCAAACGTTGCGGACTGACCGTGCGCACGCTGCACCACTATGACGCCATCGGGCTGCTCGCGCCTTCTGCGCGCTCCGACAGCGGCTACCGGCTGTACAACCGCAACGACATTGCCCGCCTGCACCAGATTCAGGCATTGAGGCGTTTCGGTTTGTCGCTGGCCGACATCGGGGCTGTGTTGGCAAACCCCGGTTCTCATCTTTCGTCGATTGTGGATAGCCAGATTCAAATGCTGGATAGTCAAATCGCACAAAGTACTGCGCTGCGCGACCGCTTGTTGCGGTTGCAAGGCCAGTTGCGGCGAGGTGAAGAGCCGGAGCTTGCCGATTGGCTAACGACTCTGGAGATGATGACCATGTACGACAAATATTTTACGAAGGAAGAGCAGAAGCAGTTTCCCATGTTGAGCACGGCGGATAATACGACCGCCGCAGAATGGGCCGAGCTGGCGCAATCGGTGCGCGAGGCGATGGAAATGAATGTTTCGCCGCAAAGCCAGGATGCGCAGGCGTTGGCGAGACGCTGGATCGCGATGTTGATGCGCGATTCCCACGGCGATCCGCGCTTGCTGGCGAAGCTCAACGAGATGCACCGCAATGAACCCGGCGTACAAGCGCAGACCGGCGTCGGCTTGGACATGATCGCGTTCATCCAACAGGCTTATGCCGAGACGAAATATGCGATCTACCAGAAATACCTGTCGCCGGAAGAGATGAAGTTTCTGCGCAAGAACTACATCAGGAGCACCAACCAGTTTCCCGCGTTGATTGCAGAGGTTTACCAACATCTGGAAGACGGCACTGCGCCGGATGATCCGCGCATACGCCCGCTAATTCTGCGCTGGATGGAGCTGGTGCAATCTTATGCGGGCGACAAGCCGGAAACGCAGGCGAAGCTGGGCGAGGCGATGGCGCAGCATCCCGAGTTGCTGGAGGGCTCGGGCATCGACCAGCATTTGCTCGGCTTTGTCAGGCAGGCGATGTTGCACCTGAAACTGCACTGTTGATGATTCATTCCCCCCTCTCCCGCATGCGGGAGAGGGGGGGCTGCCCCGCCGATTACAGATGCTTTGCACAACTCCGTCCTTGACACAAGCATACCGGTCGGTATGTAATTCGCGCATGGTTACCAGACAAACAGACTTGACGCGAGACAAGCTGCTGCGGGCAGCGTTCGACGAAATCCACCTCCACGGATTTCAGGCCGCCAGCATTGCCAATATCCTGCGCGATACCGGGCTGACGAAAGGGGCGCTTTACCATCATTTCCCCACCAAGCAGACATTGGGGTTGGCGGTGATCGACGAGGTGGTGGAGGCGCAGTTGGATGCGTGGATATTTTCGCCGCTGCGCGAAAGCGGACAGCCGGTGCAGACTTTGCTCAAGCTCATAGACGAGTCGGGGCGAAAAACCGAGCTGGAAACCATTGTGCTGGGATGCCCGCTGAACAACCTGATGCAAGAGATGAGTCCGCTCGATGAGGAATTCAAGACGCGGCTGAACCGTATTTTGTCCGTCTGGCAAGCCGAGGTTGAAGGCGCGTTGAAGCGGGACAAGAAGGCGGGCGTGGTTCGCTCCGATGTCGACTGCCGAGCGGCGGCGCTGTTCATCGTGTCGGCATGGGAAGGGTGCGTCGGCATCGCCAAGAGCCAGCAATCGCTGAAAAACTTCGGCCTGTGCATGAAGCAGCTTCATCACTACGTGCAAAGTCTGGCTGTTTCAGGGGAAGAGTAATTCCATTTTTTGCAGCAAAACATACCGCACGGTCGGTATTTAACTTGAGAGGGAAATATTTATGAATGTAGCAACTGCCGTTGAACAACGCCGCGCCATCAAGGCTTACGATCCAGAGCACCGCATAAGCGAAGCCGAGATCGAAACACTCATGGGCTTGGCGATGCGCTCGCCCACCGCGTGGAATATCCAGAACTGGCGCTTCGTGCTGGTGCGCGATCCCGAGTTGCGCAAGCAGGTGCGCGCTGCTGCTTGGGATCAGGCCCAGGTGACGGATGCCTCCTTGCTGGTGGTGCTGACCGCCGATCTCAAGGCGTGGAATAAAGAACCTGTCCGCTATTGGCGCAATGCTCCGCAGCCGGTGCAGGATTACATCCTGCCCGCCATGGCCCAGTACTACGAGGGGCGCGAACAGGTGCAACGCGACGAAGGCATGCGTTCGTGCGGCATGGCGGCCATGACGCTGATGCTTGCGGCACAGGAGATGG
>DASTGP010000118.1:0-20692 GCA_035605585.1 Gallionella sp. | reverse complement strand
CCAGTTCACCACCTGGGTCTTCTTGTAGGCGATGCCCTTTTCGAGCATGCGCAGGAACAGCCACTGGTTCCACTTGTAATACTCGGGCGTGCAGGTCGCCAGCTCGCGCTCCCAGTCGAGGGCAAAGCCCAGCGACTTGAGCTGCTTCTTCATGTAGGCGATGTTGTCGTAGGTCCACTGCGCCGGCGGCACGTTGTTGGCCATCGCCGCGTTTTCCGCCGGCAGGCCGAAGGCGTCCCAGCCCATCGGCTGCATCACGTTGTAGCCCTTCATGCGGTGGTAGCGCGAGAGCACGTCGCCGATGGTGTAGTTGCGCACATGGCCCATGTGCAGCTTGCCGGAAGGGTAGGGGAACATCGACAGGCAGTAGTACTTGGGCTTGTCGCCGGATTCGACGGCGAGGAACGCCTTGCGGTCCTCCCAGTGTTGTTGGGCTTGTTCTTCGATGGAGGCCGGGTGGTAATTCGGTTGCATGTTTCTGGATTTTGGGCTGAATTCGATGGATTGCGCATTATAGCGGCCTTGGCGGGGGGCTGCGTAGCTCTCTGGGCTGAACAGGGATTCTGTTATAGAATCACGCCTCAAAAATTTTATTAATGTTGTTTCAGGAGAGTGGATTATGTCCCGTAAGCATCCCGTTATCGCCGTCACCGGCTCGTCCGGCGCCGGCACTACTACCGTCAAGCGCGCGTTTGAGAACATCTTCCGCCGCGAGAGCATCAAGGCAGCCGTCATCGAAGGCGACAGCCTGCACAGCTTGGACCGCATGGCGTTCCGCGCTGCCGCAGCCGAGCACAGCAAGAACGGCAACAACCATTTCAGCCACTTCGGCCCGGAAGCGAACCACTTCGAGAAGATCGAAGAAATGTTCAAGCAATACGGCGACACCGGCATGTGCAAGCGCCGCTACTACGTGCACAGCGACTTCGAAGCCGAAGAGCACAACAAGCACTTCAACCTGACCGACCTCAAGGCCGGCGTGTTCACCCCGTGGGAAGACATCGAAAGCGGCACCGACCTGCTGTTCTATGAAGGCCTGCACGGCCTGGTGCAGAACGAAGAGAAGGGCGTCGATGCCGGCCGTCACGTGGATCTGGGCATCGGCGTGGTTCCCATCGTCAACCTCGAGTGGATCCAGAAGATCCACCGCGACAAGGCAGAGCGCGGCTATTCCGCCGAAGCGACCGTGGACACCATCCTGCGCCGCATGCCGGACTACATCAAGTTCATCACTCCCCAGTTCTCGCGCACGCACATCAACTTCCAGCGCGTGTCGACTGTGGACACCTCCAACCCCTTCATCGCGCGCGACATCCCGACTCCGGACGAAAGCTTCGTGGTCATCCGCTTCCGCGATCCGAAGGGCGTGGACTTCCCGTACATGCTCAACATGATCCCGGACTCCTTCATGTCCCGTGCCAACACCCTCGTGGTGCCCGGCGGCAAGATGAGCTACGCGATGGAAATCATCCTCGCACCGATCATGCACGAGATGATCGAGAACAAGAAGAAGTAAGCAACACGGTCATGCCGGACTCGATCCGGCATCCAGAGAACGGGGAAGCGGCGACGCTTCCCCGTTTTGTTTTTGAATTTCAAATGTTCCCCACATTGGGGCGGCAGGTATTCTGCGAACGCAAAATAAAAGGGGATGAGGCCTTGCAATTACTAGCGGTGGGTTGCGCGCTAGTAGTGCGGCGGCCTTTCGTGCGCCGGTAGCTTGCCCTCGCTTCCCGCTTCGGCCAGCGCCCTGATCTGTTTGGCGAGTGCTTCACAGATCATCTCTAGCCGTTCTATCTTCTGTTGCTGCTGGTAGATCGTCTTGTTCAGCTCCTCGATCAGGTCTTCCTGGTAGGCGATCTTTGTTTCAATGTTTACTAAACGTTCTTCAGTCATGGGGCGGCCCTGAGAGTCCGGTGGTGGCCGGGAGGGCGGCATTCTAGCGCGGGGCCGTGATTCATGCCCGGCTTCGGTCTCCTCACATTACCCCATTACCATTTCTCCGGGAAAAGCCTAGGATGGCGGCACTGCAGTGCCAGTGTTTGTCCGTTCAATTCACACTAAGGAGGCAGCCATGAAGAGCAGATTTCTTTTGGTTTTGTTGTCTGTAGTGGGCTTGATGCTGGGTGCGCAATCCGTGCTGGCCGCCAGCGCGGCGGTGCGGGAGATGGCGGGAGTCGTGATGCATCTGGAGCATTACCCCAGTGATACGGAGAAGGCCAAGCTGAAGGCCATCGCCGCCGACAAGGGCAGTACCGAACAGGAGCGTGTGATCGCGACCGCAATCGCGAATCTGAGGCACGAGGTCGCTGCCGGAGATGCAGACAAGCTCAGAAAGGTGACAGGCGATATGTCCGCACCGGCCGAGGTGCGCGAGCTGGCAGGCATCGTCCTCAACATCAGCCACACGCCGAGCGCGGCGGATAAGCGCAAGCTGGAAGCGATGATGAAGTAGGTAGCATGGCGCTTGCTCCCGGCAAATTTCTGGCGCCACTATGCAACTCATCAGTCCGCGCACGCTGCATGTTCTGAGAAACCCGGTCGCCTTCGCGCATCAGGTGCTGAAGGCGTTTCGGGCGAATCAGGGCCTGCTGTTGGCCGGTGCCGTGGCCTACTACGCGCTACTTTCCATCGTGCCGCTGCTCATCCTCATGGTGATCGCGCTGTCGCAGGTGATCGAGCAGGATGTGCTCCTGGCTACGGTACGCCGGGCACTGGAATACGTGGTGCCCGGCGAAAGCCGGGCGGTGGTGATCGAATTGAGGACATTCCTTGAACACCGCGAGGTGATCGGGTGGGTGCTGCTGGTCACCATGCTGTTCTTCAGTTCGCTTGGCTTCAGGGTGCTCGAGAGCGCGATGTCGGTGATCTTTCATCACAGGATGCAGAGGCTCAAGCGGAACTTCGTCGTTTCGCTGCTGTTGCCTTTCGGTTACATCGCCTTCATCGGCGCGCTGATGTTCGCGGGTGCGATCGTGATCGCCGACCTGGTGGCCATGGGTGCCGAGAAAGTCGTCGTGCTCGGGCACAGTTGGTCGCTGAGCGGCTTCTCGCACTTCCTGATCTACGTCGGCGGTCTCCTTGGGGAGATACTGCTCATCTCTACGATCTATTACTTCATGCCGGTCGGCAGGCTGCCGGTGCATCACGCGCTGATCGGCGGCGTGACGGCGGCGATGATGTGGGAAGTGGTCCGCTTCGCGTTGCGCTGGTATTTCGGCACGCTGTCGCAGGTGAGTGTGGTGTACGGTTCGCTGACCACGGCCATCGTCCTGCTGACCAGCCTGGAGGTGGCTGCCACGCTGCTATTGCTGGGTGCGCAGGTGATCGCGGAATACGAACGCATCGAAGTCGGCGAGGCCACGACCCTGCAGATGCGTATGCGTACCAAGTAGGCCACGTTCTTTAGGAGATTGCGATGGTCGTGCCGTTCGTGCGTTAAGTGCCGAAGCCCCTCCTGTGGGATAATTGCGCCATGAATTCCCACCTGCTTTCCGGTCTTAATCCCGAACAACGTGCCGCCGTCGTGCTCCCTGCCCAATCTGCGCTAATCCTTGCGGGGGCGGGCAGCGGCAAGACGCGCGTGCTGACCACGCGCATCGCCTATCTCATCAGCACCGGGCAGGTCAGCCCGCACGGCATCCTCGCAGTGACCTTCACCAACAAGGCGGCGAAGGAGATGGTGACGCGCCTCGCGGCGATGTTGCCTATCAACACGCGCGGCATGTGGATCGGCACTTTCCACGGGCTGTGCAACCGTATGTTGCGCGCGCACCACCGTGAGGCGAACCTGCCGCAGACCTTCCAGATCCTCGATTCGGGCGACCAGCTCTCGGCGATCAAGCGCGTGATGAAGGAACTCAACGTCGACGACGAGAAGTATCCGCCGCGCGAGGTGCAGTGGTTCATCAGCGGCAACAAGGAGCAGGGGCTGCGCGCGCACGAGGTGGAGGCCTACGATCCTTACACCAAGCGCAAGGTGGAGATCTTCGCCGCATATGACGCGCAGTGCCAGCGCGAGGGCGTGGTGGATTTCTCCGAGCTGCTGTTGCGCTGTTACGAGCTGCTGTCGCGAAACGCCGCCTTGCGCGAGCATTACCAGGAGCGCTTCAAGCACATCCTGGTGGACGAGTTCCAGGACACCAACCCGTTGCAGTACCGCTGGCTGAAGCTGCTCGCGGGGAAGGAAAACGCGCTGTTCGC
Source organism: Gallionella sp. (assembly GCA_035605585.1). Lineage (GTDB taxonomy): Bacteria > Pseudomonadota > Gammaproteobacteria > Burkholderiales > Gallionellaceae > Gallionella. Next base: position 16,489 of record DASTGP010000118.1, on the reverse strand, counting down.
GGTGGGCGACGACGACCAGTCGATCTACGCCTTCCGCGGCGCGAACGTGGGCAACATGCAGGAGCTGCTGCGCGATTTCAACGTCGAGAGCGTGATCAAGCTGGAGCAGAACTACCGCTCGCACGCCAACATCCTCGACGCGGCGAACGCGCTGATCCAGAACAACCGCAACCGCCTCGGCAAGAACCTGTGGACGGCGGAGGGTGGTGGGGAGAAGCTGCGCGTGTACGAGGCTCCGACCGACGTGGACGAGGCCAACTTCATCGTCGAGGAGATCCGCCAGCTCAAGCGCGAGGGCGTGAACCTCGACGAGATGGCGCTGCTGTACCGCTCCAACGCGCAGTCGCGCGTGCTCGAACACGCGCTGGTGTCGGCGGGCCTGTCATACCGCGTGTACGGCGGCCTGCGCTTCTTCGAACGGCAGGAGATCAAGCACGCGCTGGCCTACCTGCGGCTGATGGAGAACACCGACGACGATAACGCGCTGCTGCGCATCATCAACTTCCCCACGCGCGGCATCGGCGCACGCAGCATCGAGCAGTTGCAGGAGAGTGCGAAGCAGTTCAATACCACGCTGTGGGATGCGGCTGCGCGTGCGGGCGGCAAGGTCGCGGCCTTTGTCGCGCTGATCGAGTCGCTGCGCAGCGCGACCAAGGACCTGCCGCTGCCCGAGATCATCGAGCACGTGCTGGAGCACAGCGGTCTGGTCGCCCACTACGAAAACGAGAAGACCAGTGCCTCGAAGAAGCGCGAGGCGGAAGAGCGGCTGGAGAACTTGAACGAGTTGCTCAACGCCGCGACGCTGTTCGTGCACGAGGCCGAGGATGACAGCCTCACTGCCTTCCTGACCCACGCCTCGCTCGAGGCGGGCGAACACCAGGCGGGCGATTCCGAGGACGCTCTGCACCTGATGACGGTGCACGCCGCGAAGGGTCTCGAGTTCCACACCGTGTTCATCACCGGCCTGGAGCAGGGCCTGTTTCCGCACCAGAACAGCATAGACGCCGACGGCGGCCTCGACGAGGAGCGCCGCCTGATGTACGTGGCGATCACGCGTGCACGCCGCCGCTTGTATCTCACCTTTGCGCAGAGCCGCATGCTGCACGGGCAGGTGAACTACGGCGTGGCATCGGGTTTCCTGAGCGAGCTGCCGGAAGAGCTGCTGCAGTGGCTGACGCCGAGGTTCGCGCCGCGCCGCTCGTTCGGGATGGACCGCGCCGAGAAGGAGAGCTACGTCGCCGCATTCGGCGGAGGCGCGGCGCAGCCGGCACCGCCGCCCCCCGGCGCATTGTGGAAGATGGGCCAGCGCGTGTTCCACCAGAAGTTCGGCGAGGGCACCATCACCGGCATCGAAGGCGGCGGCGCGGATGCTCGCGTGCAGGTCAACTTCAAACACGCGGGCAGCAAGTGGCTTGCGCTCGAATATGCCAAGCTCACTGCCGTCTGACGCCGTGCCAGATGAGTGGCTGCGGCTCATCGTCGAGAGCTACCAAAGGCTGACGGGCAGGCCGCTGATAAGTGCTGGCTCCCCTCTCCCACTTGTGGGAGAGGGGCTGGGGGAGAGGGGTGGATTGGCAGGGTGCCACGTTTCGACCCTCTCCCTAACCCTCCCCCAACCTGGGGGAGGGGATGGTGAGCAAGACGCCGTGTTGCGCAGCGCCCTCTGGGAAGCGCCGCGCGCCATCGTCGCGCACGGCACCGAAGCCGATCCCGTGTTCTTCTACGGCAACCGCCTCGCGCTGCAATTGTTCGAGATGAGCTTCGAAGAATTCGCCCGCCTGCCGTCGCGTCTTTCCGCCGAGCCATTGGCACAGGAGGCGCGGGTGAAGCTACTGGAGAAGGTGGTGAAACAGGGCTATGTGGACGGCTATTCCGGCATGCGTATCGCCAGCAGCGGCAGGCGTTTCATGATCTCGGACTGCACGGTGTGGAACCTGGTGGACGAGGCGGGCGCCGTGCACGGGCAGGCGGCGACCTTCGTCGTTTGATCCCTGCCTTCCCTGCAGCGGGTTGAGTTTGAATATTAGTAAATGGTAATATTCTGAACCATCTCAACTCGGCAGGAGTCTTCACATGAGCAAGTCGTTCAAAACCATCACCCAGGACATCAGCAAGGCGCTCACCACCTTCCGCAAGGAAGCTGTCACGCCGATGCAGGGCTTCGACACGATGGCCAAGTCGGCCATGGCCGAAGGCACGCTTTCAGCGCTGGATAAGGAACTGATTGCGACCGCCATCGCGGTGGCGACGCGGTGCGACGGCTGCATCGGCTTCCACGTGCGCGCGCTGGTGCGTATGGGGGCGACGCGCGAACAGATCAACGAGATGCTGGCAGTGACGGTGTATATGGGCGGCGGCCCGTCGCTGATGTATGCGGCGGAAGTGCTGCGGGCCTACGACGAGTTCCAGCAGGCCTGATCAGGCGGCCGGCGGCGGGAAGTTCGCGGCGATCTTGTCGGGAACCTCCCGCTTGGCGGCCTGCGCGGTCGCGCTGAATTCCAGCACCGCGGTGATCATCACCACGATCAGCGTCGGCATCAGCGCGATGCGCGTGAGCGCGGTCCACAGGATATGCGCCATGTTCGGGTCTTTCGACGCGCCGCTGACCAGCCAGGCGATGAAGATCAGCGCTGCCGTGATCGCATAGCCCAGCATCAGTATCTTGCAGCGCGCGAAGGCGAGCTTCCAGTGCGCGTCGACGAACCAGCCGGTGGCCTTGCGGCTGCGCAGGTAGATGAAGGCGATCAGTGCACCCGAGCACAGGAGCGGAATCAGTAGGCCGATCATGCCGATCTTCAGGCCGATCACGGCCGGGGTCATGAATAGGTCGAACAGGAACAGACCCGAGATGAACAGGTTGTGCGGCGTCTGAGCCTTCTTGATTTCTGCTGCGGTTGCCTGGAATTCCATGTCTAGAGTGTGCCTTCGTTTGGTTTGTCCTCATCGCCCGGGCCGGCCGCGACTTCGCTCTCCTTCTGCTGCGGGAAGATGCTGCTGTAGCAGACATACAGAGAAGTGATCATGACGGGTATCAACACCAGCCAGCCCAGCATCATCGGGATGCTTGCGAGGAACGCCAGCAGGATGAATACGATGCCATACACCAGCATCGGGCCGATGTTGACGAGGAAGGCGCGCAGGCTGAGCTTCATCGCCTCGATGGGCGTGACGCCTTGGAAGTAGACCAGCATCGGTGCGAACTGCATCGCCATCAGCAGGATGCTGAACAGCGTGATGCCGATCAGCACGGCGAGTCCCGCCCCGGCGATAGCCTGTGCGAGGATCTGCGGTTCCTGCGGCGGCTGGCCGCTCATCAGGATGCTCACCAGGGTGGCGCCGCCGACCATCATCATCAGGCCGAGAATCAGGAATTGCCCGACCAGCGCGATTCCGCCCAGCGTGACCAGTTGTGCGGTGTGTTGCTGGAAGCCGTTGAACAGGTGCGCCAGTTCCAGTTCTTCCCCCTGTTCCAGCGCGCGGCAGCCGGTCATCAGGCCGACCATCACCGCGGGCAGCAGCAGGCTGGAGAGCGGCTCGCCTACGACGGGGATCGCGGACAGGCCGGCCATCGCGATGAAGCAGATCATCAACAGCACCATCCACAGCAGCGGCGCTTTCATGAACAGGGCATAGCCCTGCTTCATCCACTGCCAGCCTTCTCCTGCCTGCAAGCGTTGCGGCTCCATATCGATCCCCTGTGTCATAGCCAGACGGCCTGTTGCGTTGCGATGTGGTTCTTCAGCACGCGCTCGAAGTGGCCGGGGTCATGAGCGTTGACCAGTTCGCCGTCGCGCGGCATGTGCTTGTCGTACAGGCGCGACAGCCAGAAGCGCAGCGCGGCGAGGCGCAGCATCAGCGGCCAGGCGGCGCGCTCATTGTCCGACAGCGGACGCACCGCATGGTATGCCTGCAGGAAGACCCGGGCGCGGGCGTCGTCCAGCTTGCAGTCCGCGTTCATGCACCAGTCGTTGACGGTGATCGCCACGTCGTACAGCAGCGCATCGCTGCACGCGAAGTAGAAATCGATCAGGCCGCCGACGCGGTTCTCTTCGAGCAGCACGTTGTCTCGGAACAGGTCGGCGTGGATGACGCCCTGCGGCAGCGATGCGAAATTGTTCTGCGCATGCAGCGCGACTTCGCTGTCCAGCAATGCCGCCTGTTGGGCGTCTAGGAATCCCCTTACCTGCGGTGCCGTTGCGGCGCGCCATGCTGCGCCGCGCGGGTTGGGCATCACCTGGCTGAAGCTCTGCCCGGCGATGTGCATCTGTGCCAGCATCGCACCGATGGCCGCACACTGTTCGTGGTTCGGCGCAGTGGTGGACTTGCCGGAGAGGCGGGTGGCGATGCAGGCGGGCTTGCCGTTGAGCGAGCCGAGCAGCTGGTTGCGACGGTTCGCCACCGGGCTGGGGCAGGGAATGCCGTGCCGCGCCAAGTGCGCCATCAGGTTCAGGTAGAACGGCAGCTCGTCCGCGGTGAGTTTCTCGAACAGCGTGAGCACGAAACGGCCGTTGCTGGTCGTCACGAAATAGTTGGTGTTCTCGATGCCGGCTGAGATGGGCTGCAGTTCGAGCAGTTGGCCGAGCGAATAATCGCCCAGCCAGGCGGTCAGCTCCGCCTCGGAGACACTGGTGAAAACGGCCATATCTTAGAACGTATGAATGACCCAGCGAGGCACGCGCAAGCCGGAGTCGAGGCCTTCCTGGCGCGAGAACTTGCCGTCGCCGCGATCGTCGATCAGGTAGTAGGGCACGCCGTGCTTGGGCGTGATCTTGATCATGTAGAGTTTGCCGTTGGCGCGATATTCCTCCACGGTCTGCTCTTTCTCAGTGGTGATGGTCACCTCTGGCTCCCCAGCTAGCGCCTCTTGCGCGTCGAACGCGGGTGGCGGGGACAGCGGCTCGAGATTGGGCGGAACCGGCTGTTGGGCGAAAGCGGACAGGGACAGGCCGCTCAGGAGCAAAAAGGACAGGAGGCGCATCGCAGAGGTCTCGATGGATTGGAATGGGCGTATTTTAGCCGATTTGGGGAGGTGCCAGAAATCCGTTTTGCGGGATGAAGCGCAAGGAGCCGCGCAGCGAACGACGAGGCATATCGAACGGATAGACGAGGAGCGAGCGAGCACGCGACACCGCGATTCGCCCGCAAAACGATTTCTCTACAGGTAGAGCTGACGCTCGCGCTCCGCCTCCGACGGCTCGAAGCCGCGCGTTTCGTAATGCTTGAAGATCGCGCTGACCACTTCTTCGGGATTGTCGGTGACCTGGATCAGGTCCATGTCCTCCGGGCTGATGAGCTTCTCGGCCAGCAGCGCGGTGCGGAACCACTCGATCAGTCCGCCCCAGAACTGGGTGCCCACCAGGATGATTGGCATCTTGCGGGTCTTGCCGGTCTGCACCAGCGTCAGCGCTTCCATCAGCTCGTCCATGGTGCCGAAGCCGCCCGGCATCACAACATAGGCGCTGGCGAATTTTACGAACATCACCTTGCGCGCGAAGAAGTGCTGGAAGGTCTGGCTGATGTTCTGGTACAGGTTGCCAACCTGCTCGTGCGGCAGCTGGATGTTCAGGCCGACGCTGGGCGACTTGCCGTAGAACGCGCCCTTATTGGCCGCTTCCATGATGCCGGGGCCGCCGCCGGAGATGACCGAAAATCCCGCGTCGGACAGCAGCCGCGCGATCTCTTCGGTGAGCTTGTAATAGGGTTGGCCGGGCTTGGTGCGCGCGCTGCCGAAGATGCTGACGGCGGGATGGATGCGGTTGAGGCGTTCGGTGGCAGAGACGAACTCTGACATAATGCCGAACACTCGCCAGGCTTCCTTGGAATTCCACCCGTCAGGTGTTGCGGGGGTGGGCAGTTTGGACAGAGTATTCATGCAATTATCCTTACGCAAAAAATTATGAAAAGCTCCTATCCCGGCACCGGGAAGACATTGCTCCTGGTGGACGGCTCGTCGTTCCTCTACCGCGCGTTCCATGCCATGCCGGACTTGCGTAACCGCGAAGGTTTCCCGACCGGCGCGATCTACGGCGTGCTCAACATGCTGCGCAAGCTGCGCCATGACTACCCGGCGGATTATAGCCTGTGCGTCTTCGATGCCAAGGGCAAAACCTTCCGCGACGACATGTATCCGGAATACAAGGCGCACCGCCCCTCGATGCCGGAAGATCTCGCGCGCCAGATCGAGCCGCTGCACCAGGCCATCGTCGCCTCGGGCTGGAACATCCTCGCGCTGGAAGGCGTGGAGGCCGACGACGTCATCGGTACGCTGGTGCAGCAGGCCGCGCGCGACGGCGTGCGCAGCATCGTCGCCACCGGCGACAAGGATCTCGCGCAGCTGGTGAACGAGCATGTGACGCTGGTCAACACCATGAGCAACGAGACGCTGGATGTGCCGGGTGTCGCCGCGAAGTTCGGCGTGCCGCCGGAGCGCATCATCGACTATCTCACGCTCACCGGCGACGCGGTGGACAACGTGCCCGGCGTGGAGAAGGTCGGTCCCAAGACCGCTGTGAAATGGCTCACCCAGTACGGCACGCTGGACAACGTGATGCAGCGTGCTGGAGAGGTCGGCGGTGTGGTCGGCGAAAACCTGCGCAAGGCGCTCGATTGGCTGCCGCAGGCGCGTGTCCTGCTCACGGTGAAGTGCGACGTGGAGTTGCCTCAGCCCTACGAGTCGCTTGCAGCGCCGCCCGCGGATGTCGAGCAGCTGCGCACCCTGTATGAAAGATTCGAGTTCAAGAGTTGGCTGCGCGAGCTCAATGCGACGGGAGAACTCCCCTCGCCCGCTGGCGGGAGAGGGGCAGGGGGAGAGGGTAAGGTGTCTCCCGCAAGGGAATGGACGAACGGTGCAGACCTGTTTGGCACCGAGCCGACCAATACAGGCCATGCGCAGTACGAGACCATCCTCACCGAGGCGCAACTCGACGCCTGGCTGGAGAAGCTGCTCGCCGCCGAACTGGTGTGCGTGGACACCGAGACCACCAGCCTCGACCCGATGATCGCGCAAATGGTCGGCATTTCGTTCGCGATCACGCCGCATCACGCTGCCTACCTGCCTCTGGCGCACGTCTATCCGGGCGCGCCTGACCAGCTCAAGCGCGAGCAGGCGCTGCACAAGCTCAAGCCATGGCTCGAGAGCGAGAAGCACCCCAAGGTCGGCCAGAACCTCAAGTACGACATGCACATCTTCGCCAACCACGGCATCGCGCTCGCGGGGATACACGACGATACGCTGCTGCAGTCCTATGTGCTGGAATCGCACAGGCCGCACGACATGGACAACCTCGCGCTGCGCCATCTCAACGTGAAGACCATCAGCTACACCGAAGTGGTGGGCAAGGGCGCGAAGCAGATCGGTTTCGACCAGGTCGATCTCGACACCGCGACGCGCTACGCCGCAGAGGATGCCGACATCACCCTGCAGCTGCACCAGGCGCTCGCGCCGCAGATCGCGGTACAGAGCGGATTGCAGCATGTGTACCGCGACATCGAACTGCCGACCATGCAGGTGCTTTACCGGATGGAGCGCAATGGCGTGCTGCTGGACTGCGCGCTGCTGCAGGTGCAGAGCCGGGAACTGGGCGAGAAGCTGCTCGCGCTCGAGGCGAAGGCGCACGAGGCTGCAGGCCAGCCGTTCAACCTCAACTCGCCCAAGCAGATACAGGAGATCCTGTTCAATAAGCTGCAATTGCCGGTGAAGAAGAAGACCCCGAGCGGCACGCCATCGACGGACGAAGAGGTGCTGCAGGAACTCGCGCTCGATTACCCGCTGCCGAAGATACTGCTCGACTATCGCGGCATGGCGAAACTGAAGTCCACCTACACGGACAAGCTGCCGCAGATGGTGGACCGCAACACCGGGCGCGTGCACACCAGCTACTCGCAGGCGGTCGCGGTCACCGGGCGTCTCGCCTCCAGCGATCCCAACCTGCAGAACATCCCGGTGCGCACCGCCGAAGGCCGCCGCATCCGCGAGGCCTTTATCGCGCCGCCGGGCAGCCGCATCGTGTCCGCCGACTATTCGCAGATCGAGCTGCGCATCATGGCGCATCTCTCGGGCGACGAGGGCCTGCTGCGCGCCTTCGCCAACGGCGAGGACATCCACCGCGCCACTGCCGCGGAGATCTTCATGGTCGCGCCGGAAGATGTGGATAGCGAACAGCGCCGCTACGCAAAGGTCATCAACTTCGGCCTGATCTACGGCATGTCCGCGTTCGGCCTTGCCAAACAGCTCGGCATCGAGCGCGGCGCGGCCACTGCATACATCGACCGCTACTTTGCGCGCTATCCCGGCGTGGCGGACTACATGCAGCGCACGCGCGAACAGGCCAAGAGCCAAGGGTTCGTCGAGACCGTGTTCGGCCGCAGGCTATGGCTGCCCGACATCAATGTGAGCAACGGCATGAAGCGCCAGGCCGCCGAACGCGCCGCGATCAACGCGCCGATGCAGGGCACTGCCGCGGACCTGATCAAGCTCGCGATGATTGCGGTTCAGCATTGGCTGGAACAGGAAAAGCTGCAGACGCAGCTCATCATGCAGGTGCACGACGAACTGGTGCTCGAAGTGCCGGAGAGCGAATTGCCACATGTGAAGGAGAAGCTGCGAGACCTCATGTGCCATGTCGCCGAACTGAAGGTGCCGCTGGAAGTCGGGCTGGGAGAGGGCGCGAACTGGGAAACTGCACACTAGATTTCATATTTTGCGAAGGAGAAGAATGAACTCACAAGATGCATCGGAGCCCTATACGCCACCAAACGGTGAACAACTGAAGTTGTTAGAGGAAATCTCAGCCCATTTGCGAGGGCTAAGCGATGCTGACTTATATAGGTTTTTCACCCTCACAAAATGGTGGGTTCAATGTTATGCATCCGGATATGAGTTGGATGGTCCACTATTTCTAGTGCTTGATAATTGCATCATCCAAGACTTCAAACATCGGAAAACTAAGGCCGACAGGGCTTTAAAGGCTTTAGCCTATACGACATTTTGTCGATTTGTTAAAGGGTGGAGTGATCGTCCCACCTATCTTGCGGTGACAGCTGTAGCAATTTATGAACATTTAGGGCGAAAACCCGTCTCCTCACCACATGCAGCATCGTCAGTACTTTCAGAACTTAAGACTTTGCTGGCGGATACTGAGTTGTCTGTTACAACCATAGGATTCAACAACATTCAGGAGCTGCAGAGACTGCTTCATGATGTGCATGAAGATGCCAACTTTCTCCTGCAATATGTCCAAGAGATTGATGCTGCTAACTGGCAATGTGATCTAAAAGCGCCAATAGGCGTAAGAATTCCGATGAGCATTGCTTGCGAAGCCATACCGGATAACTTGCCACTAAAATATTTCGATCCTTGGTACGTGAAATTTGTTCTTGAAAGTCGGATTGAGCAACTCATCATTGAGCATTCTCAGCAGAATCCAGATGCCATGCCAATAGGTTGCGGTGAAATGTCGATAGCATTGTCCAGTTTAAATGAGGTAAGCAAAAAGAAACTGCTCAAAGGTCTCGGCGATATCGATCTTCTTCAAGTCTGTGACATTAACCGTCAGTACAAACAAAAGATTGGCTATGTCTTGCTCGGCCAAACAGTTGATAAAGGGCTGGCAGAAGTATTGAGACACCGCCACACTTACCATGAGAGCGTTGGAATGACCGGAGGTAGTCCAAATGCAACTGAAGAAATTTCCAAGATGGTGAACTTTATGCTCTCCAACCCTTTTGCTGAGCAGGATGCTCGCAGAGCGATAATTCGGCCGAAGATGGCTGATTTTCTTCATGAGCTTGCAACGCTGTGCAAATCCGCCAGCATTCAATAATCAACGGGAATTGCGCCGGATGTAATCTTCATGTGGTGCAATGCGCTACGCTTATTGCACCCTACATATTTTTGAACGATGAACCCTGAACACCTGCAACTGCTCGTCACTCGCACCATGCCATTCGGCAAGTACAAAGGCCGCCTGATCGCCGACCTGCCCGGGCATTACCTGAACTGGTTTGCCCGCGAGGGCTTCCCGCCCGGAGAGATCGGCCGGCTCCTTGCGCTGATGCAGGAGCTCGATCACAACGGCTTGTCGTCGCTGCTGGACCCGTTGCGCAAGCAACCTCGTGCCCGCACGGACTAACCGCCCTGCTGTTGTTTCAACCTCTTGATCGACTCGATCAGCGCGTTCCTCCGGTCTTCCAGCTCGAGATAGCGTGCTGATAGGTCTTTCAGTTCGTCGGTGTAACGCTGGATGTTTTGTTCGCGCTCCATCTGGGCGCGGACGACATCATCGTAGTTCGGCGGGGGCGTGTTGATGTCCGTTCCGTAGATGCTCTTGCCGTAAGGGTACTGCGACGTCGGGGGACTTCCTTCCTGCACCGCCATCCGGCGCAGCTCTTGGGTCATCTGGAAGTTCTGGTATAGGGATTGCTGTTCCTGGCGCACGTCGCTCAGTTCCGTTTCGAGCCGCTTCAGCTTATCTTGTGTACTCGTCTGGGCGAATGCCGCACTCGATGCAATCAGCATCAGGAAGAGAATGATTTTTTTCATGGCTGCTCCCGAAGATGACACGAACGTGTGCCGCGCGGTAGCGGCCGTCAACTTTCCTGACGGCGCGGGAGCAACTTAACAGGGGCACGGCCAGGGCTCAATAAACTGAACCATGTAGGCGGATAGCGGGATTTATGCGGCGGCGGTCTTCAGATAGGCGGAAATGCCGCTCGATGCGGTCTTCGCCGCGGCACCGCCGCCGCCCTCGCCTTCCATGAACTGGATGGAGGGCGATTCGGAGCTTTCCTTGTTTGGAGCCTCGGTGCTTTCGCCGGTCGAGCCGGGGCGGTCGCTTCGGCTCATCATCTGTCCCTGGGTGGAAAGCTGGACGACAGTGGACTGCTGGTTTATTTGGCTGTTCTGGGCCGACCTGACGAGCGGCTGCGCATTCGCCCTGGTCACGTCGGAGAGCGTGGAAGGGGCGATGCTGGTAGTGGTCGTTGCATTGCTGATGATCATCTTCAAGTCTCCTTGCCGAAGGGTATGCGAACGGTGCGTCTCGGTTCAGCCGAGGGCGTATTATCCGCCCATTCGCAGAAATAGCCAAATGGCGTGTTAAATCAATCGGCGGGCAAGGTTGCCTGCCCTATTTTTGGAGGAAGGATGTCGTCGTTTTGTCGTTGGGAGGGGGAAACCCTCGTGCTGAATATCCTGGGCCGGCCGCGCGCGAAGAAGACGGTGATCGGCAAGGTCATCGGCAAGCAGCTGGAGATCTATGTCGCCGAGAACCCGGTGCGCGGGCGTGCCACCGCGCATATGGTGCGGTTCCTGGCGGAAGAATTCGACGTTCCAGAGAGTTCGATCACGGTAGTGTTCGGGGTATACAACGTCAATAAGCAGCTGCGCATCAAAGCGCCGAAGCGATTGCCGTCCATGATCCCGCCGGCCGACGCATAACAGGCCGTCGCAAAACTACTGCGGAGGTCATCTGCATCGTTGCGCGGTACTCGCTTCCTCGCCTACCCAATGGGTATGTGGCTGCGACATAACCTGAAGGTTAGTCTTCGCCGAAACTCGCCAAGGCTCGTTTTCTCGTCGCTCCGTTGACCAGCGACTTGCTGGCGCTTGCGCCAGCTTAGTCGATTGGCCATGCAAAGTTCCGGGCGCCTTGCAGCTGACTATCCTCGCTACGTTTTTCAACAACCAGTTAAGCAATAAGCGGTATCGCCAACCCAAGTCCACCGTGCTACCGTTTTCGGGCAATCCAGAACGGAGGTCGAAATGGCGAAGAGGACGTTCCCGTTGGCCAAGGTCTATCAGCTGCTCGAGCCGGGGCCGGTGGTGCTGGTCACCACCGCGCGCAAGGGGCAAGCGAACGTCATGACCATGTCGTGGCTGACGATGATGGAGTTCACGCCGGCGCTTATCGGCACCGTGATCAGCGGCAACAACTACAGTTTCGATGCGCTGGTGAAGACGAAGGAATGCGTCATCAACATCCCGACGGCGGACATGGCGAAGACGGTGGTGAAGGTAGGCAGCGTCAGCGGCGCCAAGGTGGACAAGTTCGCGAAGTTCAGCCTGACGCCGGTTCCTGCCTCGCAGGTCCAGGCACCGCTGATAGACGAGTGCTATGCCAATCTCGAATGCCGTGTGTACGACTCCCGGTTGGTGAACAGATACAACTTCTTCGTACTCGAGGTGGTCAAGGCCTGGGTCGATCCGGCGAAGAAAGACCCGCGCACGCTGCATCATCGCGGCCGCGGTCTGTTCGCAATCGACGGCGAGACGATCAAACTGCCGTTCAACAAGCCATGAGCATCCGGGGCACACAGGTGATGGCAGGTGTCATGCTGGCAATGACGGCTAGCGCGTCGTTCGCCTCGGACATCCAGCCTGGGCTGTGGGAGCTGGTCGTTGAAAACAGTGGTGCTGCCACGCCCGATGCCGAGCCCATCACCATGGACCGTTGCGTGACGGCGGAGGACGCACGGGATCCATCCAAAGTGCTCGGCGGTGTGTCGAATCCGGGGGCGACGGATTGCACCTATACCGAGAGGAGTTTCCTGGGCAATACCTTCCGCTTCAGGATGATGTGCGCAGGCGCGTTCGGCCTGCAAGCCAGGGGCGAGATAAAGTATTCGGCGCTATCGATGGATGGCAGCATCATCTCGATGGCCAACATAGAAGGGCAAGCGCTCATATTGGAGAGCAAGGTCACGGCCCGTCGTCTGGGAGACTGCCATCGATAGCGACGTCAATCCGCTGCGCTTGCTCACTGCGATGTCCGCCGCAGGGTGGAGGCGAAGAATCATTGTTTGTGCGCTGCTGCTGGCTGCCAGCCTGAACGCCCCCTGTCGCGAGTTGCCGCTGGATACCATCAAGCTGCCGCCGGGTTTCAAGATCAGCCTGTACGCCGCCAATGTGCCGGGTGCGCGCTCGATGGCGCTGGGGCCGGACGGCACGCTCTATGTCGGCACGCGGGGCGACAAGGTGTATGCCGTGCTCAACGACGGCGAGCGCGCAGGCAAGGTCTTCGTCATCGCCGAAAATCTCAACATGCCGAACGGTGTGGCCTTGCGTGGCGGCGCCCTCTATGTGGCGGAGGTCAATCGCATCCTGCGCTTCGACAACATCGCATCGCACCTGCACAACCCGCCTAAACCGGTGGTGGTGAGCAACAGTTTTCCGGGCGAGACGCACCACGGATGGAAGTTCATCCGCTTCGGCCCGGACGGCCTGCTGTATGTGCCGGTGGGTGCGCCGTGCAACATCTGCGAGCCTGACCCTACGCGCTATGCCGCGATCTTTCGCATGAGACCGGACGGAACGGGGCTTGAACAGTACGCGCGCGGTGTGCGCAACACCGTGGGCTTCGACTGGGACCCGGATACCAAGGAGTTGTGGTTCACCGACAATGGCCGCGACTGGCTGGGCAATAATGTGCCGCCGGACGAACTGAACCATGCGCCGCATCCCGGCATGAATTTCGGCTATCCGTATTGCCACGACAGGTCGATATCCGACCCCGATTTCGGCGGACGACACGCATGCAGCGAATTCACCCCGCCCGCGATGGAGCTAGGCGCCCACGTAGCGTCGCTGGGTATGCGTTTCTACACCGGCAAAATGTTCCCGGAAAACTATCGCAAGCAGATATTCATCGCCGAGCACGGCTCGTGGAATCGCTTCCCGCCCGATGGCTACCGCATCACGCTGGTGCGCCTGAAGAACGGCAAGGTTGCGAGCTACGAGGTGTTCGCGCAAGGCTGGCTGCAGGGACTAACCGCATGGGGACGGCCGGTGGATATCCAGGAGATGCCGGACGGCGCGCTGCTGGTGTCGGACGACAAGGCGGGCGCGATCTATCGCATCAGCTACGGCGAATAACAGGCTGTTGCAAAACTACTGTGGTGGCCATCTGCGGCGTTGCGCGGTGCTCGGAATCCTCATGTACTGAATGTACATTCCGGTTCCTGCACGCCGTGCGCCTTGCATCTGGCCATCCTCGCTACGTTTTTCAACAGCCTGTAGAGTAGACAATCGGTTGCGCTGCGTAACCCGACCTACATGCCAAGACTATTTGGCGACGACCTGCATGCTCATCCCTGCCGCCTTCCACTGCTTCTCCTCCTCCTGCAACGCGGTCTCGGTCAGCGGGCTTTGGGCCAGCCAGTCTGCATCGATGGCGAGGTGGAACTTGGTGCCGCTGAAGCGGCCGCGCAGCGCGGGTAGCCCGCCATCGCTGCGGTTGCGGTAAAACAGTACGGCAAGGCGCAGGCTCATCACCAGCACGTAGTCCTCGATGTTTTGAAGGTGTCCTTCCAGCTTGTCCAGGCTGCCGCGCTGTGCCAACGCCAGCAGGCTGAGGCGCGCCTGTTCCTTTTTCGAGAAGCCCGGCATGTCGGCATTCTTGAGTATATAGGCGGTGTGCCTGTGGAAGCCGCTGTGTGCGACGCTGATGCCGATCTCGTGCAGCCGCGCAGCCCAATCGAGCATTTGGATTGCAGTCTCGTTGGCGTCCTCGCCGAGAAACTGCAACGCGAAGGTGTGTGCCAGTTTCGCCACGCGCCCGGCCTGCACCATGTCCACGTGGTAGCGACGCATGAACCGCTGAACCGTGACTTCGCGCATGTCGTTGTGGTGGAAGCGGCCCCACAGGTCATAGAGCACGCCTTCGCGCAGCGCGCCGAGCGCGGGTTGCATCTGGTCGATGCCGAGTTCGCAGAACGTGGCGTACATGATGGCGAAACCGCCCGGCAGCACGGGGATGCGGTCGGGCTTGAGTCCCTGCACGTCGAGCCGTTGCGCGTCGCCCGCGTCCAGCAGCTCTTCACGCAGCCGTTCCAACCCGTCGCGGGTGATCCCGCTCTTGTTGTAGCCGTTCAGTTCGAGGATGTCGCACAGCACGCGCGCGCTGCCCGAGGACCCCAGTGCGACGTTCCAGTGCTTGCGCGAGAACTCCTTGGCGATGGTCTGCAGCTCGTTGCGCGCCGCGAGTTCTGCCTGCTTGAGGTTCTGCTTGGTGACCCTGCCGTTCGGGAAAAAGCGGTTGCTGTAGCTGACGCAGCCCATGTAAAGGCTCTCCAGCTTTTGCGGCTCAAGGTTGTTGCCGATGATGAATTCGGTGGAACCGCCGCCGATGTCCATCACCAGGCGGTTGTCGGGCGATTGCGGCAGGCCGTGGGCCACACCGAGATAGATCAGGCGCGCCTCTTCGATGCCTGCGATGACTTCGATGGGGAAGCCCAGCACATGCTCGGCTTGCGGGATGAAGTCGGCGGCGTTTTTCGCTACGCGCAACGAATTGGTGCCCACCGCGCGTACCGCCTCGCGCGGCAGGCCGCGCAGGCGCTCGGCGAATTTCGACAGGGCGTCAAGCGCGCGCTGCTGCGCGTCGGCATCGAGATAACGATCGGGAGTGAGCCCGGCGGCGAGGCGAACCGTCTCGCGCAACCCGTCCAGCATGTAGAGCTGGTCGCCTTCGGCCCGCGCGATCTGGAGCCGGAAGCTGTTCGACCCCAGGTCGACGGCGGCGATGATGGGCTGGTGCTGCACTACGAAAGATTTCCCGGACTTTCTTCTTATTTCTGGACTTCGCGCTCGATCTCGTCGACGGTCACATGGCGCACGTCGCGGCCCTTGACCATGTACACCACATACTCGGCCATGTTCTTGGCGTGGTCGCCGATGCGCTCGATGGCCTTCGCCACGAACAGGATCTCCAGCGAGGTGGAGATGGTGCGCGGGTCTTCCATCATGAAGGTGATGAGGTAGCGCATGATGGCGCGGAACTCCTCGTCCACCTGGTCGTCCTGGCGCACCACCTGTGCGGCCAGCGTCACGTCCAGACGCGCGAAGGAATCCAGCGACTTGCGCAGCATATCTAGCGCGAGGTCGGCGGCATGCTTGATCTCGTGGTAGCGCGGCAGGTTGAGTGCGCTCTTCTGCGACAGCAGCTTGGCCATGCGCGCGATCTTCTCGGCCTCGTCGCCGATGCGCTCCAGGTCGGTAATGGTCTTGACCACCGTCATCACCAGACGCAGGTCGCCAGCGGTCGGCTGGCGGCGCGCGATCACCTGGCTGCACGCCTCGTCGATCTTCACTTCCAGCGCGTTGACGCGATGGTCATCCTCGATCACGCGTGTCATCAACGCGACGTCGCCGTTGATCAGCGACTCCACCGCGCTCTTGATCTGGCTTTCCACCAGGCCGCCCATCTGCAGCACGTTTGCGCGGATGGCTTCCAGCTCGGCGTCGAACTGGCGGGAGATGTGGTCATTGCTTGGCATGCTGGTTTTCCTTAAAAAATCGGCCGTTCAGTCTAAACGACAAATGTGAATGTCCGATGACAGTCGCTTGACTCTCTTATTCCGCCGTCATCGTCTTCACGCCTTCCGGTGTGCCGAGCAGCAGCACATCGGCAGCGCGGCGTGCGAACAGGCCGTTGGTGACCACGCCCGCGATGTGATCCAGCGTGGATTCCAGCTCCACCGGATTCATGATCTG
>DASTGP010000068.1:0-5797 GCA_035605585.1 Gallionella sp. | reverse complement strand
CAGAAGGCCAAGGCCTTCAACGGCATCGTCAAGATCGGCCGCACCCATTTGCAGGATGCGACGCCGCTGACGCTGGGACAGGAATTCTCGGGCTACGTCGCGCAATTGCACCACGCGGAAGCGGCGATCACAGCCGCCCTGGGGCCGCTGCACCAGCTCGCCGTGGGCGGCACCGCTGTCGGCACCGGGCTGAACACGCATGTCGAGTTCGGCGACCGCGTCGCCGCCATGCTCAAGCTCAGCAGCGGCCTGCCGTTCAAGAGCGCCAACAACAAGTTCGCCGCGCTGGCCGCGAACGACGAACTGGTCGCGGCGCACGGCGCGCTCAAGACGCTCGCCGCCGCATTGATGAAGATCGCCAACGACGTGCGCTGGCTGGCTTCCGGCCCGCGCTCCGGCCTGGGCGAGATCACCATCCCCGAGAACGAGCCGGGCAGCTCGATCATGCCGGGCAAGGTGAACCCGACTCAGTGCGAAGCGCTGACCATGCTGTGTTGCCAGGTGTTCGGCAACGACGTCGCCATCAACTTCGGCGGGGCCTCAGGCAACTTCGAGCTGAACGTGTTCCGTCCGATGATCGCGCACAACTTCCTGCAGAGCGTGCGCCTGCTGGCCGACGGCATGGCGAGTTTCGAGGAACACTGCGCGCGCGGCATCAAGGCCAACGAGACGCGCATCGAAGAGCAGATGGAAAAATCGCTGATGCTGGTGACCGCGCTGACCCCGCACATCGGCTACGACAAGGCCGCCGAGATCGCGAAGCGCGCGCACCACGACGGCAGCACGTTGAAACAGACGGCCGTCGCGCTGGGTTACGTTACCGCCGAGGATTTCGACCGCTGGGTGATTCCCGCGGAGATGGTGCACCCGAGCAGATCGTAAGACAGCCGTAGGATGGGTTGAGCAACGTGATACCCATCTTTCCCCCAGATGGGTTTCCTTTGTCAACGCATCCTACGCAGACTCCCATCCTGGGCAAGGCTTGGCGCAAAAAAAAAACGGTCACCGGAGGCCGGTGACCGTCACTCATGAGGGGAAGTCCTGACCTCCCCGTCAAGCAGAAGGACGATCAATCGTCGTCATCGTCGCCCATGCGACGTCCGCCGGGCATGCGGATGTCGCGCTCGGACCAGATGTTGCGCGCGACGTTCTGGTGGCAGGCCGAGCAGTTCGAACGGCTCTTCACCTGGGGATGCACCCATTCGTTGGGAGACACCTCGCGGTGCTCGCGCCGGAACCAGGGCGTGTCGGTTATGCGCAAGCTGGCTGCGCTGTATCGTTCGCCGCTGCCCGCATTGCGTTCCAGAAAGGCCAGGATGTCCTGGTTATCCTTGGCATCGAGCTCGGCATTCGCGCCGAAGTGCTTGTTCAGCCCTCCCATCAGCTTCCGCCAGTTATCAGCTGTCAGCAGCTTCGGCGGGTAGGCGATATGGCAGCTGCCGCATTCGGTCTTCCACTTGACGTTATCCGGGACCGCCATCTTGTTGTGGCCTTCCGCGTGAGCGAGCCCCATCCCCGCCAACGACAATATCAATATTGCCAGCCGTTTCATGCCTTGCCTCCCTTGATGGCGAACTGGATGAAGTCAGCCTTCTCGGCGGCCGTGCATTCGCGGCCGATCACATCGTTGCAGTTGCGCTTGAACCACTTCGCGACCTTCTTCGCCGAAGTGAATCGCTCCGGATTGGCGGCCGGCGCGAGAGGCTCGATGGTCTTGCCGGTGGTGACGTGCTTGCCCGAGGCGTTGATGTCCTTGGTGTGGCATGCGGCGCAGTTCGGCATATCCTTGGACACGCCCCAGTCCTTGAGGAACAGGCTCTTGCCCCGCTCGGCGGACGGCACGTAGCCGCTGCCGGCTTCGGCACTGTAGGCAGAAAGGATATCCTTGGGAGTCTCGGCCATTGCGGCGGAGGGGCCGGCCAGCAACATCAGAGTGATACAAAGTTTTTTCACAGTCATAATAAGCTCCTATCGAGTGCACGAATTTACCACGTGCGCAGTGTGGCGAGCGATTCTTAACCGTCGCTTAATAGCCGCAAAATATTGGGAGGGGTCATGAGGATACTGCTGGTGGAAGACGATGCCCTGCTCGGGGACGGCACCCGGAAGAGTCTCGGCCATCTGGGCTTCACCGTCGACTGGCTGCAGGACGGGCGGCAGGCCCTGAATGCGCTGTCCGGAGAGAAATACGACGCCATCGTATTGGACCTTGGCCTGCCCCACCGCGACGGTTTCGCCCTGCTGCAGGCCGCCAGAGACAAGGGCTTGCACACGCCCATCCTGATCCTCACCGCGCGCGACGACAAGCTCGACAAACTCAAGGGCTTCAGCCTGGGTGCCGACGACTACGTCGTCAAACCCGTGGACATGGAAGAACTTGCCGCACGCCTGCGCGCCCTGATCCGCCGCACCGCGGGACGCGCCACGCCACGCATCCGCATCGGCGAGGTGGAAGTCGATCCGGATACCCGCCAAGCCTGGCTTAAGGGCGCGCCTGTCGAGCTCTCCACCAAGGAATTCGCCGTGCTGGAACTGCTGGTACAGAATGCCGGACGGGTGCTGACCCGCGCCCAGCTGGAGCAAAGCATCTACGGCTGGGGAGACAGCACCGACAGCAACACCATCGAGGTATTCATCCATCATCTGCGCAAGAAACTGGGGAGCGATTTCATCCAGACCCTGCGTGGAATCGGCTACACGGTGAGGCAACCTTCATGAAAAATGAAACCATGTCGTTGCAGAACCGCCTCGCCTTGCTGCTGCTCGGCGCCGTGATGCTGTTCGGCATGATCGCGGGCTACGAGAGCTACAGGAACGCGCTGCACGAGGCGGACGAGCTGTTCGACGCCCAGCTGGCCCAGTTTGCCCAGAGCCTGCTCTCCGTCGCGACCGACCTCGACGACGACCGGGCGGCGCCACTGCCGCCGCCTGCACACAAATACCAGCAGGATTTTGTATTCGAGATATGGGACACCGAAGAAGAGCCGGCGCGTGTGCTGTTGCGCTCAAACAGCGAGTTCTCCCTGCCCGCACATCAGTTGCCGAAGGAGAAGTTCAGCAGCGGCGAGTGGAACGGCAAGCACTGGCGCTTTTACCGGCAGCACGATGAAGAACGCGACATAGATGTATTGGTAGGGCAAAGCGATGTGGTGCGCGAAGAACTGGCACGCGAAGTGGCGCTGCACAACGTCACGCCTTTCCTGTTCGGACTGCCGGCTCTGGCGCTATTCGCCATCCTGGCGATCCGATTCGGCCTGAGCCCGCTACGCCGTCTCACCGAATCCCTGCGCCAACTCTCGCCCGAACAGCTCACCGCCGTGATGCCGGGCGACACGCCGAGGGAAATCACCCCCGTCGTGGAAGCGCTGAACAGCCTGCTCGTCCGCACCGCGGGGGTGCTCGAAAACGAACGCCGGTTTACTGCCGATGCCGCCCACGAATTGCGTACGCCGCTGGCCGCACTGCAGGCGCAACTGCAGGCGGCGCAACTGTCCACCAGCGACATCGAGCGCAGTGAATGTCTCGCAAAATCCCTGCAAGGAACGGAGCGCATGTCGCATCTGGTCGGGCAATTGCTCACGCTGTCCCGGCTCGACGAACTCACTGCGCCCGCGCTACTCGAGCCGGTCGATCTGGTTGAACTGGCACGGTCGTGCAGCGCAGAACTCGCAACGGAAGCGCTGGCGAAAAACATCGCTCTGGAGCTTCGCGCCGAGACGCCAATCGAGATTTCCGCTTCGGAAGAATTGCTGCGCATCATGTTGCGCAACCTGCTGGACAACGCTATTCGCTACACCCCGCGGGGTGGACATGTAACGATCGCGCTTGAAGGGAACACGCTGACCATCACCGACAGCGGCCCTGGTGTGGCTGCGGACAAGCTCTCGCTGCTGGGCAAGCGCTTCAGTCGCCTTGATCCGTCCGGGCCTGAAGGAGTCGGGCTGGGACTGTCCATCGTGTTGCGCATCGCCGCCCTGCACCATGCGAACGCCGACTTCAGACAGGCCACCGGACACAGCGGACTCGCCGTGTCGGTGCATTTTCCGGAAACCCGATAGACCGTCCGCTCAGGGGCGGTCAAGCGGCTCGTCCGACAAGGACACGGGATCTTCCTTCGGCTCCAGATGAGTCGTCACGTGCGCATTGGGCACCGCATTCCGGATGTCGGCCTCGATCCGTTCCAGCCAATCATGGCCTTGCTGTACCGTCCATGCTCCGGGCACTAGGACATGTAGCGTGACGAAGGCACGCATGCCGGCTTGGCGCGTGCGCAATGCATGGAAATCCAGCCCCTGGCGGCGGTAACCTTCCAGCACCTTCATGACCGCCTTGCGCTGATCCTCCGGAATGGACGCGTCCATCAGTCCTGATGCGGAGCGGCTCAGCAGCTGCCAGCCGGTCCAGACGATGTTAGCCGCCACCAGCAGCGCGATGACCGGGTCGAGCCAGAGCCAGCCGGTCAGCCACACCAAGCCCACGCCGGCGATCACACCTACGGAAGTCCATACATCGGTAAGCAGATGGTGGGCATCGGCCTCCAGCGTGATGGAGTTGTGCTTGCGCCCCACGGACATCAATGTACGTGCGGTAAAAAGATTGATCAGCGAAGCCGCCACCGATACGAGCAGACCGATGCCGACCGATTCGAGCGCCTGCGGATTGAGCAGGCGCTCGATCGCCGCGTAGCCGATGCTGCCGGCAGCGACGAGGATGAGGAAACCTTCGAAGGCGCTGGAAAAGTATTCCGCCTTACCGTGTCCGTGCGCATGATCCTCGTCCGCCGGCACCATCGCCAGCGACATCATGGCCAGCGCCATCAGCGCCCCCGCCAGGTTGACGAAGGACTCGAGCGCATCGGACAGCAGCCCGACGGAGCCGGTCAGCCACCATGCCACGCCCTTGAGCAGAATGGTGGAAAGCGCAGCCGCGATGGAAAGATAGACGTAACGCTTAAGGTTGGTGGCGAGCATGTTTGCCTATGGCTGAAAGTAGGTCACGAAGCAAAAGCTAGAAGTCGAACATCTTGTGCCAGATGCTCTCCTGTTTGCCGTGGTGATAGCCAGGTTGTCCATGACCATGTTTTTCATGGCCATGTTTGTCGTGACCGGGATGTCCATGACTTTGATGGGATACTCGTTCGCGACCTTCATAGCTGCGCTCCACTGCAGACATTCGCTCTATCAGTTTTTCCAGTTCGCCGCGATCCAGCCATATCCCGCGGCAGGTCGGACAATAATCGATCTCCACCCCCTGCTTGTCGGTCATCAGCAAGTCTACATTGCACACGGGACATTTCATTTGCCATCTCCTTGGTGATTATCGCCGCGAAGTGCGGCCGAACACGAAACCTTCAAGCAAGCCTAGCCACATCAGCTTAATGCCGCCTTAAAAGCACGTTACCACCATGTGCCGGATTTTTCGAGGCCCGGTCAGGGAGCCGGGATTCAGGCGCCCGCGTTTCGCTGCAGCAAGTCCGTGATTTCACACGCCGGGATCGGCCTGCTGAAATAATAACCCTGGACTTCGTCGCACTGGCGTGATCGAAGGAAATCCTGCTGCTCACGGGTTTCGACCCCTTCGGCTATCACCTTGAGTTTCAGGTTGTGCGCCATGGAAATAATGGCGCCCACGATGGCGGCATCATCGGGATCGCTTACGACACCGCGAATGAAGGACTGGTCGATCTTCAGCCGGGTGATGGGAAAACGTTTCAGGTAGCTCAACGAGGAATAGCCGGTGCCGAAATCATCGATGGAAAGCTGTACACCCATTTCCCGCAGCTGCTGCAATATTCCGA
>DASTGP010000058.1:0-8751 GCA_035605585.1 Gallionella sp. | reverse complement strand
GGGGGGCGCACTCGCGTGACCGAGCCCTCTTCTGGGCACCAATGACAAAGGCCCACATTTGTGTGGGCCTTTGTCATATCCGCAAAACATATTGCACAAAAAAATACGCACCGCAAACTTCGCGGTGCGTAGCGATTCCCCCAACTACAACGACTTTATTCGAACGGGTGACGCAACACGATGGTTTCGTCGCGATCTGGTCCGGTCGAAACCATGTCCACGGGGACGCCGCACACCTGAGCAATGCGCTCCAGGTAGTTGCGCGCGGCCTGGGGCAGATCCTCGTAACGCTTCACGCCGACGGTGCTCTCGCTCCAGCCGGGCATTTCCTCGTACACCGCCTCACAATTCGCCAGCGCATCCGCCCCGGGCGGCAGGATGTCGCTAGCGACACCGTTGATGCGGTAACCGACGCCGAGGCGCACGGTTTCCATGCCGTCCATCACGTCCAGCTTCGTGATACACAGGCCGGACACGCCGTTGATCTGGATCGAACGCTTCAGGGCTGCCGCATCGAACCAACCGCAACGGCGGGCGCGCCCTGTGGTGGAACCAAACTCGTGGCCGCGCTTGGCCAAGCCCTCGCCAATCGGGTCGCGCTTTTCCTCAGCATCGTACAGCTCGGTCGGGAACGGACCGGAGCCGACACGCGTGGTATAGGCCTTGGTGATACCCAGCACGTAGTTGAGCATCTGCGGCCCCACACCGGCCCCCGCACAAGCCGCGCCGGCGATACAGTTGCTCGAAGTCACGAACGGATAAGTGCCGTGGTCGATATCCAGCAACGCCCCTTGTGCGCCTTCAAACAGCAGACTCTTGCCCGCCTGGTTAGCCTCATACAGCGCGCGCGGCACGTCCATCACCAGTGGCTTGATGCGCTCGCCCAGAGCCAGCGTCTCGTCCAGCGTCTTCTGGAAATCGACGGTGGCGGCGTTGAAGTAGTTCTTCAGCACGAAGTTGTGATAGTCCAGCACTTCGCCCAGCTTCGCGGCAAAACGCTCGCGATAGAAGATGTCCTGCAGGCGGATCGCGCGGCGCGCAACCTTGTCCTCATACGCCGGCCCGATACCGCGGCCGGTGGTACCGATCTTCGCCGCGCCCTTGGCCGCCTCACGCGCCTTGTCGACCGCCTCGTGGTAGGGCAGGATCAACGGACAGGCTTCCGATACCTTCAGGCGGCCGTATACGTCAATCCCCGCCTCCTGCAACTGATCCATTTCCTTGAGCAGCGCCTGAGGCGACAGCACCACGCCGTTGCCGATGTAGCACATCACATGTTCGCGCAGGATGCCGGAAGGAATCAGGTGCAGCACGGTCTTCTTGCCGCCGATCACCAGAGTATGGCCGGCATTGTGCCCGCCCTGGAAACGCACCACGCCGTGCGATTGATCGGTCAACCAGTCGACGATCTTGCCCTTGCCTTCATCCCCCCACTGGGTACCGATTACTACTACGTTCTTAGCCATTGCAAAACTTCCGGATTAACAATCTTAAAGAGCGGCGACTTGCCAGACGCCGTCGCGTAACACCAGTTCGCGATCGCACTGCAACTCGGTGCGCAACGCCTTATCGCCAAGCAGATCCACCACTACCGCCTCGCCTGCCGAACGCAATTGCGCGATCTTGTCGCTCAACGCGGCGTCGTCGAGCAGCGGCGCGCAGATCCCCAAGGCAGCCGTTTGCCGGGGGAGCAGGCTGTACAACTGGCGCAGGTCCATGCTGAAGCCGGTGGCGGCACGGGCACGCCCGAAACTCCTGCCGAGGTCGTCGTAACGTCCGCCCAAGGCGATCGCATCGTGACTACCGGCGTGATAGGCAGCGAACACCATGCCGCTGTGATAGTGATATCCACGCAGGTCAGCGAGGTCGATGCCGACACGCGAGACCAGCGGCTGCAGGCTGACGGAAGCCGTCTGCAGCGCATCCAGCGCGGCGCGGATCTCGGGATAATCCGGCAGTTGCCGGCGCGCGCGCGCCAGTACTTCGCCGCACTCGCCATACAGCGACGGCAACGCCAGCAAGGCATCGCGCAGCCCCGCATCCAGCGGCTGCACCAAGGCCTGAAGCGCCGCGGTATCCTTGCCCTGCAGCGCAGCGAACAATTCGTTTTCCAGCCGCCTATCGAGACCGGCATGATTCACCAATGCGCGGAACACGCCGACATGACCGAGGTCGAGATGCACGTTCTCGACACCCAGCAAGGCCAATGCTTGCATCATCAGACGCTGGATTTCCAGATCGCTCTCCAGCCCGCTGTGCCCATACAGTTCGGCGCCGATCTGCAGCAGTTCGCGGGTGCGCGTCAGACCGACCGGCTGGGTATGCAGCACACTTCCCGCATAACATAGGCGAGCTACGCCCTGGCGGTTGAGCAGGTGCGCGTCGATTCGCGCCACTTGCGGAGTGATGTCGGCGCGCAGCGCAAGGGTGCGCCCGCTCAGCTGGTCGACCAGCTTGAAGGTGCGCAGATCCACATCGCGACTGTCATCGATCAGCAGCGACTCGGCGTACTCCAGCAGCGGCGGCGCCACCAACTGATAGCCGTGTCCGCGCATCAATTCGAGGAACTTCGCGCGCATTCTCTCGACACGCCACGCCTCCTCAGGGAGCATGTCTTGTATATATTCCGGTAACAACCAATTCGGCATTTATTTCACCCAATAAATCAGCAGCAGGCCGCTCAACATCAGCGTCAGGCCGAGAAAGCGCAATTGTCCGTCCTGGAACTGCGTCAGTTTGCGCAGCGTTTCACGCCAAGTGGAGGGAAACAGAAACGGCATCATGCCTTCGAGAACCAACATCAACCCCAGCGACATCCACAAGTACTCAAGCACGGCACGACACAGGCATTACTTGCCCGATGATTTGCCGGAGCTCTTCAGGTACTTGAAGAACGAGGAACTCGGATCCAGCACCATCACATCGCTCTTATTCTTGAAAGTCTGCTTGTAGGCGTCCAGGCTGCGGTAGAACGAATAGAACTCAGGGTTGCGACCGAACGCAGCGGAATAGATCGCGGACGCGCGGGCATCGCCCTCGCCCTTGGTCTTCTGCGCATCGCGGTAGGCCTCGGCCAGGATCACTTCGCGCTGCTTGTCGGCATCGGCCTTGATCTTTTCGCCCTCGGCGGCGCCGGAAGCGCGCAACTCATTGGCGACGCGCTTACGCTCGGCATCCATGCGGCGATAGATCGACTCGCTGATCGTAGTCGGGAAATCAACGCGCTTCAAACGCACGTCCAGCACCTCGACGCCGATCTTGCGCGCATCCACGTCAGTCTTTTCCTGCACCACTTTCATCAACTCGTCGCGCTTGCCGGACACCACCTCGTGGATAGTGCGCTTGCCGAATTCCTCGCGCATGCTGGAATTGACCGTCTGCAGCAAACGTGTCCTGGCAAGCACTTCGTCCCCCCTAACGCTGACGTAATACTGCTTCACGTCCACGATGCGCCACTTGACGAAGGAATCCACCAGCATGTTCTTCTTCTCCGCCGTAACAAAGCTCTCAGGCTCAGAGGTCTCCAGCGTCAAGATGCGCGAATCGAAATAGCGCACGTTCTGCATCAGCGGAATCTTGAAATACAGGCCAGGCTTGGTCTTGACACCGACCACCTCGCCCAGCTGGAACACGATCGCGTTCTCGCGCTGGTCCACCATGAACACGCTCATGCTCAACAGGATCAGCGTGGCAACCGCGCCGATCAGGATATTTCCAACATTCTTGTCCATTAACGTGCCTCCCGGTCACGGCCCAGCAGCAGCGAATCGCGCGCGCGCTGTGCCGCATTGTTGTCGCTTGCCTGCGTGGTTGGCGTCGGTGCAGGCACAGCAGCCGCCTCCCCCGCTGCAGGAGTGCGGGTGCTTTCGATCAGCTTGTCCAACGGCAGATAAAGCAGGCTGTTGCCGTTCTTCTGATCCACCAGTACTTTGCTGACGCTGCTCAGAACCTGCTGCTGCATATCCAGGAACATGCGTTCGCGCGTTACCGCCGGCGCCTTTTCATACTCGACGAGGATCTGCTTGAAGCGGCTCGCATCGCCTTCCGCGTTGGCGATCACGCTCGCCTTGTAGCCCTCCGCCTCCTGGATCAGTCGAGCCGCCGTGCCGCGAGCGCGCGGCACCACGTCATTAGCGTAGGCCTGACCTTCGTTCTTCTGACGCTCGCGATCTTGCCCGGCCTTCACCGCATCGTCGAACGCAGCCTGCACCTGCTCGGGCGGTTGCGCGTTCTGCATGGTCA
Source organism: Gallionella sp. (assembly GCA_035605585.1). GTDB lineage: Bacteria > Pseudomonadota > Gammaproteobacteria > Burkholderiales > Gallionellaceae > Gallionella. The sequence goes on along the minus strand of DASTGP010000058.1, from coordinate 4,509 downwards.
GCTTGCTGATCACGATACCGGACTTGTAGCGATCCAGGATGTCCTGCATCAGCTTGGTCGCCGACGCGGCCACCTGCTCGCGCCCTTCATACAGCACGAAGTCCATCTTGCTCTTGCCAACCACTTCGCGGATCGCGGTCTCGGCCGCCTGGCGCACGTTCTCATCCGGCGCGCGGTTGTTGAACAGGTAATCGGAGGGATCCTTCAGGAAATACTGCACCGCAAACTGAATGTCGATGATGTTCTCGTCATCGGTGAGCATCAGCGACTCTTTCAGCATCTTGTTTTTGACGTTCTCGCGGTAGCCCACTTCCACCGTGCGTACCTGGCTGAGGTTGACCACTTCCACCGTCTCGACAGGGAACGGCAGGTGCCAGCGCGGACCTGGCTGCGTCGCCTCGACGAACTTGCCGAAGCGCAGCACGACACCACGCTGTCCCTCGTTCACAATGTAGAAGCCGCTACCCACCCAGATCAGCGCTGCGATCACGACGATGAGTCCGATGCCTCCACCAAAACCTTGCCCCTGAGTGCCGCCGCCGGACTTGTCGGAGCCGCCCTTGCCGCCCATCAAGCCGGCAACCTTGGCATTGAGCTTGCGCATCAATTCTTCCAAGTCGGGCGGGCCGCCGCTGTTCTTGTTACCCCATTGCGGATCATTCAATCCCATAATCCATCCTACTCAGTTATTAAGCGGGTGCCATTCCTGCACAGGTTCTTCCACTGCCTCGGCATCGCGAACCTCTACCAGCGACGCTCGCAAATCATCCAGACCGGCGCCGGTTTTGGCGCTCAAACGAATGGCGGCGATTCTACCATACTCGTCGCGCTCGACACCCGGCGCCACGCCCTGCAAATCGATCTTGTTCAGCACCAGAATCTGCGGAATATCCTGAGCGCCGATCTCCTCAAGCACCTTATTCACCTCGGCGACTTGCGCGTCGCGATTGGCGTTGTTGGCATCCACGACATGCAGCAGCAAATCGGCCTGTATCGTTTCCTCAAGCGTGCTGCGAAATGCAGCGACCAGCGAATGCGGCAGATGTCGGATGAATCCGACGGTGTCCGACAGCACCACCTCCTGCTCTCGCGCAGTCGTCGACGACTGCACCGACTCGGCCTCCTCCCCCCCCGGCCCCGCCAGATAAATACGCCTGGAGGTTGTGTCCAGCGTTGCGAACAGCTGGTTCGCGGCGTAGACATTGGCCTTGGTCAGGGCATTGAACAGTGTGGATTTTCCGGCATTGGTATAGCCGACAATGGACACCGAGAGTACATCGCCCCGGTTGCGCGCGCGGCGCTGCACCTGGCGGTGACGCCGCAGCTTCTCGAGGCGCTCCTTCAGCAGGTGCACGCGTTTGTCCAGCTTGCGCCGATCCAGCTCCAGCTTGGTTTCACCCGGACCTCGCGCGCCCACAGCATGCTTCTGCTGCCCCATGTCCGTATTCATACCAACCAGCCGTGTGGCGAGATAGCGGAGTTGTGCCAGCTCCACCTGAACCTTGCCTTCATGGCTTTGTGCGCGCTGCGCGAAGATATCCAGGATCAGCATGGTGCGGTCGATCACACGCACGCCAAGCCTGGAAGTGAGATTGCGCATCTGCGCGGGGGATAGGTCGTGATTGAAGATGACGACGTCGGCCTCGTGGGTGGCGAGCACCTCGGCGATCTCCTCCACCTTGCCGCTACCCGCGAACAGCGCGGGATCGGGACGCTGCCGCTTGCCCTCGATAATCGCCAGCGTGCTTACCCCGGCGGTCTCCGCCAGAAGGCGCAACTCTTCCAGGCTTTCAGCATAATCCGGTTCGCCGAGATCAAGACTGACCAATACTGCGGTTTCAGAACCGGTTGTCTTCTGCTGCATTACTCTGCGAAGTCGTAGGGAATGGTGACCGCGCGAGCCGGAACGATGGTGGAAATGGCATGCTTGTATACCATCTGAGTGACGGTATTCTTCAGCAGCACCACATACTGGTCGAACGATTCGACCTGCCCCTGCAGCTTGATACCGTTCACCAGATAAATGGCGACCTGTATATGCTCCTTGCGCAGGGTATTGAGAAACGGGTCTTGCAACTGCTGTCCTTTTGCACTCATGTTATAGCTCTTATCGGTTTAGGAACGAATAGGCACTTTACTGGATTCCGGTACGGCCGTGAACCGCAGTTTACCGCAAAAACCATCCGGCAAACATAAGTTTGCCGAGTTCCGGCATCCGCCTCGGCAAAATCAAAGCGCCGGATTTAGAGCACGTCAGTCTGGTATTTCCGGTAAAACCCCAGCACCTTGGGCACATAAGCCACCGTTTCACGGTACGGCGGAATGCGGTAACCGCTCCTCACCACCGCATTCTCGCCGGCGTTATAGGCCGCCAGCGCCAGGCTAACGTCGTTATTGAACTTCTTCAGCAGGTCTCGCAGGCATTTCGCGCCGCCGTGGAGATTCTGCACCGGATCGAGCGCATCGGCGACTCCATAACGTTTAGCGGTGACCGGCATGAGCTGCATCAGCCCAGCGGCACCTTTTTTCGAAACGGCGTTAGGACTGTAGCGGGACTCCACCGAGATCACGGCATGAAGCAACGCGCTGTCCAGTCCGTAAGTGCGGGCCACCTCGTCGACGAGCCGGTCATACTGAGGTTTGCGGGAAAGTACGTCCTGAGTACCATTGGTATCGAGCGCCACCTCGTCCTGCCCCTTGACCAGAACCTTATAGCGGCCGTCCGTCGGTATGTTGCTCAAATTCACTGACCCATCGTCAGCAACAAAGGTATAGATGTTCGCCCATACCGGCTGCAACAGGCAAAGACAGAACACCAGGTAAGTTGGCACACTCCAAAGCAATCTCATTGTTCATGCCCTCCGTAGGAAACCATTCCGAGTCAGCCAGAGGTTAAATACGGTCAAGTGCGCCATCAATACAGCGAACCCCGTAACATCGGGGGGGCTTTAATGGAAAAACAATGCCCCGGCTGAACGGGGCATGCATGGAAGGAAGAGAGGTGCGACCAACGCTAACTGGCCAGCAACCCCTTCTCGATCGCATAAGCCGCCAGTTTCGAGGCATTGTGCAGATCGAGCTTCTTCATCAGGTTGGAACGGTGTTTTTCGACCGTTTTCACGCTCAGGCAGAAGTAGTCGGCGATGAATTTGTTCGGCCGCCCTTCGGCCACCAGCTTCAGCACCTCGCGCTCGCGATGCGTCAGGCTGTCCCACGGGCTGGCATGATGAGGAGCACCATCCGTCCCCAGGTAGCCGTTGATCACCTTGGCCGAGATATCCGGACTCAGGTATATCTTGCCGTTCAATACGCTGCGGATCGCAACGCGCAACTCTTCATGGGTTGCATCCTTAAGCAGGTAGCCGTTGGCCCCCGCCCTCAAGCTCTCGTGGATATACTCCTCGGTCTTGTGGATGGTCAACACCAGCACGCGCGTCTCCGGATGGCGCCGCTTGATGTCCACGATGGCCTCGATGCCGTTCATTCCCGGCATGGAGATATCCGTCAGGACCAGATCGGGAAGGTACTTGTCTATCGCCCGGACGGCATCGCGACCGTTATCCGCCTCACCGACAATCTCGATGTCGGCATCCTGCGATAACAAGGCGCGGAGCCCAGCACGCAGCAAAGTATGATCTTCGACGATCAGAATGCGTTTCTTCTCGCCCAGCATTACTTCAGGTTTTCGTTCGCTCATCGTTAGCCTCCGATTTCCCAGTGTTTTTTCAGGAATCCCGCGCATGCTATCTGGCAGGAGATTGTTTTGGTATATGTAAAAATACCCATTCCGAATATTTTTTCTTGCCCTCGAAGTTCTTGTCCGCAACACTGAAATTACTCTTCTTCACCGGCTCTTCCTCTGACAAACTGTGTACCCCGTAAATCTCTCCGCCCGGCCCCTTGACCAGCCCCCACTCTGTACCGCCGCCGACCGGATCCGCATAAATCCTGCGCAAATAGCGCTGGACTGCAGGATAACGAGGATCCGTGAGCAGCGCCTCCAGGCTCAGCGGGTAGCGCTGGTTCGGATTCGGCGCATGATCGTAATACTGGGCAATGGCGCGTCGAAACTGATGCCCGACGAACAGCAGTTCGCGTTCCTTCTCGCGCTGCTGAGCCGTGTGCCATACCTCCCCCGCCGTTGCCAGCACCACGCCCATGACCGCGATGAGCGCCAACAACCCCAGATAGGTGAATCCCTCCTGCCGGCAATGCCGCACATGACGATTCGCCTTCAAGCGGCTTGAACGGGTACGCATCACCAATCCTTGAACTCCGAGCCATCCCGCGCCGTTCCCTCCGCCCCGCTCTTTACATCGAATACCCCGCCCTTGGCCGAATCGGGAGGAATGGTGACCCAGGTCGAGTTCTCGCCGGTCATGGGATCCAGCGGAACGTTGCGCAAATACCGCCGACTGACCAACGTGTCCAGCGTATCGGGGTAAGCTCCGTTGTCCCCGTAGTACTTGTCCAGTGCCTCGCGCATCAACGAAAGGTTCTCCCTCAATA
>DASTGP010000038.1:0-6078 GCA_035605585.1 Gallionella sp. | reverse complement strand
AGCAGGCTTTCCGCCAGATAGAGGATGCTGGATATCCCGTGCCACATCTTGAACCGTTCTGCGAAGGCGCTTTGCATCACATCCAGCGGCGCCGCCTGAGTCTTTAGATCCGCCATCAGCGGCTGGATGCCGAACTGGATGACCAGGGTGAGGGCGAGCATCGCCGCGATCACCGCGAACAGCGGCTCCTGCAAGGCGGCCTTGCCGGACACGATCAAGCGGTATACCAACAGGTACGTTCCGCAGATGAATCCGCTATAGCCCAGCGCCGTAAACATCTGTCCGGCCAGCATGCCTGCGAGCTGTTTGTCCGGCTGGGCGTGGAACAGGACGGGAACGGCCAGATAGCCGATAGCCCACAGGCCGCCTACCCAAAGGGTGGTGGCCAATGCCGCGAGATGATGAGGGATATTTTTCATTATTAGCCTGGCTTTCGAAACAATGCAGGGATCTGCCTCTTTGGTTTATCCAACGGCTCTTCCTTCTTTTCTTCCGGCGTTGATGCTGTGATGTTCGGTACGTAGGGTTTGTCGAACCACGGATCGTGGCTGGGCTTTTGCGGCGCAGGTCTGTGGTATTCGCGTTCGCGCTGCTCGCCGCGTGGTGCACGGTGCGGTTTCGCCAGCACGGGCAGGGCTTCGCGCTTGATCTGCTGTTTGATCAGCTTCTCGATCTCCTGCAGGAACCTTTCCTCGTCCGGTGCGACCAGCGAGATGGCGGTGCCGGATGCGCCGGCGCGGCCGGTGCGGCCGATGCGGTGCACATAATCTTCTGCGGCATGCGGAATCTCGTAGTTGATCACCATCGGCAGGCTCTCGATGTCCAGGCCGCGCGCGGCGACGTCGGTGGCGATCAGAACGGTCACCTTGCCTTGCTTGAAGGCGTCAAGTGCCTGGATGCGCTCCGACTGGCTCTTGTCGCCGTGGATGGCGTCGGCAGCGACACCTTCGCGCTGCAACTGTCGCGCCAGGCGGCTCGCAGTGAGCTTGGTCTTGGTGAATACGATCACCTGCTTCGCATCGTCGCCGCGCAACAGTTGCGTGAGCAGGGCGTGCTTGCCCTCGTGCTCGACCAGATAGACCTTCTGGGTGATGTTCTCGTTGGAGGCGTTGCTGCGCGCAACCTCGATCAGCGTCGGGTAGATCAGGAAGTCCTCCGATAGCTTCTTGATCTCGTTCGAGAACGTCGCGGAGAACATCAGGCTCTGCCGTGTTCTCGGCAGCAGCGCGAGGATGCGTTTCAGGTCGGGCATGAAGCCCATGTCCAGCATGCGGTCGGCCTCGTCCAGCACCAGCATCTGTACCGTGTTCAGTTGCACCGACTTCTGCTCGATGTGGTCCAGCAGGCGTCCCGGCGTCGCCACCAGGATCTCCACGCCGTTCTTGAGCGTCGGCGTCTGCGTCTTGATGTCCACCCCGCCGAACACCACCAGCGAGCGCAGCTTGGTGTGTTTCGCGTAGGCTTTGATGTTCTCTTCGACCTGGATTGCCAGTTCGCGCGTCGGCACCAGGATCAGCGCGCGCACCGGGTGCCGAGCTGGCGAGGTGCTGGAACTGGCATGCGGCAAGAGCTTCTGCAGCATGGGCAGCGCGAATGCCGCAGTCTTGCCCGTACCCGTTTGTGCGCCCGCCATCAGGTCGTGTCCCTCCAGCACCAGCGGAATGGCCTGCGCCTGGATGGGGGTAGGGGTGGCATAACCAGACTCGGTGAGCGCCCTGAGGATCTCAGGCGCGAGGTTCAGATCGGCAAAACTGACGGTGCTCAATGTGTAGCCTCTTCCGGAAAATCGATGAGAGTGACGGACGGAGGACATTATACGCCGCGTCCGCATCAGAGCATTGAGCGACCATGCGCGGACGGTGTTCGCCGGTCGGCTTGTCTAGCTCAGTCAAGGCAATGCATTACGCGCCAGCGAACTTGGGGAGCGTAGCAGTTCGAAGTAATGCAGCGGGACTCAAATGAAATTGCGCTTAGTGGATTGCTAAAGACGGGAGGCTGACACGATTCGCCCCCGTTATCTTCGGGATGCTAACGGGGGCAGAACTTCGATCAAGAACGAAACTAGTGAGTGGCGTTCAGTTTGTTTTTTGCAATTGCTTCTGAACCGGATTAAATTTTTTCTCCACCGGACCAGCAGGATCCGGCTTGCCTTTCTTGGGAATAAGTACGATCGGACGGCAGCCGCAGGTTTTAGGATTGAACAGGGAGCCTATTTTGTTGCATTCAAGGGCTTTGCCCGCGCGGCAGTCGCCAGGCTCTTCGCCGGGGCATGTTCTACACGCAGCAAGACAAGATTCTTTATCGCCGACATTAACACCCACAGCATAGATAATGTTCGGGTCAGTGCCGTTCTTGCAGAGCCGATTGGCCAAGTTGACCTCTTCAGCGGTTGCATAGTGGTCGGTTGATATCTGTGCCACGGGGTCCCACTTGACGCCTGTCTCGGGATTAAATCCGCAGAAGAATACCCGGTCAGCTGCCGTGCGCTCTTCCCATGAAATCGACGTCAGCGATCCATCGGCATTTTTTTTAGTGGACAGGTAGGCGAGAAACATAAACGGAGTGAATACTGCGTTGCAGGTATTCGGGCACACATCGGAAGCAGGGACATTAGATGCTGTCGTCAGATAAGCTCCTCTCGCCCCGCAGACGGAATTTTCCGGAGCGGCGGAATCGTAATAGATCGCCTGCCCCGCAGCTGTTTTATAGGATGTTGGCTTGAACCTGGTGTATTCGTCGCCTAAAGCGGTGGCACTGACGAACGAGAAAATCAAAGCAAGCAAAAGAAGCGGATATTGATATTTCAAGATAATTCCCCTCAATAATAGGAACGAATAATTAGAAGATCCGACCAACCTTACATCGACTGTTTCTCAGTTGCGGAAAAAGTATATTCCCCTTTTTAAATGGGGGAAATGGGGTTTTGTGTAAACCGGACCTGTAGAGAATTGACTGGCGCCTCTTGTGGCCGGTTTCTGCAAGGGCATCGAGAACTACTCGCGCCATCTTTCTGGGCGCAAGCCGGGCGAAGCCCGCCGACGCTGAGTTGAAAGAAGCGGTTTTCATCTCGCCGCGTGCGACACGTTATCTTCTGTTCAATTACGCACCAATGTCTCCATTGTTCTGTTATGTCCCACTGCGGGCGTCGGAAATTGTAAGTGCATATATCCTCGCAAAGCCATATTGGGCGCGCGTTCTTGTAGAAAGTCATCCTGTCAAGCTCTCAGAATATATAGGCCGAAAGGCATATTGTTTATTGCCTTGGTTTGGCCTACTGTGCGCGCACCGTTCGTTGCCATTGTGTTTTGGGAAACGTACGACCTGAAAAAATAACGATGTTGCAGAGAGCTTCATGTCGGTTGATAACAAAAAAAATACGCTTGAAATGCGCGAGGAGGAAGGAGAGTCGGGGGACTTTACCGCCGCTCATTTGTGCGTCTGCGCTGGATGCGAAGGCGACCACAATCCCGCGATTGAACACTTCGAGGCGAAAACCATAGCTTTTCATAACGACCTTCGGCAGAAGGTACGCAGGATAGTCTTGGGCGTTCTCTCCGTGGTGCCATGCGTGTTTTCGTCAATCGTAGCGGCAGAACCTGCTGGGGGGGTAAGCGCTGCCGCATCGCACCAAAATGTGCGAGTCGGGAAAGCGCAAGATCCTGCCCATGTCCCAAGTGCATTGAAAGGTTCGCACAATTGTCTGGCGTTGTTTTCAGAGGCAGAGAAGTTGCATGCCCTGGATAAAGTCAGTTTTGTCGATGTCAGGTCGCCGGAGGAATATGCGCGTTACCACATAGCCGGCTCGATCAATATCCCGTTGCATATGGTCAGGACGAAGGAGTTTCTCAAGGCCACTCCCGTGCTGTTGGTCAACGACGGCCGTTGCACAATTGATTTGGAAAATACGTGCAGGGAATTAAGGCAATCCGGCTTCAAGGATATTTCGGTATTGGATGGCGGATTGTTTGCCTGGCACGCCAGCCAACGGCCTCTGGAAGGCGACCCTATCGAACTGTCGAGGCTGAGTCGCATGTCTGTCGAGGAGTTGTTCGAGGTGCGCGCCTTGGCGAACTGGACTGTGATAGAGGTGGCGGCACCGGGAAAAAACAACGACATCCGGTCGTGGTTGCCGGCGAATGTCATTATGATTCCGCCCGGCTCGATTTCGACGGTTTCCTCGACAATCCAGCAACTGCGCAAGAAGAATTCCCAGGAAAAAATATTGCTGATCGCAGATAGTGATGACATCTATCAGCGGGTCGACGCGCAACTCCAGAAGTCCGGCATTGCATCGGGTGTTTTGCATCTCGATGGCGGCATCAAGGGGTATCGCGCCCACATAAAGAACCAGCAGGCATTATGGAGACAGCAAAACGAACCGCGGAGATACGAAGCATGTCGCGGTTGATTCGCTTTCTTCTTCCTGTCGTTGCATTGAGTCTTCTGGCTGGGTGTGCCGGTGGACCTGCGCAAAATACGCGTGCCGGCGGGACACAGTCTGCCATGGGAAATTCAAGCGAGGCAGATGGGAATTATCGGATACCGAAACAGATTCGTTACAGCTTCACGCTGACCAACACCGGGGGGAAGCCGCTCGAAAAGGCCCAATTCTGGACATATCTTCCGGTTCCCCAAACCTCGCACCAGAAGGTCAAGAAGATTGCCGCGAACCATCCGTATCAGGAGAAGCGCGATGAGCTCGGCAACAGCTCCATACACTTCGAATTGGGAAGCATTCCGCCATACGGAACGGAGATCGTCAGCATCACTGTGGATTTGCTGATGTCCGCCCGAGCGGTCGAGATGCCCGTTGGCAATCAGTCGCGATTCCTTTCGCGGGAGCCCTATATCGAAACCGACAATGACCGGATCGTTGCGCTGGCTTCCCAGTTGTATGGGGATCCGGCGCTGGGGATGGTCAGGGAAGACTACGAGTGGGTTGCGCACAACATTACCTACGAAGGATATGTCGCGGAGGATCGTGGCGCCGCTTATGCGATGGAGAAGCGGAAAGGCGATTGCACGGAATTCGCCTACCTGCTTACTGCGCTCTACCGCGCCCAGAAAATTCCGGCGCGCGCGATAGGTGGATATGTCTTCAGCGGCAACGGAGTCGCGAAGGCCGTGGATTACCACAACTGGACGGAGTTTTATCTAGATGGCGCGTGGCAGATTGCGGATGCCCAGAAAGGCGCATTCGCGGAGAAGCAAAGAAATTATGTTGCCATGCGGGTGATTGCATCGGGCGGAACGGCAGCGCTTGCTTCGCAACGTTTCAGTTATGCAGGCGAGGGATTGAAGGTAGAGATGAATTAACAAGCTGTCGAAAAACGCAGCGAGGATGGTCGGATGAAGTCAGCACGGGCAAGCTGGCGGATGACCACCGCAGTAGTTTTTCTAGAGCCTGTGGGCAGTTTGAACAGCAAAGGGGGGCCATTCGTCGTGATGGCCATGGGACTGGAATAATGTGCATCAGGGAAGAAATCGTTGGCCGAGAAGTTAACAACAAGCGCGGCAAGAAAACTGTTGCTGACCGTCGTTGCCTGCCTGGGGCTGGCCCAAGGCGCACAGGCGGCGACTATGGTCTCCGGCGCGATCACCACCAACACCACCTGGTCGCTGGCGCAGAGCCCGTACCAGGTAGCGGCCGACGTCTCCGTCGAGAACGGCGCGACCCTGAACATCGAGGCGGGGGTCGTGGTGAACTTTGACGCGGCGAAGAACCTCACCGTGACCAGCGGCGCACTCGTTGCGCGCGGCACCGCGGGCCAGCCCATCGTCTTCACATCTTCGCTCGACACTGCGGGGAACACGCCCGCGCCCGGAGACTGGGGCCAGATCCGCTTCCTGGACGGCACCAACGACACCGCCACCATTCTGGAGCACGCCCAGATTCTTTACGGCCACGGCATCGACGTCCAATCCGCATCACCGACCTTCAACCACCTCGACATCATCAACAACCTCGGCTCGGCCATCGCCATCGACCTCAACTCCTCGCCCAAGGGCCTGGGCAACCAGGCCAGCAGCAACACCCTCAACGGCGTCAGCGTCCCCGCAGGCGACGTGCTGGGGGCC
>DASTGP010000074.1:0-5940 GCA_035605585.1 Gallionella sp. | reverse complement strand
CGACCATCAACACCTTGTCCAGCACGATGGCGCTGCCGACGTCGCCGGGAATGGTTTCGATTTTCAGGGTTTCGCCGGAAGAAACGCGATACTGCTTACCACCGGTTTTAATGACTGCGTACATAACAACCTCGTTTGCTTACGATTTTTGCGAAGGCGCGGATTATACATAAATATCCGCGCCGGTCAAAATGCTTTTTTCGATTGCCGAAAAACGTAGCGAGGATGGTCATATGCAAGGCGCACGGAACGGAGCAACGAGAAAACGAGCTTTGCGAGTTTCGGCGTAGACTAACCTTCAGGTTATGTCGGAGCCACATGCCTCTAGGTAAGCGAGTGCCGCGCAACGCCGCAGATGACCACCGCAGTAGTTTTTAGCGTTTCATGGAGTCAAAGAACTCGGCGTTATTCTTTGTCGCCTTGATCTTGTCCAGCAGGAATTCCATCGCCTCCAACTCATCCATCGGGTAGAGCAGCTTGCGCAGCAGCCAGATGCGCTGCAGGATGTCCTGCTTGATCAGCAGCTCTTCCTTGCGGGTGCCGGAGCGGTTGACGTTGATCGCCGGATAGATGCGCTTCTCGGCCATGCGGCGATCCAGGTGGATCTCCATGTTGCCGGTGCCCTTGAATTCCTCATAGATCACGTCGTCCATGCGCGAGCCGGTGTCGACCAGAGCGGTGGCGATGATGGTCAGCGAGCCGCCTTCCTCGATGTTGCGTGCTGCGCCGAAGAAGCGCTTGGGGCGCTGCAGCGCATTGGCGTCCACGCCGCCGGTCAGCACCTTGCCGGAGGAGGGGACCACGGTGTTGTAGGCGCGCGCCAGGCGGGTGATGGAGTCGAGCAGGATGATGACGTCCTTCTTGTGCTCGACCAGGCGCTTGGCCTTTTCCAGCACCATCTCGGCTACCTGCACGTGGCGGCTGGCCGGCTCGTCGAAGGTGGATGCGACCACTTCGCCGCGCACGGTGCGGCTCATCTCGGTCACTTCCTCCGGGCGTTCGTCGATCAGCAGCACGATCAGCGTAGCGTCGGGATTGTTCGAGGAGATCGAGTGCGCAATATGCTGCAGCATCACGGTCTTGCCCGACTTCGGCGAGGCCACCAGCAGGCCGCGCTGGCCCTTGCCGATGGGGGCGACGATGTCGATGATGCGGCCGGTGATGTTCTCCTCGGCCTTGATCTCGCGCTCCAGGCGCAGCGGCGAGGTCGGGAACAGCGGGGTCAGGTTCTCGAACAGGATCTTGTTCTTCGTGTTCTCGGGCGGCTCGCCGTTGACCTTGTCCACCTTCACCAGTGCGACATAGCGCTCGCCGTCCTTGGGGGTGCGGATCTCGCCCTCGATCGTATCGCCGGTGTGCAGGTTGAAACGGCGGATCTGGCTGGGGCTGACGTAGATGTCGTCCGGGCCGGCCAGATAAGAGGTGTCCGGCGAGCGCAGGAAGCCGAAGCCGTCCGGCAGGATCTCCAGCGTGCCGTCGCCGAAGATGCTTTCGCCTTTCTTGGCCTGGCTCTTCAGCAGCGCGAACATCAAGTCCTGCTTGCGCATGCGGTTGGCGTTCTCGATCTGGTTGGCCGCAGCCATTTCCACAAGTTCGGTGACGTGTTTGGTTTTTATGTCGGATAAGTGCATGGCTATGCAGGAATGGTGATTGAGAAGTACGAAGGGATTAGGATCAATCGGGTGGAAGAAACCACCCGCATGGCCTGAAGCGTGTTCGTTTGTGTTGTTTTCAGGGGACGAAACAGGAAGGCGATGCGGGTGCGACAGTAAACGCTTTAGATATGGCTGTCAATAAACGCGGTCAACTGGGACTTCGACAGGGCGCCGACCTTGGTCGCCTCGATGTTGCCGTTCTTGAACAGCATCAGGGTCGGGATGCCGCGGATGCCGTACTTCTGCGGCGTCTGCTGGTTCTCGTCCACGTTCAGCTTGGCGATGCTCAGGCGGCCGGCGTATTCCTTGGCGATCTCATCCAGGATGGGGGCGATCATGCGGCAGGGACCGCACCATTCGGCCCAGTAGTCCACCAGCACGGGCAGCGGAGCCTGCAATACTTCGGCGTCGAAAGTGGCGTCGGAAACGTAATGGATGTGTTCGCTCATTGTCTTGTTCTCGCTTGGTGATATTGTTGATTCGGAATGAAACGTGCGGTTGATTCGTGACAGATTGCCTAACTCGTGGCGGCATCCTAACCAAAAACGGCAGAGCTGTGAAGTGAATTAATCCGCCCCTCTCTGTTAGAATAAATCGACCTTTTTTGGAGTGACTACCATGGCTTATATCGTTGCCGAAGCCTGTATCAAGTGTAAATACACCGATTGCGTGGACGTCTGCCCGGTGGATTGCTTCCGCGAGGGCCCCAATTTCCTGGTGATCGACCCGGACGAGTGCATCGACTGCACCCTGTGCGTGGCCGAATGCCCGGCCGAGGCCATCTATTCCGAGGATGACCTGCCGGAAGACCAGCGCCACTTCATCGCGCTGAACGCCGAACTGGCCAAGCTGTGGAAACCCATCGTCGAAAAGAAGGATGCCCCGGCCGATGCCGACGAATGGCGCAATGTGAAGGACAAGCTGCGCCTGCTGGAACGTTGAACGCCGCACAACCCTATTTCGACCGAGTCGCCCGGCATATCCTGACGGCGCAGGCCGCCGCGCTGCCCGACCTGCGGGGCAGCGTCATCCTCCTGCCCGGTTACCACATCGCACAACCGCTGGCGCAGGCGCTGATGCGCGAGGCGCAAGTGCCCGCGCTGCTGTTGCCGCAGATGGTGACGCTCAACAACTGGGCAAGCGGCATCGCGGCTGACTCCGTGCCGGAAAGCCGCCGCCTTGCCTTGCTGTACCAGGCATTGCAGTCGCGACGCTGGTTCGGGCAGGCGGACCTGTGGAGCCTGGCGCAGGAACTGCTGACCCTGTTCGACGAACTGACCCATGCCCTCAGCACTTTGCCTTCCGATGCGGACGCGTTCGCATCGGCCGTGCAGCGGGCATACGACGCGCGTCAGAACGCTACGCTGCAATTCGAGGCGCGGCTGGTGTTCGAGCTGTGGTATGCGATGCAGGCCGGCGGTGAAACGGATGCCGCGCGGGCATACCAGCAACGCCTGGCGAAACTGGCACAGCAGGCCGACAAACCGCTGTACGTGTTGCGCACTTCCGACTGGACCGCGCTGGAGCAGCGTTTCCTCGATCAATACGCGGAACGCGCCGAAGTGGCGGTGTTCGACCTGCGGGAGATGGAAACCCCTTGGGGCGGATTGTTGCGCGACCAGACTATCCCCTTGAAAACCCAGTCCGTCCCGCCGCTCGGCGACAGGCTGCGCTTCTTCGCCGCCACCAGCCTGGAACAGGAGGCACGCGCTGCCACGATGCAGGTGCGCCGCTGGCTGGCGTTCGGCAAGCGCGACATCGCTATCGTCGCGCAGGACCGTGTGGTGGCCCGGCGGATGCGGGCTCTATTGGAGCGTGCCGAGGTGCTCGTGGCGGACGAGACCGGCTGGACCTTCGCCACGCTGTCGGTGAGCACCGTGCTGGACCGCTGGCTCACGGCGCTGCAAAGCGACTTCTACCACCACGACCTGCTCGACCTGCTCAAGTCTCCTTATATCTTTGCCGACGTGACGGCGGGGGAGCGCAAGTCGGCGGTGTATCAATTGGAGCAATTGCTGCGCAAACAGGGGGTGGTGGCGGGGCTGGAGAAGTTCATCGCCCTCGCCGAACACGAAACGACGTTGCATCAGCCGCTGGCACGCCTGCGCCAGGCCGCTACCCTGATGGATCAAAACAGGAAGAAAAGCCTGGGGGAATGGCTGGTTGCGTTGATCGAGAGTCTGCGTGTGCTGGGCATCGACACCGGCCTGCAACAGGACGATGCAGGCCAGCAATTGCTGCGCGCGCTGGAGGATTGGCAACAGGAACTGGCCGAGGACGAGGGACGTTACCGCTTCGCCGAGTGGCGGCGTTGGCTGGCGCAGCAACTGGATACACAGACCTATCGCGACAGCAGCATCGACAGCACAGTGCGCTTCACCCACCTCGCGGCGACGCGCTGGCGCGCCTTCGATGCAGTGGTTCTGTTGGGCTGCGATGCCGACCACTTGCCCAGCGTGGCGGACGGCGGGCGCTGGTTCAACGACAGCGTGCGCAGCAGCCTGAACCTGCCCACGCGCAGCATGCATGCCTCGCGTCAGCGAGACGACCTGCTGGCGCTGCTCGCATTGAACGACTGCGTGCTGGTCACCTGGCAGAAGGATAAGAATGGTGAAGAGGGCTTGCTCAGCCCTTATCTGGAGATGTTGCGCGACCTGCACTCACTGACTTACGGCGACGACCTGAGCGAGCGCGAATTGCATGCGTACCTTGCGGCGGAAGACGCGCGCAAGGTCGAATTGCCGCAAGCCGTGCAGCCTGCGCCGGGTGTGGCAACGGAGGCTGTGCCGTTGGGCGTCTCCATCAGCGGCTACAACTCGCTGGTAGCCTGCCCCTATCAATTTTATGCTCGGCATGTCCTGCGCCTGAACGAGCTGGACGAAGTGCAGGAGGGTATCGAGAAGCGCGATTACGGCGAGCGCGTTCACGACATTCTGCAGCGTTTCCACGAGCGCTATCCGCAAGTGGACGGGCAGAGCGAGGAAGAAATGGCTGCCGCCTTGCGACAAATCAGCGAAGAAGTGTTCGCCGACCTGCTGCAGCAGGACTTCGCCGCGCGCGCGTGGCTGGCGCGCTGGTTCCAGTCGTTGCCTGCCTATCTGGAATGGCAGGCGGAGAACGAAGCCGGAGGCTGGCGCTACGCCGAGGCGGAGAGCAAATTCGATTGGCAGCTGGAAGGCGTGCGCCTGCGCGGACGCATCGACCGGTTGGATGTCAGGGAAGAAGAGAAACTCGTGCTGGATTACAAGACGCAGAGCGAGCAGGCGTTGCGCAACAAGCTGCGCGAGCCGGGCGAGGACGTGCAACTCGCGTGTTATGCCTACGCACATGAAGCGGCGGACGCCGCGTTCGTCAGCATCGAGAACGGCAAGGTGAAACTGGTGGAGCCAAAACACGATGTTCCGTTGCTGGCTCAGCTCAATGCCGAACGTTTGGAGCAAGTGATGGGACGTATCCGCGGGGGGGCAGGCCTGCCGGCGAACGGCATCGATGCGGTATGTACCCATTGCGAGATGCGCGGCGTGTGCCGCAAGGGAGAGTGGCAATGACCAACCATATCGCCCTCGACCCCAAGCGCAGCATCGTCGTAGAGGCTTGCGCGGGCAGCGGCAAGACCTGGTTGCTGGTGTCGCGCATGGTGCGCCTGTTGCTGGACGGCGCACAGCCGTCGCAGATCCTCGCCATCACCTTCACCCGCAAAGCGGCGCAGGAGATGCAGGCGCGCCTGCAGCTCTGGCTGCGCGACCTAGCGATGGGCGGCGATGATTTCGTGCGCAAGTTCCTCGCCGAACGCGGTATCGATGATCTGAGCGATGCGCAACTGCAGCGCGCCCGCAGCCTGTACGGCAGTGTGTTGCTGGCGCAGCCCGGTATCACCATCAGCACCTTCCACGGCTGGTTTATGCAGGTCATGCAGCGCGCGCCGCTGAATGCCGACGTGATGCAGGGCATGAGCCTGCTGGAACGCGCGGGCAGCGAGCAGGAAGAGGCCTGGGAGGAGCTGCTGGAGCAGATGCGCAAGCAGCCGGAGAGTGTGGAAGCGCAGCACATGCAATGGCTGTTCGAAGATCGCGGTTTGTTCACCACGCGCAAGCTGTTGTTCAACTTCCTCGGCAAGCGTGCCGAGTGGTGGGCTTACACAGCGGCCCTCTCCCCCAGCCCCTCTCCCGCAAGCGGGAGAGGGGAGCACGAAAGTGCGGGAGAGGGTGTGAGGTTCGCACTTTCCCAATTGCGAGCCGATCTCGCCGTGGACATGGAGTTCGACCCGGTCGCTGACTGGGGGATG
>DASTGP010000015.1:0-10769 GCA_035605585.1 Gallionella sp. | reverse complement strand
CGCCTTTGTGCCCATCATTGTGCTGTTTTTCCTGTTCATGGCGATGGTCGAAGATAGCGGCTATCTGTCGCGCGCCGCCTTCCTGATGGACGCGCTGATGGCGAAGATGGGGCTGGACGGACGCGGCTTCGTGATGCTGCTGATGGGCTTCGGCTGCAACGTCCCCGCGCTGATGGGCACGCGCGTGATGCGCTCGCGCAGCCTGCGCCTGCTGACCATGCTGGTGATCCCGTTCTCGCTGTGCTCGGCGCGGCTGCAGGTGTTCGTGTTCATCACCGCCGCGCTGTTCTCACCCAGGAATGCGCCGCTGGTGCTGTTCAGCCTCTACCTGTTCAGCTTCGCCACCGCCATCCTGACCGCGCTGCTGTTCAGGCGCCGCTTCCCCGCCGAGGAGCCGTTCGTGCTGGAGCTGCCGCCCTATCGCTTCCCGACCCTCCACCAGATGACGCTGCGCGGCTGGCTGGAGGTGCAGCATTTCCTGCGCCGCGCCACCAAGTTCATCGTCGCCGGCGTGGTGCTGGTGTGGCTGCTCACCCACATCCCCTTCTCCGCCGTTCCCGCCGGCAGCGACACGCTGGCCGGCATGATCGGCTGCGCGCTGCAGTCGATCTTCACGCCCATCGGCATCAACGAGGGGCTCACCATCGCGCTGATCTTCGGGTTCGTTGCGAAAGAGATCGTCATCGGCTCGCTCGCCGTGATCTACGGACTCTCCGGCGAAGCACTCGGCGGCGCGCTGGGACAACAGCTGGATTGGGTGCAGGCCTATAGCTTCATGCTGTTCACCCTGATCTACACTCCCTGCCTGTCCGCCATCGCGACCTTGCAAAGCGAGGCCAAACAAACCAGCTATACCGTGCTGGTCATCGGCTGGTCGCTGACGCTGGCCTGGCTGGTCAGCTTCGCCTTCTATCAGGGCGCACGTGCCCTAGGTTACTAGAGAACTTCGGGCGCCTCGAAGAACCGTAGCGAGCGGCTTGAGTGCAAGGCGCACGGAGCGTTGCATGGCCATTCGACTAAGCTGGCAAAGAACGCCAGCCAAGTCGCTGGTCAACGCAGCGACGAGAAAACGAGCCTGGCGAGTTTCGGTGAAGACTAACCTTCAGGTTATGTCGAAACCACATACCTTGTGGGTAGGCGAGAAAGCGACAACAAAGTTGCGGTGAAGGCTCATGCGCGTATCGCGTGATGCCGGAACCAATATCGCGCAACGCAGCGAGCGAATGGGTGGCGGCAAAGCCGCCGGGCACCCACCGGCCTACCCCTTGCGGGTGAATCGAGCCGCGCAGTAGGTTATTCGAGGTGCGCACTAGTAGTGGATGTTGGCGTGGCAGATGTACTCGTTCATTTCCGCGGTCAGTTCATTCACGCTCCGCACGATACGGTCCACATTGCGCACCACGCCCTGCATGACGTGATACACCAGCAAGGGATGGGTCTCGATCAAACTTTTGAACCGTGTCTGGTCCAGGCTCAACATCTTGACGTCGCCCATTGCATACAGCGTCGCGCTGATCTCCGACGGATCGCCGCCGACGAAAGTGATCACGGCAGCCAGGTCTCCGGGCTTGAGCACATGGACGGTCGACTCCTCCTCACCGGCCAGCACTTTCACATCGACATCGCCCTGCGCGAGGATGTACAAACTGGGCGTGTATGGTCCGCCGGGCTTCAGGATGACCTCGCCATCCTTGTACTCGATGATCTCGCATACTCCGGCGAGTATCCCGATCTCGACATCGCTCAATCCCTCGGTGATCGTCGAGGCACGCAAAGTATCGGTCACTAGCGACATGTCCTCCTCCTTTCGCGGCCCAACTCGGCCCGAACTGTTCACGCCCGTTAATATGCGCCTCCACCGTTGCTTTGCAATCGGGTAAACACCTACCAGCAGCCTCGACTTGTTGTATTCTGCAACCTTCGAGGATGGTCATGCCAGAGATCGTCGATTTGCGACTGGATGACGCGTCCTCCCACGACCGAGGAGTACACGATGATCTGTCGCACCACCGCCCTAAGCGCACTCTTGCTGCTCACCGCATGCAGTCCGAACAGCGACCAGCCTCCGCCCCCCAAGGTGTACGAACAGCAGCGCAACTCGCTCGACAAGGCCAAGGCTGTCGATACCGAACAGCAAAAACAGGCCGAGGAACAGCGAAAAGCGATGGAACAGCAGACGCAGTGAAGCGGCTGCGGGTAAGTCAGTACAGCCATACCGGTTTGGAATAAGAACTTAGGGAAACTCGATTTGAACCTCAGCAAAAAGCTCCTTCTGACCGCCTTCATCCCGATGTTGATTATCTTGCTCTCCGGAGGATTTGCCGTTTGGCAGACCCACGGGATGCTCGAGAATTTCGCTATCGTCAACGATACGTACGATGCCAACGCCCGCGCCGCCCTTGAAATGCAGGTGGATTTCAATGAGCAGATCCACCAATGGAAGAATGTTCTGCTTCGCGGCGACAATCCCGACGACCTGCGCAAACATTGGTCGGATTTTTTGCGCCTCGAAAAAGAAATAGATACGGATGCAGCCTTGCTGATCACCAGGCTGGGAAAATCCGAGGCCGCGCCAATGATCCAGAATTTTCTGGAGATGCATAAGCAACTTGGCAACGCCTACAGGGCATCCCTGGATGTCTTTCAGCAAAGCCGCTATGACAGCCGGCAGGCAGACAGCCTCATCAGGGGGGCGGACAATAAGTTGTCGGAAGACCTCGGACGTGCGGTCGACCTGATCACGGAGGAGTCGACTGCTTTTTCAAGCAAGACCAAGGAGGAGGCGTGGCGGACCGCCCGCTTCAACTTCCTCAGCATGCTCCTTACCTTGCTCATCACAACGACGCTCTTTTTTGTTTCGCTTAAGAAGCACGTGCTGTCCCCCATCGGCCTGCTGTCCAATTTTGCCCGCCGACTCAGCGCCGGCGAACATGACCAGCACATCGATTTCAAATCGAACGACGAACTCGGCACGCTCACTGCGACGTTCAACCATGCATCGAAGAAGATTGCGTCCCTGATTTCCCATCTGGAAACTTCGAAGACGCGATACCACGACCTGATCGAAGGCGTCGACGCGATCATCCTGGAATTGAACCCCCTGACGAACAAGTACACCTTCGTCAGCCAACGCGCGGAAGCGCTGTTGGGCTATCCGTTGTCCAGGTGGCACGACGAGCCGGGCTTCCTGGAAAAATACTGCCATCCGGACGACTTTCCTGCCTGCCAGGAAAAGATATCCGAGGCATTGAAAAGCGGCGTGTCCGGTGAATACACCTGCCGGGCAATCACCGCCGATGGAAACATAGTGTGGATCAACAACCGCATCAGGCTGATCAAGGACGAGCAAAGCAAGGAAATTTCGCTGCTTGGAGTGATGGTGGACATCACTCAAATGAAGCAGTACGAAGACCGGATGGCTTACCTGTCCAGCCATGACGAACTAACTGGCCTGGCGAACCGCAACCTCCTCGTTGACCGCCTGGAACGAGCCATCGCTCACGCAAAGGGAGCAAGGGAAGCGGCCACAGCGATGCTCAACAAGTCCCCCACACAGAAACTGAGAGCCCTGCACGCCAAGGAAGCGGAAAACATGACCGCCCTATTGCTGGTCAACATCGATCGCTTCAAGTTGATCAACGAAAGCCTGGGGCACAGATTGGGGGATGAAGTGATCAAATCCGTGGCCCAAAGGTTGCAGGGCGTCATCGGCACGGACGATACCCTGGCGCGCCTGGGGGCCGACGAATTCGCCATCGTCTTGCGGGATATCTCCAAGCCGGAAGACGTCGCCGAAACCGCCAGAGAAATCCTTCGCCGCGTCGCCCAGCCACTGGAGATCGAACAGAACTCCCTGGTCACGAATTGCAGCATCGGCATCAGCATGTATCCCAAGGACGGGGAAAATGGCAGTGACTTGCTGAAAAATGCCGGCTCCGCACTGACCCGTGTCAAGCAGCAGCAAAAGAACAACTTCAAGTTTTACACCGAGGAAATGAATGCCATGGCATTAGCCTCGCTGCAACTTGAAAACAAGATGCGCAATGCGATCGAGAACCGCGAGTTCGTACTCCACTACCAGCCTCAGGTCAGCATTTCCGACAACCGGCTGACAGGGGTCGAGGCTTTGATACGCTGGGCCCCCCCCGGGGAACCCATGGTTCCACCGATGAGCTTCATTCCCCTTGCCGAAGAAACCAAGCTGATCCTGCCGATGGGAGAATGGATCATCCGCGAGGCCTGCCGCCAGAACAAGGAGTGGCAAGACAAGGGATTTGCCCCGTTCTGTGTCGCAGTCAACATCTCGGCGAGCCAGTTCTCCCAGCCGGGTATCATCGAGCTGGTGGCGCGTACTCTCGAGGAGACCGGCCTCGAACCCCGGTACCTGGAACTTGAGATCACTGAAAGCGTGATGATGAACGACGTCAATCTGGTCATCAAAAATCTCGAGAAACTCCATGAGCTCGGGGTCAAACTGGCCATCGACGATTTCGGCACCGGCTATTCGAGCCTGAGTTACCTCAAGCATCTGCCAATCGATAAACTGAAGGTGGATAGATCCTTTGTGCAGGACATCTCGGTCGACTCCGACGACGAGGCCATCGTGGACACCATCGTCGCCATGGCCCATAACCTGAAAATCGGCGTCATCGCGGAAGGGGTCGAGACCGAAGCACAACTGCAATATCTGCGCGACAGGCAGTGTGAAGAGGTGCAAGGCTATTTTTACAGTAAACCCCTGACTCCCGCCCTGCTCGAAGACTATCTGGCCAGCGGAGGACCGTCGGCCCGCGGGGCGTTGTAGCCAGTAGAGATAATTCTCCCGAACGCCTTCGAACTGTTTCTATCTGATCTACACTGGCCGTCGTCAATGCAGGAAGTCGGAGGCATTACTCAAGGAGCTTGGCAATGCTGACATTCATGGGCATGGCCATACTGGTATACGGCGCAATGAATCTCTACGCGCTCGGCAAGGCGTGGCGGGCCTTGCCGCGTTCAGTCCCCACGGCGCTGGCGCTGATACTGGCAGGCATGGTGTTGACGCTCTCCCCGTTGCTTGTCCAGCTCATGGAGCGGCAAGGCTCGCCATATGTCACAGTCGCCGCCTGGGTAAGCTATGCCTGGGTGGGCTACCTGTTCCTGTTTCTTTGCGTCGGCCTGTTGTTCGACCTCGCTCACGCATTCGCCGCACTGCTGAGACTCAATTGGCCGCTGAGCAATGCGACCGCCTTCCACGCCGTGGCCCTGTTGGCTCTTGCTCTGCTAGGCTACGGGTTTGTGGAAGCACGGCAAATACAGGTTGAAGAGGTCACCATCACCACACCCAAGCTCGCCTCCGGCCCCATCACCATCGCGCAGATCTCCGACCTGCATCTCGGCCTCATGTTGGGAGACGACTTCCTCGACCGTGTCACCGCCAAGCTGCGCGAGCTCAAGCCCGACATCGTGGTTGCGACGGGGGATATCGTCGAAGGCCACGGCGGCGACCTCAGCGCGCTTGCCGCCCGCTTCCATGCCTACACGCCGCCACTCGGCGCTTACGCCGTCCTCGGCAATCACGAGCAGCACGCGGGACTCGAAAACGCTTTGCGCTTCCTGCACGACGCAGGCTTCACCGTGCTCCGTGGTGAGTCGGCCAAGACCGGCGGCATCGTGCTGGCGGGAGTCGATGATTCCATGGCGAACCCGAATGCCACGAAGGCTCATCCCCCAACCGCCCCCGACGACTTCGTCGTCCTGCTCAAGCACCAGCCGGTGGTGAACAGCAACACGAGATTTGATTTGCAGCTCTCCGGCCACGTCCATGGCGGCCAGATATTCCCCTTCGTCTATCTGACGCGGCTTGTCTACGGCGTGCACACTGGCCTCACCGAACTGCCCGACGGTCGCATGCTGTACGTCAGCCGCGGTGCCGGCACCTGGGGGCCGCCCATCCGCCTGCTCGCCCCACCTGAAATCACCCTGATCACGATCCGCGGCTCCAGCCGCTGATCGCCACCACGCTCGCTCAAGGAGGCAACCGACTGAATATTATGGTGTATATTGCCGCCCAAGAAGGAAACAACAGAGCGTCCCAAGCGGTTCGCGCCTGCTGTCTCACAGCCATCCAACGAGTTGAAGCCATGAAGAAGAATGTAATCGCGATCCTGTTGCTACTCGGCACGACCGCCTGCACCACGCCCCCGGTAACTCCACCACCGCCGCCACAACCGCAACTGCCGCCTGCGCAGCCTGTAGTGGAGCGCCCCCCCGCAAAGATCGCGCTCGCGTTGGGCGGCGGCGCCGCACGAGGCTTTGCGCATGTCGGCGTAATCAAGGCGTTGGAGGCACAAGGCATCTCTGCCGACATCGTGGTAGGTACCAGCGCAGGCTCCGTCGTGGGTGCGCTCTACGCTGCCGGACTCACCGGCTTCCAGATACAGGAACTGTCCATGAACCTGGAAGAGGAGCAGGTTCTCGACGGTTCAGGCCTGTACCGCTGCATCGCAGAGACCATGGTCTCGGACAAGAGGGGGTGCATCAAGGGACAGGCGCTGCAGGATTTCATCAACCGGAACGTCAAGGGCCGCCCGATGGAAAAGCTCAAGAAGACTTTTGCCGCTGTCGCCACCAACCTGAGCAACGGCGAGATGGTGGTGTTCCGCAAGGGCAATACCGGCATGGCGGTTCGCGCCTCGTCTTCCGTGCCGGTGTTCTTCCAACCCGTCAACATCAACGGCCAGGATTACGTGGATGGCGGGCTGGTCGCGCCCGTTCCGGCAAGGGTCGCCCGCACGATGGGCGCGGACTTCGTCATCGCCGTCGACATCTCCGACCGCCCCGAGGACAGGAGCACGGCGGGCATCACCGACATCATGTGGCAGACCTTCTCCATCTTCGGAAAGACCATCAATCGCCAAGAGCAAGCCAGCGCGGACATCATCGTGCGTCCCGCCACCTCCGGCCTCCCCGCGGCAGACGCGAGTGGGCGCCACAAGGCGGTGCTCGCGGGAGAAAAGGCGGTTGCGGCGATCCTTCCCGAGCTGAAAGCCAAGCTGGCGAAGCTGAACGAAGAGCGCCATGTGGCGGGCATGCCCTGAAAGATTCGCGGGGCCGGCTTAGCGTCAGCGTATCGAGCCTCCCCTGCCACCGTCACACCTTCCGGTTGCGCGGATCGAAAGAGTGCTCGAAGACGGGAAGGCCGGTTCGATCCGCCGTGAAACGGCACATAGCCCCGTGACTCGCCAAGTCATAGCCGTTGTCGTGATGGAATGGCCGCAGGTTCTCCGGCGTATCCGGCGCACCCGGCACGGTATTGACGATCTTCCAGCCGAAGTCGGAATCGGCCTTGCCATAGTCCGACCGGCACATCCACGCTCCGCATTCGTCCTCTCGCCACAGATCGGAATCGATCTCGCCGTTTGCTCGGCCTTTTTCCCATACCTGCTGAATGAGTTGTTCGCTGTAGCTCATGTCGCTCTCCTTCTCTCAGGTCAAAACAAAGATCTCCGATTCAGCCTAATACCTTGTCCATTGCCCCGCAATGAGGAGGAATGTGTAAACAGGACTACGGTGGCGTAAGATGGGACGACTCTCAGCCAAAGGAGCGAACATCATGGATGAATTCATGAAAGCGGCGATCGAAGAAGCGGAAAAAGGACGGCAGGAAGGCGGCATTCCTATCGGCTCCGTCCTCGTCCATCAGGGCCGGATCATCGGACGTGGACACAACCGGCGAGTACAGACCGGCAGCGTCGTGCTCCACGGGGAAATGGACGCGCTGGAGAACGCGGGACGCCGGCCGGCTGCCGTCTACCGGGAGTGCACGCTGTACACCACCCTGTCGCCCTGCTCCATGTGCACGGGCGCGATCCTGCTCTACGGCATCCCCAAAGTGGTCATCGGCGAGAACCGGACCTTCATGGGTGAGGAAGCACTGCTCCAGTCCAAGGGGGTGACGGTCGAAGTCCTTCAGGACAAGACATGCATCGACCTGATGTCGGGCTTCATCAAGGCTTCTCCCAAGCTGTGGAACGAGGACATCGGGGTGTGAGGCAATGACGCGCCGCGGGCAAGTCCGGTATATTCCCCTGCCTCAAGTCTCACCGAAACAACCATGTCGCGCCGCCACCACTATCACGTCTATGTGATCGAACTATCGAAAGACGTCCTGTACGAAGGGAAATTCAAGAGATGTAACCCCGACTACGTCCCGGGCAAGCCCTGCGTCTACGTCGGCATGACCGGCATCGACCCCGACGTGCGCTTCGATAAGCACAAGGCCGGCATCCAGTCCAACCGCTACGTCAGGGAATACGGCCTGCACCTGCTGCCCGACCTCTACGAAGGCTTCAACCCGATGTCCTACGATGAGGCGTGCGAGAGGGAAGTCGAGATCGGCATCGACCTGCGTTCGGCGGGTTTCGGCGTCTGGCAGGCGTAAACCTGTCAGACCCGCGCCGTACATAGCGTTTCCCTGTGTCGCCTTGGCATCCCATAGGGATTTCCCTACGCCGGGTTCCCGCATGACTACATGCAAATCAAGAACCCCTGACTGTTTTTCATTTATTCGCCGGGTATATTTCCAATGTCGGCTAACACCTTTTGCGCAAAGGTTTTTTTGAGCGCATTCGAACGTCAGCCATCCCATTCGGAGAATAACCATGCGCGTGAATCTGCCCGTAACCAATGTCGGACACCACCTTAACGAGGGTGAATATATCGTTTCCAAGACCGACCTGAAGGGGCGGATCACCTACATCAATCGCCCGTTTCTCGAGATCAGCGGCTTTACCGAACAGGAATTGCTGGGCGCCTCGCACAACATCGTGCGCCACCCGGACATGCCTCCCGAAGCCTACAAGGACCTGTGGCACACCTTGCAGGCCGGCAAACCCTGGCGCGGCCTGGTCAAGAACCGCTGCAAGAACGGCGACTACTACTGGGTCGAAGCGAATGCCAACCCGATCTGGGAGAACGGACAGATCACCGGCTACATGTCCTTGCGCACCAAGCCGAACGCCGAACAAGTGAAGGCCGCCGAGCAGGTCTACCGCCGGTTCCGCGACGGAACCGCCAAGGGAATCACCATCAGGGAAGGCAAGGTGGTCCCCACCGGATGGCGCGGCTGGCTGACCGCCATAAGCGATCTGAGCATCCGCGCCCGGGTATCGCTTGCCTGTGCCTTCGTCGGCCTGATCATCCTTGGGCTGGGCGGAGAGGAGCTGCGTGCCATCATCGAAGGTACCGCCGACACTTCCCATCAAGGAGAGATCGGCCTGCTGGTCGCTGCCGCATTGGCGACGACCGCGTGGGTATGGTGGTTAGTGTCGTACCGGGTGTTGCGTCCGCTCGATCAGGCGGTGCGCAGCTGCCAGGTCATCGCCGCGGGTGACGTGAGCCTGCTCAAATCGGTGGAGTTCCACGACGAGGTCGGCCGCCTGACGCACGCCATCAACACCATGGCCGGGAACATCGCGAGCATCGTCACGGACGTTCGCAGTGCGGCCGGCGAACTGGCCGCGGCCTCGGAAGAGATCAGTTCCACCGCACAAAGCCTGAGCCAGTCATCGAGCGAACAGGCTTCCAACGTGGAAGAGATCAGCGCCTCCGTCGAGCAGATGAGCTCCGCGATCCAGAAGAACACCGAAAACACCAAACTGACCGACGGCATGGCCACGCAGGCGGCGACGCAGGCATCGGAAGGAAGCGAGGCGGTGCTGCAGACCGTGGAAGCGATGAAGCAGATCGCCGCCAAGATCGGCATCATCGACGACATCGCCTACCAGACCAACCTGCTCGCCCTGAACGCCGCGATCGAAGCGGCACGCGCAGGCGACGCGGGGCGCGGTTTCGCCGTGGTGGCCGCCGAAGTGCGCGCCCTCGCGGAACGCAGCCAGGTGGCGGCCCACGAGATCAGCGGCGTCGCGGGCAGCAGCGTCGAACTGGCGGAGCGTGCCGGCAGGCTGCTCGAGCAGATGGTCCCGGCCATCAACAAGACATCAGGCCTGGTGCAGGAGATTGCCGAATCCAGTACGGAACAAACCAGCGGCGTGGCGCAGATCAATACCGCAATGACGCAGATGAGCCAGGCCACCCAGCACAACGCCTCGAGCAGCGAAGAACTCGCAGCGACGGCGCAGGTGCTGAACGGCCAGGCCGAGACGCTTCAGCAGCTCGTCGGATTCTTCAAGATGAATTCCGGTGCAACCGTTTCGGCAGACAAACGTCCCGCCGCACAACGCTCCGCGCGGCAAGCACAAGCATACGCGTGACCGGTCGCCAGACCGCCAGTAGCCCGGCCAGCCGGTAGTGGTTCATCACGCCGGCAGCGGCTACAGATCAGTCCAAGGTTCGCCCCCTTCCCGCCTCCCTACGCCTTTCACCCCATGGCCGGCATCGGCTGTCGCCGGTAACGTGTCGATCTTTCCCCGCCGATCGGGCGTGACATCCCGGAAGGCGATGGGCAATCGATCGGAGAAATCCGGGAAGGAGCATACCGTCATGAGCAAGCCATTCGAATACTCACGTCTTTCCAAGGACGACGCCGCCTGTCTGCTGGTGGATCACCAGTCCGGCCTGATCTCTCTGGTGCAGGATTTCTCGCCCGGCGAGTTCAAGAACAATGTGCTGGCGCTGGCCGACTGCGCCAAGTATTTCAATCTACCGACCATCCTGACCACCAGTTTCGAGAACGGCCCGAACGGCCCGCTGGTGCCTGAATTGAAAGAACAGTTCCCAACCGCGCCCTACATCGCCAGACCCGGCAACATCAACGCCTGGGATAACGA